>JBEKDJ010000216.1:0-8021 GCA_050014415.1 Thermodesulfobacteriota bacterium | reverse complement strand
AACGGGTCTTCTCTGACCGTCGGCTGGTCTAAGGTCGAGGTTCAGGTTAATGGTGATTGTCTTTTCGGCCGTAGTCGTCTTGAAAGCGCTCGATATCGTCTTCTTCCAAGTAGTCGCCGTTTTGGATTTCAATGACCTGAAGAGGTTCTTTTCCTGAGTTTTCGAGACGATGCCTGGCGTTCATAGGGATATAGGTGCTTTCGTTTGCATGAACCACATAAGTTTCATTCTCTTGGGTGACCTTGGCACTTCCTGCCACTATCACCCAGTGCTCGGTCCTCCTCCTGTGGAGTTGGAGACTCAACCTCGCCCCGGGCTTGAGAACGACCCTCTTAATCTTATATCCATTCCCCTTCTCCAGAACGGTATAACTTCCCCAAGGTCTCTCAACGGTTTTGTGGAGGAGGTGTTCTTCACGGTTAGTCTGCTTCAATGTCTCCACAATCTTTCTGACATCTTGAGTCTTCTCTTTTGGAGTCACTAGAGTTGCATCTGGGGTATCTACCACCACCATGTCTTTGAGTCCGATCGTGGCGATGAGCCTTTCACCAGAAAATATGATTGAGTTTTGGCTTTCAATATCGATCGTGTTCCCCTTGAGAATATTCCCCGAACCATCTTTTTCAATCACTTCATCGAGTGCGCTCCAGCTTCCTAAATCAGACCATTGAAAAGTTGCGGGGACCATCAGGGCATTGTGACTTCGTTCCATAATGCCGTAATCGATAGAGACACTTTCCAAACGGGAGTAATGATCTTTGAAACTGCTGAGTCTCACCGGGTCCTTTAAGCCAGTATATTTGTCGCCTGTTTTGGATTCATCTGGGGGGAAAAGGAGTGATCCGGTCTCCATGAGCATCCGATGAAGGGCTGGGAGGTGTTTCTTGATCTCCGAAAGGATCGCTGAGGTCTTCCAGACAAAGATACCAGAGTTCCAGAAGTAACTGCCATCGGAGAGATATCTTCTCGCAGTCTCAAGATCAGGTTTTTCAAAAAAGCCTTCAACCTTATGTAGACCCTGAACCTTCGCTTTCGGTTTCTGGCTAATCTTAATGTAGCCATAACCTGTTTCAGGCCGACTCGGTTTGATCCCGAAAGTAACGAGATGGTTTTTCTTTGCTCCCTGAATGGCCAACCTCACGTCATCCAGAAACTTCTCCGTATCAGGAATGGCGTGGTCGGAGGGCATGACGATCATCACCGATTCCTGAGAAAGGTGATTGAGGTAAATGGCGGCCAGACCAATGGCCGGAGCTGTATTCTTTCCCATGGGTTCCTGGATGAATTGGATCTCTTTGGCAAAAGATCCCAAGGCCTCGATATGAAACCGCAGGTCTTGAGCTTTATCTTCTGTCGTAACAATCCAAATATTCTGTGGAGGAACAAAACCATTGATCCTTTTGATGGTCTGCCGGAGGAGGGTATCCTCTCCCACAATCTGGAGCATCTGTTTTGGGCAGGTTTCCCGGCTTAGAGGCCAGAAACGAGTACCAGAACCACCGGCAAGAATGACGGCATATACATCAGATATCTGAGTGGGCTGATCCATATGATCTGAATCCAAAAGAGAAGAGAATGTCAGCGGTGTTTGTTAGCTTTCTGGTGACAAATTCAAATCCACTTCTTGGCGATTCATGGTTGAATAAGATCCCGTTGGTTTCTCCCGCCGATAATGCGACAATCTTCCAGCCTCTGCGATTCTTAATCAATCTGACTAAAGAATTCCTCCATCCGGTTGAAGTAAGAGATTCAAGACAAGTCAGGATCAGAACGCGTGAACTCTGCCTCCTGGTTCAAAACTCCCATATTGATTATCATTATTTCATTCTAAGGTCAATAGTCACCGCGGCTTGCCCACCCCATTTTCATTTGTCCTCTGGGGGCCGGTTGGGATGGCCGTATTTGCCTCCTCTTGGCCAACCCCCTCTTCAAGGCCTCATAAGGCCGATCTTCTGGAGAATGTTTGCAACTTAACCGAGAAATAGATAGGACTTCTTCATGATGTATGAAATCCATGTGGATAGGCGTGAAGGGGTGCGGGCCTGTGAAGCCTCCACGATGGCCTCGGTGAGTTTACTCCTAAGAGTCTCAGCGCCCCAAAAACTGGGCGGGCAAGTCACTGGCGGCGCTGTAAGACGCAAGTAGCAATTGTCAAGCTTCTCATAATTTGGTCAATTATTGACCAGGTTAGTCCTCAGCTATAGGGGTGCAAAAGCTTTAGAAATTAGAACGTTACGATTTTCAACATATGTGGCACAGAAAATGCTTCCCAAAATTGTACAAGTTCAGCTATAATCCGTTATCCGATCGAAATAAAACTGTGGGCCTTCTGAGGCAGAGCTTGTTCAAGATACGAACGATATTGATTATCTTGATATTGTTAACCGTTTGTGTCCGCCATAATTTTTTGTTTTCATTAGAGAATCATACGGAGGTCCAACTCAAGCCCCCGTGGGAACTGAGAAAATTGAGCTCGGCCCTTTACGAATTTCTGATATCACCCGACCGGGAGGAGTTTGTCAAGACACATCATCTCTTCTATCAGGAGGAGAAGTTGCGGGTTTACGTCGTGGTGGATCCCGCCATCTCACAGAAGGAGAAGGAAACATTGGTAAATACCCACCGAATCAATGTTGAAAAAGTATCGCAGAATTTATTGAGAGCGCTTGTACCGGGTGACGAATTGGCCTCCCTTGCCAAGGAGCCGCTGGTTCTCTCAATTCGTTTACCCAATAGATCTGCTATCCAATGGGATAATTAAACTGGAGGAGGTCGAGAAATGAGAATAAGAGCGGGAAGATCTGTGAAATACTCTTTGCTAATCCTACTAGTATTCGTTTGGCCTTTTTGCTATGAAACCGTCCATTCTGAAGAGTCTTACCTTATTAAGGAGGGGAGAAGAGTCCATCCAAGAATCCAAAGCACCCTTCTCGATCTACAAGAGAGATACACCATTCAGGGAGGGGCGGTGTCCAAGGAGTTTGCTCTGCAGAGCGAGATCAGGATGAATGGACAGGATGGGGTCGTAGTGTTTCTACTACCTGAGGAAGGAAAATCGAAGGATACAATTGACATCGAAGCCCTCAAGGCTTATGGGTGTGAGATCATAAAAAGTGGCGATGCTGTCATCAAGGCAAGGGTTCCCATTCAATCGATTGAAAAGATTGCCGATCATGTCAAAGGTATCTCTTTCATCAGACTCCCGGATCGACCGCGTGCGGACGTTGTCAGTGCGGACGTTGTCAGCGAGGGTGTGAACCTTACCGGAGCATCTTCCTACCACTCAGCGGGTTACGATGGCCGAAACGCGAAGGTAGCAATCATCGATCTAGGATTTGCCGGTTTGTCGACAGCCATTGGCAGCGGGGTGCTTCCGAGTTCAGTGATCAAAGTGGACTGTACGGGCACGGGCTGTGCCCCCACGGATTTTTCTTCTGAAACAGAAGAGGTCCACGGTACAGCCGTTGCAGAAATTGTCCATGAAATGGCACCCGGTGCACAGCTCTACCTGATTAAAGTTGGAGACACTCTTGACCTCAGGGATGCAAAGGACTATTGCATTACCAGCGGAATTAGAATCATCAACCATTCCGTCGGTTGGTACAATACCAATTTCTACGATGGAACTTGCTACTTCGATAATGCCGTCTGTTCCGCAAACCACGCCTACCGGAGTGGTATTCTATGGGTCAATGCGGCCGGAAACGATGCCGAGAGCCATTATGAGGCGACCTTTAGAGATACAGATGGCAATCGACTCCATAATGTTTCGATACTAAGCAACTTCCTCACCATCCATGGTGTGGCAGGATATGTCATGGTCATCACTCTGACCTGGGATGCCTGGCCTGTGACCGATCAAGACTATGATCTGTTACTCTTTGATAGTTCGTTTTCGCTCGTAGCATGGAGTACGAACGCGCAGACTGGAACCCAACCGCCTGCTGAGGAAATTGTCTATCTTGTGCCCACGTCCGGAACCTATTATCTCGCAGTAAAAAAGTACAGTACAACAGCAAATCATCGATTTCATATCTTTAGTTTCTATGACGACCTAAGTCCTCATGTGGCTTCTGGCAGCCTGGTATCCCCCTCCGATGCCACTGGAGTCATGGCAGTGGCTGCGATTGATTGGACCAAATGGACCACAGGTCCCCAAGAAGATTTCAGCTCCCAAGGTCCGACAAGCGATGGCCGGATGAAGCCGGAGATAAGTGGGCCAGACGGGGTTACGAGCGCTGTTTATCAGCCTGATCTCTTCTTTGGCACTTCATCAGCTTCTCCCCATGTGGCTGGAGCCGCAGCGCTGATCCTTTCAAACATCCCTACTCTAACGGTGTCCCAGCTTTGGGATGTCCTAACTTCTTCTGCCATCGATATGGGAAACCCTGGACAAGACACCATTTATGGGTTTGGTCGGCTGAATTTGTCGACGATCTATGTCTATCCGACTTCTATCGATTTCGGTGATGTGATTGTTGGGAGTCCTTCAGAAAGGGTGATCACCATTCTAAATATTGGGAGCCCAAATTTGGTGATCGAAGGCGTTTCCTCACCATCAGCCTCTTACCAGGTTGTAGGGGATAATTGTTCTGGGAGGGCATTGGTCCTGGGGGAAAGCTGTGCATTCTTGGCTCGATTTTTCCCAAGTGCAGCAGGAACAATTGTCAGTCGTTTTGACATTTCTTCGAGTGATTCCAGGAGAAACCCGGTTGCCATCTCGATGAGTGGAAAAGGGATATTTGAAATCGGACTCTCCTCACCTTCGGATGGGGCTTCCTTCAACCCATGCTCCCTAAATTCTCCTCCAACCTTTTCGTGGAATTCCATTGTCTCGCCGACCGGCTTTGAAATTCAGTTTTCGGCCGATCCGACATTTGCTTACATTCCAGTTAGGATCGGGGCATCTGGGGACAGCAGGGAAAAACTGATGACCTCCTCTCATTGGAAGAAGGTCTTAAAGATCCCTGGGGCCTACGGGGGAAATGTCTATTGGAAGGTGGTTGCGACCCTATCGGATGGCTCTCAAGTGTCCAGTAACAAATATTCGATTTCCGTATCAGAGCCTCAACCGGTGTTGAATCCAACTCTGTTCCCTACGAGTAGGAGAGAACTGCCGGAACTGAGCTGGCAGAATAACTGCAATGTCAATTTCAAAGCATGGTTTGGGCGAGATCCCTCTTTCTCAAAGACCAGGGCTGTGACCTTTAGGAATACAGCACCCAATACTGATGTCTTCTCTCGACAACTTTCATGGCTCCAGTGGGCACTCATCAAGTCACTCGTTGGGAACAAGAGCGGCTCCACCATCTACTGGTACGTTCAATCCCAGGATAGTTTGAGCCGATCGAGTACGACAGAAGTGATGAGCTTTCAATTGACGGATTAACTTGTATCCCTCCTTTATTGAATTTTCCAGCGCCACATCTGCCGGCGCGGATCTTTAACTTCGCTCAGAAAATAACCGGATTATTCCCCTCTCCTTTGGAGACTGTGTCGTAATTAGCCGTTCGCCTTTCGATAAACTCAGGACGAACGGCTAAGTCATTGATATTTATTGTCCATGGTCCGTTCGTGGTGAGCCTGTCGAACTATGAACGGACTTACGACATAGTCTCCTGGCGGGAGAGGGCAGGGGTGAGGGGGAACATACCTTGTCCACCGCCACCCCTACGCCACGCAGAGTTCAGGGCAGTACCCTGAACCTCAAGTGGTTCGGGGCTCATTCCTCCTCCCAAGGGGGAGGATAATGCTTGTGATCTTGATTCTTCGAGGTACTGCTCCCATGATCCATCGCTCATAAAATCCTTCCTTGAAAATATCATCTGATGTGTTAATAGGTCTATCAGTCACCACACAGTCTATGAGGAGATAAATATTGATCCTTGCTGAAACCTTAAGGAAAGCTGTCAAGTTCTTTCCCGGGAAGCAGGCCATTGTTTGTGGTCAGAACCGGTGGACCTATCAGGAATTCTCCGATCGAATCAACCGCCTTTCCCGTTGCTTGAATTATCTGGAAGCAGGGAAAGGTGACAAGGTGGCCATCCTCCTTCCCAATTGCCACTATTTCTTAGAAGCCTACTATGGAATTTCACAGATCGGGGCGATCTCCGTTCCCATCAATTATCGGCTTTCACCCACGGAGATCAAATTCATCCTCCAAGATTCGGAGTCGAAGATCTTGATTGCCGATCCCACATTCCGGGAGGAGGTTAACGCTTGCGCAGAGGAGGGTCACGGGATTGAGAAGATCCTCTGGACCGGCGAAGAAAAAGGGAGTAACCGGTTTTCGAACAAGAAAGAGGCAAATAGGGGAAAAGGCCGGGATTTCGATTATGAGTTCGCACTCCGCCAATCGGATTCCCATGCGCTTCCTGAGCCCGGGATTATTGACGAAGATATTGCCCAAATCTACTATACGAGTGGTACCACGGGTCGTCCCAAAGGCGTGATGTTATCACATAGAAACGTCTGCACCCATGCCCTTGGTGCCATCGCAGAGATTCATCTCACAGATAGTGACGTGTGGGCTCATGTGGCGCCGCTATTCCATCTTGCGGATGCGTGGGCAACCTGGTCGATTACCTGGGTAGGTGGGACCCATGTGCTGCTCAGGGATTTCGCGCCAAGGGTTGTCCTGGAAACCATAGAAAGGGAGAAGGTGACGGTCACTAACCTCATCCCGACCATGCTCAACTTGATGGTCAACCATCCTGATGTTGGGAAATACGATTTTCGGAGTTTGAGGGTCCTCTTGAGCGGAGGAGCACCCATCGCCCCGGAAGTGGTTAGAAAAGTCCTTGAGATCTTCAGATGCGACTATGTACAGACTTATGGCATGACCGAGACCAGTCCCTACCTCACCCTCTCCATCTTAAAAGAGCATTTAAGGAGATTGTCCTACGAAGATCAGCTTCGATTCAAATCGAAGACGGGAAGGGAATTTATCAGCGTCGAGCTGAAAGTGGTCAATGACCGAGGCGAGGAGATAAATAGGGACGAAAAAGAAGTCGGGGAAATTATTGTCAGGGGTGATATTGTAACGAAAGGGTATTGGAAATTGCCTGAAGAAACGGAGAAGTCGATTCGGGATGGGTGGCTCTATACCGGCGATTTAGCAGTAATGGATGAAGAAGGGTATGTGACAATCGTCGATCGAAAGAAGGACATGATCCTGACGGGAGGAGAGAATGTCTATTCGACAGAGGTCGAGAATGTACTCTATATGCATCCTGCTATTTTAGAATGTGCTGTCATCGGTGTTCCGGATCAAAAATGGGGGGAGGCTGTGAAAGGAATGGTCGTGTTGAAATCTGGCGAAAAAGCAACCGAGGAAGAGATCATCCGGTTCTGCAAGGAGAGAATGGCCCATTACAAAGCCCCGAAGTCGATCGATTTCATCGATGCCCTTCCGAGAACCGGTTCTGGAAAGATCCACAAAAAGGAACTGAGAGACCGATACTGGGCAGGGTACGAGAAAAGGGTCCATTAGTTCAAGATGACGCATTGTCATTTGCTAAGGAGCCTGTAGAGGATCTGACTCAGCCTAATCAGGAAAAAAGGGGACGTTGGTTCTAAAACAACTTGACAAATTAAGCAAAGAGATATAATATGGCAACATGCCTAGGGAGCCAAGACTGGATGCTCCTGGAGCCTTGCACCATCTCATGGGACGAGGCATCGAGCGGACACAGATATTCCGCACCGATCGAGACCGGGAGGACTTCTTGAACAGGCTGCAAGACTTGTGCATGGACGAGAATCTGACTGTGTATGCCTGGTCTCCTATGCCTAACCACTATCATCTATTGGTTCGGACCGGCCGCCAATCTCTATCCAGGAGTATGAGGAAGCTTTTGACGGGGTATGCGGTGAACTTTAACCTGCGACACAGGAGAGATGGTCATCTCTTTCAGAACAGGTATAAATCGATCATCTGTGAAGAGGATCCTTACCTGCTGGAACTGACCCGATATATTCACTTGAATCCGATAAGAGCGGGGATAGTGGGTAAGCTAGGG
>JBEKDJ010000215.1:0-8301 GCA_050014415.1 Thermodesulfobacteriota bacterium | reverse complement strand
GGAAGTCGTTTTTTTGCCAAGAGCTGTTGAAACCATTTTCTATCCATTATATAATGTGTTGATATAAAAGCAAAATCAAAGGAGAGAAAGATTTCATGATCGGTTCGTTGATCAAGAAGATCGTGGGGAGTAAGAACGAGAGGGAGCTAAAGAGGATCCAGCCCCTTGTTAACCAGGTCAATCAGATGGAGGCTAGAGTTACGCCTCTCAGCGACGATCAACTCCGGGCCAAGACATCAGAGTTCAAAGAGCGGATTGAGCGAGGGGAGTCTGTCGAGGCAATCCTTCCGGAGGCCTTTGCCGTCGTGCGCGAAGCGGGCAGAAGAACCCTGGGTGAGCGTCACTTTGACGTCCAGTTGATCGGTGGGATCATACTTCATGAGGGCAAGATCGCAGAGATGGCCACCGGCGAGGGAAAGACCCTGGTCTCCACCCTCTCGGCTTACCTTAATGCTATTGCAGGGCAGGGCGTTCATATCGTGACGGTGAATGACTACCTGGCTAAGAGGGATAGCGAGTGGATGGGTGTGATCTACCGGTTTTTGGGCCTTTCCGTAGGGGTGATCGTCCACGAATTAAACGACCGGGAACGCAAGGAGGCTTATGGTTGTGATATCACCTATGGGACGAATAACGAATTTGGGTTCGACTACCTCCGGGACAACATGAAATTCAACATCGAAGACTATGTCCAGAGGGTACTGAACTATGCCATTGTCGACGAGGTGGATAGCATCCTGATCGACGAGGCCAGGACCCCGCTGATCATCTCCGGCCCCGCCGAGGAATCGACGGACAAGTACTACAAGATCAACCGCATCATTCCCTCCCTTAAACAGGGAGAAGATTATCAATTGGAAGAGAAGAGCCACACGGCCTTCTTGACGGAGGAGGGGGTAGGTCATGTAGAGAAGCTGCTCAAGATGGAGAACCTCTACGATCCCAGGAATATCGAAACACTCCATCACGTCAATCAGGCTTTGAAAGCCTACACCCTTTTCAAAAGAGATGTGGACTACGTCGTAAAAGACGGGGAGGTCGTCATCGTCGACGAATTTACCGGTAGGCTCATGCCCGGCAGGAGGTGGAGCGACGGACTTCATCAGGCGGTGGAGGCCAAGGAGAACGTTCGGATCGAAAACGAGAACCAGACTCTCGCCACGATCACCTTCCAGAACTACTTTCGGATGTACAAGAAGCTAGCCGGTATGACCGGTACAGCAGACACGGAAGCAGCGGAATTCCACAAGATCTATAATCTGGATGTGGTCGTCATCCCCACCAACATGTCGTTAATCCGTACGAACTATTCCGATGTCATCTACAAGTCAGAGGAAGAAAAGTTTCGTGCCGTCGTTCGTGAAATCGAGGAGCTAAATCGATTAGGCCGCCCGGTTCTGGTAGGGACGATCTCCATTGAGAAGTCTGAAAGATTGAGTCAACTCCTCAAGAAACGGGGGATCCCGCACAATGTTCTCAATGCCAAACATCATGAGCAAGAGGCTGAAATCATTGCCCAGGCCGGGAGGGTGGGCGCGGTGACCCTCTCCACCAATATGGCCGGGAGAGGAACCGACATCCTTTTGGGGGGAAATCCCAAGTTTTTGGCCAAGACCCTGGTGAAGGACGAGGATGCGGATGAGGAGGCCAAGCGGAAGGCTCATGAGAAGGCCTTGCAGACTGTTCAGAAAGAGAAAGAGAAGGTTATCGAATTGGGAGGCCTCCACGTCTTGGGAACCGAACGCCATGAAGCCCGGCGGATTGACAATCAGTTGAGAGGAAGATCCGGAAGACAGGGCGACCCCGGCTCCTCCAGATTCTATCTCTCCTTGGAAGATGACCTCTTGAGGATTTTCGGCTCGGAAAGGATCGCTGGCATCATGGATCGACTCGGGATGGAAGAAGATCAACCCATTGAATCCAAGCTTGTCAGCAGGCAAATTGAGAATGCCCAGAGAAGAGTCGAAGCGCAGAACTTCGAGATTCGGAAGCATCTGTTAGAGTACGACAATGTCATGAATCAACAGAGAGAGGTCATCTATTCTCAGCGGCGAGAGGTCTTGGCAGGTGGGGACTTGAAAGAGTCTGTGATGGAGATGGTTGAGGAGCAGACCGAGGGAATCGTCGATCTTTTTGCGGACGAGAAAGTGCATCCAGAGGATTGGGATCTGAAAGGACTCCAGGATGCGGTCTATCAACAGTTCTCCTTCCGCTGGGCAGTCTCTTCGAGAGAGGATGGTTTAAATCGAGATCGCCTGAATGAACTGGTTCTTCAAGGAGCAAAAGATGTCTATCGGAAGAAGGAAGAGGAATTCGGGGAGGCCATGCTTCGATATTTGGAGAAGGTGATCATGCTTCAATCCATCGATTACCATTGGAAGGACCATCTCCTCGCAATCGATCAATTGAAGGAAGGGATCGGGTTGAGAGGATACGGCCAGAAAGACCCGAAAATTGAATATCAGAAAGAAGCCTACCAGATGTTCCTTGAGATGCTGGATCGGATCAAGAAGGACACCGTTGAAAAACTCTTCGCCGTTCAGATTGCCAAGGAAAAGGAGGCTCAGGAGATGAAGTTGGAACGGAAACAAACCTTCACCCTGAGCCGGGGAGAGAGTGCTCAAAGTGCGGGAAGAGAAACGGAAGAAGGGAAAGGCGTGACTTTTCGAAGAGAAGGGAAGAAGACCGGTCGGAATGACCCCTGTCCTTGTGGAAGCGGAAAGAAGTATAAGAAGTGCTGCCTCCCAAAGGAATCAGAGGCAAGGGCCTAAGCCCTTCACCCTTCCTTATCCCTTAGGGAAAGGTGAGGGGAATGTCAAATTCCAAAATCCAAATGTCAAATGAATTTCAAGATGATTCAATATCATAACATTCCTTTTCTTTTGAATTTCGACATTTGAGCTTTGACATTTAGTGTTAGCCCACTCACCTATTCATTCAGCTCTTAAAGGACTAAGACGAGGACGAGAGATGAGAGCACTCGATTTTAAGGTTCCGGGTTTTCTATTTTCGGGGGTTTCAGTAGGGATCAAGAAGGATGGGAAGAGGGATTTGGGTTTGATCTACTCCGAAGTTCCTGCCCGGATCGCTGGACTCTTCACTACCAACACGGTGAAGGCAGCCCCTGTCCAATTGAACTTGAAGCGGATCAAAGGAGGCCTCTGTCAGGCAGTCGTTGTCAACAGTGGCAATGCAAATGCGTGTACAGGGGCTCAGGGGTTGAGAGACGCCGAAAGAATTTCCTCATGGGTGGCAAGAGGGTTAGGCGTGGGAGATGAGTTGGTATTCGCAGCCTCAACGGGGGTTATTGGGATTTCCCTTCCAATGAGGAAGATCGAGAGAAGGGTCTCTGAGCTGGTTGAAAGCCTCTCTCCGGAGGGATGGATGAAGACCGTTGAGTCCATCATGACCACGGATACCTTCCCTAAGGTTGAAGTGGCCACCTGTCGCATCAAAGGAAAACAGGTGAAATTATGCGGGATGGTGAAGGGTGCGGGAATGATTCGTCCCGATCTGGCCACGATGCTCTCCTTTCTTGTCACCGATGCCAACTTCGAAGCACGAGTGCTTCAACGGATGCTGAAAACAGCCGCCGAGGAGTCTTACAATCGCATCACTGTCGATGGGGAGAACAGCACCAATGATACAGTATTGCTCTTGGCCAACGGGAAAGCAGGCCATCCTTCTTCGAATCGCATGGGCCGCGATGCGGGAGTCTTCCAATCCATGCTTTCCGAGGTCTGCCAGAATCTGGCTAAGAGTGTAGTGAAAGATGGAGAAGGGGCGACCAAATTCATCGAGCTCCTAGTCCGGGGAGCACGGGACCGAGAGGACGCCAAACAGGCAGCCTATTGTGTTGCCCATTCTCCGTTGGTAAAAACTGCCTTCTTCGGAGAAGATGCCAATTGGGGGAGAATCCTTTGTGCCCTGGGTCATTCCGGTGCCCAAATCAACCCAAATCGAATCGACGTTTTCTTTGATAATGTCCCTGTTGTGAAAGGGGGAGTAGGAACGGGCCCTCAATTGGAGCAGAGAGCGGGCAAGGTTCTAAAAAGAGAATCCTTCAAGGTTACCATTGACCTTCACAAGGGGAAAAGCCAATTCTCCGTTTTTACGACAGACCTCTCCATCGATTACGTGAAGATCAATGCCTCCTATCGCTCGTGACCCAACGTTCCTCCATCTCCCCACGGCGGGAGAAGGTGGGGGTGATACATCAACTCATTTCGAATTCTTCTTGCTCTCCTGACGTCCCTTCCTAATTTCTGGCCCGATAAATGAACCAGCCAGAGGAGTAAATCTATTCCACAGTAATGAGATCTTCGATGTCCCTAAGTATTTCTTGCCCGAAGCCAGGAACACGTATTAGCTCGGATGTGGCTTTAAAACTTCCGTAGATTTTCCGATATTCGATGATGGCTATCGCACGTTTTTCTCCAATGTGAGGGAGCTGCATTAATTCCTCGATTGCTGCGTTATTGATGTTAATGGGACCTTTCAACCCCCGAGCTCTGGCCCGTTCCTGCTTGTAAACCTGATAGTGTTGCTCCAAGTGATCTTTGGCCTTGGAAAAGTTTGCAGGGTCTATCCATCTTACTTGATGAACTCTGCCTAAGGCGCTCTTCAAATGATCAATATCAATTTCTCCGGTGTGATCATGATGGGGAAGGTGTCGAATAGTCTTTCCATCTTTCGTAATTTCAACGGCAGCAAAGGCAGAATCTGGAAGACTTCCGATGTAGCGCTGGCTCCACTTATCTGCCAGTGCCGGTGATACCAGAAATAAGAGAAGGATACCCACTATTCCAAAGGAGCATCTATTCAGGCCTTTTACTAACATATCCTCTTACCTCAAAAATGAAGAGCATCGCGAGTTATATTCCGCACCTATTTCGTTCTTTCCCATGTCTGCAGCGGTGGATAACGTTCAAACTTGAAACTCCTCTAGTTCTTCGAAATCTAGTGTTGCGAAATAATCCTGAGCGGTCTCTGCTCGCCTTATTTGAATCACCTCGCCGTTTTCCCGCAATAGTAATTCTGCGGATCGAAGCTTGCCATTGTAATTGAATCCCATCGAGTGCCCATGAGCCCCAGTATCATGTATCACAAGCAGGTCACCGATTTCAATTTTGGGTAAAGGTCGATCAATTGCGAATCTATCAATAGGCTCACAAATCGATCCTGTGACATCATAGACATGGTTATGTGGCTCGTTTTCTTTTCCTATCACCGTGATGTGGTGGTAAGCTCCATACATCCCCGGGCGCATCAGGTTTGCCATATTTGCATCGAGGCCTACGTGCTTTTTATGAATATCCTTGATGTGTAGAACACGAGATACGAGATAACCGTAAGGCCCGGTAATCGCCCTGCCGCATTCCATGACAATTGAAAGAGGATCGAGTCCCTTTGGTTTAATCATCTTATCATAGCATCGTCTAATGCCATCACTTACATATTTCAGATCAACGGTTTTCTCGTCAGGTTTGTAGGGGATACCAATCCCGCCACTTAGATTAACAAAATCGACCTTAATTGACAGCTTGTCTTTTACCTCAAGCGCGAGATCAAACATCATCTCTGCGGTATCCACAAAATACTGGGGATTGAGCTCATTCGATGCTATAAAAGTATGCAGACCAAATCGCCTAGCTCCTTTCGATCTCAGTCTACTTAACCCATCGAATATTTGATCCCTTGTGAAGCCGAATTTCGCTTCCTCTGGCTTCCCCATTATGAAGCTTCCGCCCCGCAACTTGCCTGGATTATATCTAATGGAAATCAGGTCGGGTATACCACAGTGTTCTTCCAAAAATGATATATGGCTGATGTCATCCAGGTTTATTGTAGCACCTAGCTCTCTGGCTTTGATGTATTCCTTTGCTGGTGTATCATTTGAGGAAAACATGATTTCTTCTCCGACAATTCCGGCTTCCTCGGATAAAATGAGTTCTGGCAGAGAACTACAATCCGTACCAAAGCCTTCTGCCTTGAGAATTTTAAGAATGAATGGATTAGGAGTTGCCTTGACTGCAAAGTATTCTTTGAATCCCTGATTCCAAGAGAATAAATCGATGAGATGACGTGCATTCTTCCGGATTGATTTCTCGTCGTAGATATGAAATGGGGTTGGATATTGGCTGACGATATCTTTTAGCTGCTCACCACTGAAGGGAATTGTTTTTGAGGCCATCATTACCTATTCCTCTGATTCGGGTTCAATTAAAAACTCATTTAGATGATAGCGACGCAAACACGACAGACTTTCAGGGCTAACCTGCGTGGCGATTATCTCTCCCATTCTTCTCTTAAAATAGAATAAACATACAGATCTTTGATACTTCCATCTCTTGAAAACTCTCTTCTTAGATATCCTTCTTTAACGAATCTATTCTTCTCTAGCACTTTATAACTAGCAACGTTCTCTGTTACAACTTCAGCATACAGTCTTTCAATATCTAATTCTGAAAAGACTCTGTCAACAAATAATCTTACAACTTCTGACCCAATTCCTTTTCCCCAATAGAATTTTGATAAAATATACCATAGTTCATACTCTTTTGCTTCTTCTGATTTAAGCTCAAGCCCAACAAGCCCGATAATCTTACCGCCATAAGTAATTGTAAGAGGTCCATAATGGTTGTTTTCTTTTTGATAATTCACTATTCCATTAATTCGGTTACGACATTCCTCAATCGTATCAATATAGGGATGGTATGTATATATTATCATTTCTTTGTCGTGCCATATCTGAAATAATGCCTCAGCATCATCAATGCTAATGGTCGCTAAATTTATGTTATTCATCTTCAGTCCTAGACGAGACAAGCAGTAACATTCAGAGCAGCATAGCCTTTAGTGCTTCTCCCAACCGTTTTATTCCAATCCTTATGGTTTCTTCATCTACGCTCGAATAATTCAATCGCAGTGTGTTGACATGTCTTCTATTCACATAGAACGGATCGCCGGGTACGAAGGCCACCTTCCGACTGATCGCCTTTTCAAAAACCTCCATGGCTGATAATCTCTCCGGTAACGTAATCCAGAGGAACATCCCCCCTTCCGGTTGAGTATACTGTGTTTCCTCAGGAAAGTACTCTCGTATCGCTGTCACCATTGCGTCTCTCTGCCTTCCATACGCTTGCCTGATTTTGTTGATATGGGCATCGATGTCGTTATCCTTCAGATATTGCAGAATGATTCTCTGGCCAAAATAGTTCGTATGGAGGTCGGATGCCTGTTTCGCAATAACAAGTTTCTCCATGATTTCAGTCCTGGCAACTACCCATCCGATCCTAAAAGACGGTACAACGATCTTTGAAAATGATCCCAACAACACAGTGTTTTCTGGAATGAGTTTGTGAAAAGACGACTTATCTTCTCCTAAGAACCGCAACTCCCCATATGGATCGTCCTCAACCAGGATCGTTTTCTTATCCTTCAGGATACGGGCAACCTCCCTTCGGTTCTTCTCCGAATAGCTGATTCCCGAAGGATTTTGGAAGTTCGGCACACAGTAAATCAACTTAATAAGGTAATTTGCTATTGTGGCCTCGAGCAGATCGGCCCTTATCCCATCTGTGGTTACAGGCACCGGGAAAAACGTGGACCGGTAGATAGAAAAGGCCTGAATGGCGCCAAGGTACCCCGGTTCCTCAATGACAACGTTGTCTCCCTCATTGAGAAATGTCTTGCCAAGAAGATCAAGCCCCTGCTGTGAGCCTGTGGTAATAAGGATATTGTCCGGATGCACCATAATACCCTTTGATTCATATCTCTTCACGATCCATTCTCTTAATTCCCCATAGCCTTCAGAGGTGCTGTACTGCAATACGTCTTTACCAGCCGTTTCCAGAACCTTATTGGTTGCTGCCTTAATCTCGTCCAAAGGAAACAGATCCCGATTCGGCAATCCGCCTGCAAAGGAAATGACAGATTCGAATCCGCCTGCAAAGGAAATGACAGATTCGTCTATTGTTACCTTGAGGATTTCTCTGATAAACGACCTTGGAACATCCGATATCCTGTCTGAAAAGATACTACCCATTCGCGTGTGTCCCCCTATCACGCTATTACTAATAAGTCCATAATTGTATGGACGCAGAAGACTAAATCCCTCCTCCCCTCCCTTTACGAAAGGGAGGATTTTCCCCTCTTAGGTATCCTTTTCCTGTCTTCGGACAGGCAAAGAGGGGGAAGGGGAGATTTTCCAAACAATATGTCTAATCAATTATGGACTCCTTAGTAAAAAGAAGAGGCAGACGTTTGATAGCGACTGCCTCTTTTGAAATCCCAGAGAAA
>JBEKDJ010000214.1:0-8065 GCA_050014415.1 Thermodesulfobacteriota bacterium | reverse complement strand
CGGCTGACAGGATTCCGCCTCTTTAGCCAGTTTCCGGGCCTGGGCTAGAAGATCCATACCCTCTGCGGTATGACAAGCCCAATAGGTCTCTACGCCTTCTTTAGCTAGTGCCTTGGCTCTGGCGATCTTTTCCGGGCAGTACTTCGCACCCTCGGAATTCTCGGCGCTCGCAATGACTGCCTCTGTCTGCCCGAATTCATCTGGAACACCAATAGCCTTGCTGGGGACGCCGAAATAGCTACTTGAGGCACACCCAACCATCACAAAAAGTAGAAAACTCCCTAACAAAATCAATTTCGTTCTCATTGCAGTATCCTCCCTTTACATTGATATTTGTTTTCCATTCTTTTCCTTCCTGTCTTATCTATTTTCTTCCTCCCTTCTTCCCTTTTTTTTCTTCTATCGGAGATAAGTCCAGTCACCTACTGCGAGCGATATCCCCTTATTCTCCTTACCACTGAAATGATAATCTTTTGGCAATAATAGATTCGCGTGCCAATCAGCGGACCAACCCGAGAATGCCAGTTATAATGAGATAGATGGCAACGATATAACTCAATAGTCTCGGGACAAGGAGAATCAATATCCCCGCGATTACAGAAATCACTGGATGTGCCAACATATTGAAATGCATGTCATCTGGCCTCCTTTCTAAGCTCTGTATGAGCCGAGATTTCCCCAATTCATGGGCTACGATGGGGGGGGTCTGTGCGTTTTACCAAACCCTGTTTATATCCCTTTCAAGTGAATCAAGGCGGCTGGAAATATCTCCTTTTTCCTCTTGGGTGAAGGGTCGGTCTTTTATCTGTTGCAAAAATTCCCTTCGGATGGCATCCAATCTTAATTGAAATTCCCTTCCCTGGACACGCGTCAATCTTCCGGCCGTTATCCCCTCATCGAGCCTCCTCTGGAGCGCGATCATCCGATCCTCGATTCTTGTCTCATCGATTCTTGAAGGTTGGGCGCGCACCCTGTTAATCTCCCTCTCCAGATCGTCCAGCCTCCCAAGAAGGGGGTCCCATTCCTCCGCCGTGGTCCTTCTTTCCCTCAACACCATATAATCCCTTCGGATATTCTCAAGTTTCGCCAGAAGATTCTGAGCCTCATTAGGGGTGAGTTCACCCGATGCCAACCCGTTGCCAATCCCCTGTTGAAGCAAAAAAATTCGATCCTCAGTCCTTCTTTCATATGCCGGCCACCTCTGAGGAGCCGAAACACATTGTATCAGAACTGCCATCATCACCGGAACAACGACCAGAAACAGTATCTTTTTCATAAAATCCCTCCTTTGTCTTTTCCTGATGCTTTATCAGACCTAAATTGTCAGGGTTTATTTTTTGGCTCCAATTCCAATGATGACCAACACAATTCCGCCTGCAAGCGCAAAGCCACCCAAAATGGGTGACAACGGGATGGTCTTCTTGGTCTCATGGGTAGCTTGGATGGGGCCAATATCAATGATCTTCTCGCGGCTTGTGTAAGTAATGCCCTGGTAGGCAAGAGCTACTACCCCGAGGACGATTAAAACAATACCAATAAGCATGATCGGTTTCACAAGAACTGATCTCCTTCCTTAGCAGGTTTACGAGTCCAAATCGCTGCAATGGTCTTCGTCCTTGAATGACTCGGATCACTACCACGACGGTGGCGGTTACCAGCAGGATATGAATGAGTCCACCCCCATATAGCCACCGATAAATCCTAACAACCACAATGAAATTTGATGGTAGAATTGTCCCTATAGAAACTTATTTTTTCAACAGTCTGTTATTATTTGATCTAAGGGGGCTTAACCAGACGGACCCTCTCTGATTGACTCCATTTCCGCATTTAACTAACCTCCCAAACGGGTGTCCCAGAAATCCAGCATTCGGGTCAACAGCGGCCGCCAGGCTCCATCCGGGAAAGGATAACGGTCGCCTATTTCACGACCAGATTATTCTTTACGGATTTGACCCCTTGGACGCTCCTTACGATTTCGCCCGCTTTATCCACGGCCTGTTGAGAATCAACGAAGCCGCTCAGTTGAACGATGCCCTTGTAAGTTTCGACACTGATCTGGAATGACTTGAAAAAATCATCATTTGCAAGCAGGGATTTTACCTTGGTTGTGATGACCGAATCGTCAACATATTCACCTGTACTTTCATGTTTGGGTGTCGATGCACAGGCTGCAAAGGTGGCGATCAGCATAAGAAGCACAAAACAGCGGATAACGATATTTCTCTTTTTCATAGCGGTTACTC
Source organism: Thermodesulfobacteriota bacterium (assembly GCA_050014415.1). GTDB lineage: Bacteria > Desulfobacterota > BSN033 > BSN033 > UBA1163 > JBEKDJ01. Next base: position 5,819 of record JBEKDJ010000214.1, on the reverse strand, counting down.
CTCTCTGTAAGTTTGTGGTGAAATGGTTGGTCGCGAGACCTTTTCTACTGAAGGTATCCTAAGATTCAGCAAAATCTTTCTGGACCTGCTGACCACCTCCTTTCCAAATACCTCACCTTCTCCGGCAAGGGTCCAAATCGCTACAATGGTCTTCGTCCTTGAATGACTCGGATCAGTACCACGACGATGGCGATGACCAGGAGGATATGAATGAGTCCACCACCCACATGACTAAGAAATCCCAACAACCACAAAATCAAGAGAATCACACATATGGTCCAAAGCATGTTCGACTCCTTTCTGAGGACAGAATGCGTCCGTCCATTTCAATCTACTTTGGGAGCTTATAAGACATCATTTTCTTAAAAATGGCAGAAAATTTGTAAAGGTAATATCTGTATTTTTTCATGAGAAATACTGTATTTTGAGACCGGTTTTCTCTAACTGGCCTCTTTTCTAAGATCTGTATGAGCCGAGAGTTCCCCAATTCATGGGCTATGATTAAGGGGCCTATGCGTTTTACCAAACCCTGTTTATGTCCCTTTCACGTGAATCAAGGTGGTTCGAAATCTCCGCTTTTTTCTATGTCGTTGGTGATGAGGACTAATTCATGTGCCTCAAAGCTACCTCAAATCCGCCCCAGCAGTAACAGGATGATCAAGATCAGGAGGATTAATCCGATTCCGCCGCTGGGATAAGGTCCCCAGGACTTACTGTGGCGCCAGGTGGGCAGGGCGCTGATGAGCACGATGACCAAGATAACGATCAGAATGATTCCCATGACATTTTTCTCCTCTCCTCTTTTCCATTTCAGCCTTTATCTCTTTTAAGGAGATTTTAAGGTGCTTTGGGCATAACCCATGTGTTACCCTCTTTTCTGATAGGGGCTTTTTTCTCCATAAACAGCCCCACAACCCAGGTAATAACAAACCCGAATCATTTTCTATTCCCTCCTGCTTGCTGGCCTTTTATTTTGATTCGCCATTTATCCTAAAGTGGTTACTACACCTCTACCTGAATGAAATAGATGTTAGCGACATCTGCGTTATCACCTATGACCTTCCTTCCCAAATTCAGGACAGATTCCTGTGTTATTCTTAATAGATTTTCTCTTTTCTCTTTTAATATCCCAATAAAATGAGCTTCGGCTGTTTTATCAAAGCAGTAGAGCTCATAGGCGATCATACTCTGTTACCCCTTCCTTTTTTATTAGTCCAAAGCCTCCACATTCTTTGCAAACCTCAAACCCCTCAGGGGGCTTGGGTAATTTGCCTTCTCCCTGGCAAAGGGGACAGAAGGTCATCTCGTATTTTTCTGGATCAAAGGTCTTGCCCATATCAATCTTTCTTTTTACCTCCTTGCCCTTCGGAGGTTTATCGCCTGACCCGCTCTCATCAATTGCCGATTCTCCAGAATTACTGGGTCAACAATCTCCCCACAGATCAAACATTTCCATCCCCAAAACTGGTCTTGGGGACCGTAAAATTTGTCATAGATCACGGCACCCCTGCAGCGAAGACATTTCGTAAGAAGCAATTTATCCATTAAATCTCCTCCATCCCCTCCGGATGAAAAACGGTGTGGAACATCATTTCATAGGGCTCTCTGAGAAGGCTCATCGCCCCCCGGAGTACCCTAAAACGCCCTGACTTCAGGTAGCTCTTAAGGTTCTCCACGGTATCCCATTCCTCAAGAAGAAAGAGTCGATTCTCATCCTCCATACCCTGGCAAAAGTCGCAACGCTTGCATCCCTTCTCCGTCCTTATGGAGCCGACCAGTAAATTAATCGTCTGTGACAGCTCCATGCGCTTCTCGGAAAGGGCCTTCATTCGTATGATGACCAGGATCATAAAAATAGCGATTGCAAATGGCCTGCCAACAACCGAAAAAAAGCTGAAGCTTGAAATCATCCTTTAATAACAGGGGATTAGATTAATAGGAGAGAACAGTACAGAAGTGCAAAACGATTTGTTTGGCCTCAATATTTGGTGGAGCCTCCACATATTGAGGGGTACTTTGAATGAAGGTGGACAGTCTAATCTGGTTCTTTTGTCTCCGGCCGGAGTATCCCGAGCTTATGCATCCTCGCTCTTAAGGTACTCGGGTGAAGACCCAGGATCGCTGCGGCCCCGTCCTTTCCCTCGATGCGCCATCGGGTCTCCGAAAGGGTCTTAAGAATTTGATTTCGCTCCGTCTCTTCCAGGGTTCTCATGGTGGATGGAAGTGGAGGGGACGAAATCTCCAGTTTATCTGCCAACTGCAAGACCGGCCCGGGGCACAAGATCACGGCCCGTTCAATGATGCTTTCCAACTCCCGGACGTTCCCGGGCCACGGATAATCCTGCAGTGCCTTCATCGTCTCCTTCTGGATCGACGTGATCTGTTTCCCCAATTTCCTGGAATATCGCTCTATGAAGGCCTGGACCAACAGCGGGATGTCTTCTTTCCGCTGCCGCAGCGGAGGGACGGTGATGGGGAAGATGTTGAGCCGATAGTAAAGGTCCTGCCGAAACCTGCCCTTGCGGACCTCTTCCTCAAGGTTTCGATTGGTCGTTGCCACGATCCGTACATCGACTTTGATGGTACGGGACGAGCCGAGGCGCTCAAACTCGTTATGCTGGATCACCCGGAGCAGCTTGGCCTGCACCTCCATCGGTAGCTCCCCGATCTCGTCCAGGCAAAGGGTGGAACCTTGGGCGACCTCGAACCGGCCTACCTGCAGGGTATCGGCCCCGGTAAATGCCCCCTTCTCCCGGCCGAACAATTCGCTCTCTATTAAATTGGCCGGCAGGGCAGCACAGTTGACGGTGATCAGCGGCCGTTCCTTGCGAGGGCTCATGTCATGGATGGCGGCAGCGATCAGCTCCTTTCCCGTACCGGTCTCACCGAGGATGAGGACCGTTGTGTTCATAGAAGCGACCTGCTCCGCTCGATAGAGAACATACTTGAGACCATCACTTTGCCCGAGAATATGGTCGAATTGATGTCTCATTGTGATCTCTTGACGGAAGATAATATTCTCGGCCTCGAGTTGGTCTTTCAATGCTTTGATTTCAGAAAGAGCCGTCCGAAGTTCGAGGTCCCTTTGGTATAGTGCTTCCTCCGCTCGCTTGCGCTCGGTGATATCTACTTGCAGCATTGCGTTGGCTTGTGCCAACTCCGCCGTTCGTTCCTGCACCAGACAGTCCAACTCAGCGTGGGATTTTCGCAGCGCCTCCTCTGCTCGCTCGCGGTCGTCGTTGAGTTCCTTCATCTTCAACAGTATCTTTATCCTGGCGAGCACCTCCGTCTGGTCAAAAGGCCTTGACAAGAACTCCTCTGCCCCGGCCTCGATGCCGCGAATACGGTCTTGTTTGGCGGTCAATACCGTAATCATGATGACCGGTATGTTCCTGAGCTTTTGGTCTTCTTTGATCTGCCGGCACACCTCAAAGCCGTCCATCTCAGGCATTAGGATGTCCAGCAGTACGAGGTCAATAGCCTGACTTTTGATCTTCAGCAAGGCGTCTTTTCCGCTGGCGGCGCCGACCACCGCGTAGCCTCTCGGAACGAGTATGTTTTCGAGGAGCTTGAGATTCGCCTCTTCGTCGTCAACGCAGAGAATGATCGAATTTCTTGGGTTCATGGTTGCATCCGAGATAGGACTTGCTTGACCAGCTCCGGGAATTTCCGTGTATCAATAGGCTTAGTGACGTATTCATCGAAACCAGCCTGCAACGCCTTTTCCCTGTCGCCTTTCATGGCAAAGGACGTAACGGCAATCGCCTTGATCTTTCTGAGCTCAGGATTATTCCGCAACTCACGGATGACCGCAAAACCGTTCATCACAGGCATCTGAATATCCAGCAGGATCAGCGCGGGCATGTGCGCGCGGGCCATCTCCAACCCCGTCAGCCCATCCGTCGCTTCCAGCACGTCATAGCCGTGGTAGGTCAATATCTGTCGCATGAGTATGCGGTTTTGCTCGTTGTCTTCTACCACAAGGATTTTCTCAGGCATTATTTTTACTCGCTTGCCTTACGGGTATGACAAAGGCAAAGCGGCTGCCCTTGCCGAATTCACTCGACACCTGTATGTGCCCGCCATTCAGTTCAACCAATTTTTTGGTGAGCGCCAGCCCGAGCCCTGTACCCTTGTACTTTTTATCATAGACAGAATCCAATTGAGAGAACTCTTTGAAAAGCTTCGGGATGTCCTCCGGCTTGATCCCGATGCCGGTATCCTCGATACTAATCTCTATTTCTTGTGCTCCGGTGATTCCCCTTGCCATGACCCGCACGGAGCCGCCGTCGGGTGTGAATTTCACCGCATTGCTCAAAAGATTGAACAGTATCTGTTTGAGTTTCCTTTCATCAGCCTCGATCACCATATCCGTGACCGGTTCCATCTGTAAATCCAGACTGATCCCATGCCGCAATGCCTTCTCCCGATGCATTACCAGCGATGCATCAAGAATCCCTTTTAATGACACTCTGTCCACTTCGAGTTCCATCTTGCCCGATTCCACCTTGGAGAGATCGAGGATGTCGTTGATCAGGCTGAGCAGGTGCCTTCCCGCTTTGAGGATATACTGCACGTTTTCGCGCTGCGACGCATTCAGCGAGCCGAGCAGTTCGTCCTCCAGTACCTCCGAAAATCCAATGATCGAATTGAGCGGGGTCCGCAGCTCATGGCTCATGTTAGCCAGGAAATCAGACTTGGCTCTTGTTGCAGCCTCAGCCTCGGATTGTGCCTTCTCTGCGTCTCGTGTTCGTTCTGCCAATTCTCTTTCCAGGCGCATTTTTTCAGTGATGTCTTCTATTGCCAGGAGGATCAGCTGAGAACCGATTTCCTTTTGAATGATACGGCGCGCATTGAGCAGCATTATTTTGTGTCCGATGCTTGAAAACACATGTTCAACTTCATAGTTATCGAACTTGTTATTTTTTGGAAGAATATCTTCAAGCAACGTCCGAAGCCTGGGAATATCCCATTGCCGGTTTCCGAGGTCATAGATAAGATTGCCTACCGTTTCGTTCGGCGTTACCTTGAATGATTCATAAAAACTACGGTTGGCCGAGAGAACCCTCAGGGCGGGGGTAAGCACGATAAGCGGTTCACGTATTGTCTCCACGATGCTCTCAGTGTATTCTTGAGCTTTCTCAAAGGTTTCCTCTGTTCTCCTCTGCTCGGCGATCTGAGCCTGCAATAGCTCGTTAGCCTCCTGTAAGCGCCGCTCCGTGGCATCCAGCCTCGTCCGAAGCTTTTTCATCTCAAGGAGAAGTTGCTGCTTTGTTTTGGATATTGTTTCCATAATTATCACTCCTCGTCGGATCGCTCTCAGATCTTTAATCTTCGTTCTTCACTCTCGGTGATTTTATACAGAATTTTAAAAAAATTGCAACTCCAAAAGAATCAACAAGATTGTAAGGGGCCCTGCTTATGTACTATAACCCGTTGCTATATCGGCTGGCAAAGGATAATGATTGCCACCAGCAAAAGGAAGTGAGGACTATGTTTCCAATCATTTTCGGCGCGCTCACGTTTGTTTCGACACTGGCTGGCGGATTGTTTGCTGTCCGCTACAGGAAGAGATTCGGGATACTTGCCGCTTTTGCGGCCGGGGTTCTTATAGCAGTATCCCTTTTCGATCTGCTTCCGCAAGCTCATGAAAAGAGTGATCCGCTGGTTTCCATCGCCTTCACGCCTTTGGGGTTTCTGCTGATTTTCGCGATCACAAGATTACTGGGAGTTTAGAATAGAAAAAACCTCGGAGGGGGCATCTTTTGTAGACTAACCCTCCCTCAGGAATTGAGCCGTCTCCTCGGGAAAGGAAATGT
>JBEKDJ010000213.1:0-8067 GCA_050014415.1 Thermodesulfobacteriota bacterium | reverse complement strand
ACTTGGGGGTATAGGACTTGGGCTCTGAATAGTTAATAGGGGGAGCTTCTTTAGGCTTCTCAAGAGCAGTGCCGCACTCACCACAGAATCTGAATTGAGGCGGATTAGAAAAATTGCAGTGCGGGCAGACCCTTTCTAACTTAGTTCCACATCCCCCACAAAATTTCATGCCTTCAGGATTTTCAGTCTGGCACTTTGGGCATTTCATTTTTGGCCTCCTTCATCCTCACCTTGGTCCTCTCCCGTTAAGGACGAGGGGACCTTATTCTTTTCGGGGATGGGAAACTTTCTAATGGATGAAAAAAGGCGTTGGAAAGTTGCTTTAGTATCTAATGCCTCGAAAAGGATTTTGGAGTCATTTAACATGGCTCGGGAGTCTTCCAACGCCTTCTGGAGATCATCTTGGGGAGTGGTCGAGATTCTACCGTGACCAGGGTAAAATTCTTCTATCCTCAGGTTGCTCAGGCGTTGGACCGAATTTAGGTAGTCACTAACGTTCCCAGAAGAAAAAATGCCTGAGAGAAGACCTCCACCCAGAACTGTATCACCGGTAAAGAGCAGCCTGTGATCTGGTTCATATAAACAGATGCAGCCTGAGCAATGACCGGGGGTGTGAATTACTCGAAGTCTATAGTTACCCAGTTCTACCATTGTGTCTCCTTCCAGCCAGATATCGGCATGGAAAGGTATTGTAGGCATATCATAATACTTACCCATCATCACAAATTCATCCTGTAGCTGGATCTTGTTTGCGGCAAGGCGGTGTGCAGCGATCACTGCCGTCTCAAAGAAGAAGGCTGTCGCACCAATGTGGTCGAAATGCTCGTGTGTCAGGATGATGAGATGAATGTCTTTTGGGTGCAGTCCTACTTCTAAAAGACGCTCTTTGAGGTAAGGGAAATTTGTAGCCGCACCGGTATCGATCAGCACATTTTTCACACTGCCTTTTATGAGATAAACATGACTTCCTGGCCTTTCAGCACGAATCTGAAAGATGTTTGGTCTGAGCTCTACAATCTTCTTCTTTCCTTTTGGATCTGTCATCTCGCATTTCCCCTATTGTTACCTTCACTCTGCCCCTCTCCCCTCTGGAGAGAAGGTGGGAGTGGAGGGGTACTTTTTTCAAATAGGCCTGAGTACAGTGCCCAACGTTCTCTGACCCGCTTACAGAGGGCATGCATAATGGTCAGGGCAAACGCTGGCTGCTGACTAACCAGATAGAGAAATTTTCCTTGGTCAAGCACGATGAGTCGGGTGTCATCTACTTCTGCTATGGCTGCAGCAGTACGAGGCGCAGCGTCAACCAAAGCCATTTCGCCAAAGAACTCCCCTGGTCCGAGGATGGCCAGCACAACCTCTCTGCCCGGAGCTTTTGTCGAGAGTTTGACCTTCCCAGAGTGTATCACGTACATATCATTTCCCAAGCTGTTCTCCTCGAAGATGATCTCTGATTTCCCAAAGACTTTTAAGAACCTTGTCAAGGGCGACATCTCAACCATTGTGATCTCCTCCTGTCGTTTGCCTGTCCTATGAGATTACAGGTTGCCCAATGATTTCCCTTATGCACTTTGCCGAGAGATGTGCGGGGAGAGGTTAAAATGCGAAAGCCTCAAAAGGGTATAGTATTCCTTCTGAGGCTTATGCAGGTACCTTTTGGCAATCCCATTTCATCTTCAACTCCAAAAGGTTGAGGTTCTTTTTTGATTTATAGTAAGGAAGGGGATATATTGTATATGCTTTGGTGTCGTTAAAAAGCTACTAATTTTCGTCAAGAAAGTCAACAAAAATTTTACTTGAAAAATTCTAATTGACAATAATGAGACTTTCTCCTATAGGTTTACGTAAACGAGTCTTTCTGGCAGGGAGGGAGGAAGGAGTTCGATATGAAAATCAAGGTCCTGGGTTGTTCGGGTGCTGAGTTTCCCGGCAACAATCTTTCGTGCTTTTTAGTGGACGGTAGGATCTTATTTGATGCGGGGAGCATAACCAACGTTCTTAATGAAAAAAGTCAGCTAAAAATAGAAAATATCTTCATTACGCATGCCCACCTGGATCATGTAAAAGGGATCCCTTTTTTGGCTGACAATATTGCCATTCGGAATAAACGACATAAAGTTAACGTTTTCAGCATTTCACCCATAATTAATAGAATTAAAAAAAATCTATTGAACAGTTTGGTGTGGCCCGACTTTGCTCTAAAGGGGACTTTGAAACTCATAGAACTAAAGACTGGACAACCGATAAAAATAGGCCAATATACAATCTCACCTGTTAGAGTTAATCATTCAGTTCCCGCGGTGGGATACCTGGTTGAAAACAAGAAAAAGAGATGCTTCTTTTATACTGGCGATACAGGACCATCTGCTGAAACATGGAAGAATTTGGAAAGGAAGGAGATTCACTGCCTCATTATAGAAGTTACCTTTCCCAACCGAATGGAGGAGACTGCATTAAAAACAGGGCATCTAACACCCCAATTGTTAAAAAAAGAGATCTTAAAAATAAAATATACCCCTGAAAAGATCTGTGTCTCCCACCTGAAGCCCCAATATTTCAAGACCATCGAAACCGAACTCAGCAGGCTTAAGATCAATAACCTTAGAGTATTGAGAGATGAGGAAACGATTACGGTGTAGTTTTGAATGAAGAATAGCGAAAATAGGGATAGCGGTATCTGTAGCTCTGCTAATGGCTCCTGACGCCTTCTTGAATTAAGACAAAAAATAATCTATCACGAAGCGAATGCAGTTCATCGGGGAATAGAGTATACAGAATGTCCATCGGGACAACGTGGGTTCCAAATTCAGCTTAGATTTCTCAGTGAAATCTGCAAGGCATGGAAAATATAGTGAGGTGAGGAAGAAACAAATAAGGTAGGGCGGACAATTCTAAACTCTTACCTGCGGATATCTTGCCAATACAACCCATCGAAAAGAAGAAGGAAATGTTTCTATCTGATCTTCAAACCGTAGCTTTTTGGGCCTTTAAAAACGCAACGTTGATAGCAGCTATCGAGCCTTCTGAAGAGGGGAGTTCGAACTCGTCCTTCTCGGTTACCGCCTCTGTCTACCTTTCTTTGTGTCACCCCTGGTGCCCCGGGAGTCCATCAATCGGTTGTGGTAGTTTTCGTTAGGATAGGTGCTCCAGTCTTTCCCTTTGTAGGAGAGCGATGACAGCTCCATTGTGAATTTCGAGGCTACATCCAGGTTCGCTTACGCTGCAACCCGCAGGTTTACTCAACTCCCTTGTTGAGGCTTTGTCAGGGAACTTAGTGCTTCAGGTTATCCCTTACGCCTCCCTCAAGCTACGTAGGCGAACTGCCGAACTCCCACAGTCGGACTTTAACCGACAAGTCATACGTTTTATACGGCATGCCCTACAACTCTTCACTTTAAGATATTTTTATGAGATAATGATTATTGTTAGAAATATACATTCCTGACGGAGATTAGTGCAGTGGTTTCCGTGATGAGTAGGACGCTGAAGGAGGGTTTGCAAAATTATGAGCAGATCACTATTGGCGAAATACAAAGTTAAAAATGGGGTAAGGGCGTTTAATAAATGGATTATTCCGTATGTCCAGTCGCAGGTGTACAGTTCTAAACTGCGACCGGTGATTTCCTATCTCTTTACAGATTGGAAGTGCAATATCGATTGCCATTATTGTTATCAATTTGATAATAAAGGCGAACGAATGTCGCTTGAGACCGCCAAAAGTTCGGTTGACTGGCTCAAAACACTCGGTTGTCGGGTGATTCCAATCATGGGTGGCGAACCGCTGATCAGTAAGGATTTTATTCTGGAAGTGATTCGCTATGGAAGCAGCCAGGGGTTTTTTATGTATCTTCCCACTAATGGGTATCTGCTGACGAAAGAGTTTAGTGACGAGATTGGCAAGGCTGATGTGGCCGCCATCAATCTTGCAGTTGACTGTATTGAACCCAAACCAGGGTTGCCAAAGGCATTGATGCCAATAGAGCCCCAGTTTCGGTATTTAGTCCAGCAGCAGGAAAAATATGGGTACATTCTGTTTTTTAATATGAACATCACGAGCCAAAACATCAAAGATGTCAAGCTGCTGACTGAAATTGCCCATGACAATGGGATCGGAACGGATTATCATATTAATGAGTCGCCCCAATCAATTGTTGGCATCAACCATTATAAGCATAAAGCCGATGGGTTGTATATCAAGCCGGAGCAATACGAAGAAGTTGATGCGTTGCTGGATTGGATTATTCAGAAAAACCGCCAGGGGTACACGATGGTGAATTCTATTTCGCATTTAGAGGCAATGAAGGATTTGATGCGGCACAAATCGGTGCAATGGAGTTGCCGGGCAGGACATAATGGCATGTTGATTCGGCCTGATGGCACGCTTTCGCCATGCTTTGACTTGATCACGTTTGATCATGATTGGGGAACGATCTGGAATCCGAAGTTTGATCAGGGGGAATTAGCAGATGTGAAGAAGAGATGTAATGACCGTTGCCTATCAACGTGTTTTTATACCATGGCCCATTATTACCAGCCCACGGAAACATTAAAATGGATGATGAAACACACTAGGGTTGGGGCTCTGAGATAGTTTCAACAAATTAGTTGAAGATGAAAAGACTGTATTTCGGACCTCATTTCCTCTCATTTGTTTTACAACAAGATTCTTTTGGGGGGATTTATAAAAAATACCTGTTGAATACCGCCCAGCTCTGCTGGGCGGATGAAAACAGGTTCGCGAAGCGAAAAAACATGCTATAAGTACTGCATGAGCCCGATAAAAAGAACAAGCCATGCGGTCTATGATTTGAAATATCATATGGTATGGGTCCCCAAATACCGTAAGATGATTTTGAAGGGGGATCTGGCGAAAAGGATCACAGAGGTTTTCACGGAGATAGCTGAGAGGTATGAGTTTGAGGTAGATACGATGGAGGTGAAGGATGATCATGTTCATTTGTTTTTGTCTGCACCTCCTCGGTATTCTCCAGCAGGGATTGTTCAGATTATCAAGAGTATCTCGGCAAAGATGGTGTTTAAGCAGTTTCCCGACGTAAAGAAACAGCTTTGGGGTGGAGAATTATGGAGTGATGGGTATTTTGTTCGGTCTGTTGGAGACAAGGTTACCTCTGAAGTCATACGTCGTTATATAAAGTATCAGCAGCAAGAGCAATTAAGTTTTGAATTTTAATGCCCCGCAGCTCTGCTGCGGGGTAATTTACTTATCGGTTATCAATCGAAACCTTGCATTGTTCGGTGAGATCCGAAAATCACACTTTCAGGAAGTACTCAACGAGGCTACCTTCCAATTCGTTGAGGGTGGTTTTGGCCCCCCATAAAACCGAGGATATCTTGCCAGCTTCCGCACCTGATAAAAGACTTAGGCGAGAGCGTATATGATCTTCAAATCGTAGCTTTTTGGGCCTTTAAAAACGCAACGTTGATAGCAGAAATCGCAACCATCGGAGTCACCCAGCGTGGCTTCGAAATCCTCCTTTAATCCATCGGGTAATCGCCGTGTGCGTAGAAGGAATCAGGGGATAAAATCTGAGACCCCGAATATCGAGGTAAATCATTATGGAAGGTACCTTCGCCTTAGGCGGGGGTCTGACCTTTAAGTCCCAAACGCCAGGATGCTTAAGGAAAGTAGCTGTTTTGACTCCTTGCCTAGTCTAGTAATGACTCCCTCCCTGAGAAATCTCTGTAGCTCAGCCTTCTTGGAGATATCCTAAAGACACTGCATTTCGGCAATAATCCAGGTACTGGGTACTTATAGACTGTTCGCGGGTTTGATCGATTTCGGCAGTGGAACGTCCCGATTCTTGTCGAGAGTTGATAAGGTTTCGCACTACAAGATGCATGAACATGATCACGAAAAATGAATGTGATTACCGTAAAAAATTATTGGGAAACTTTGTCAAGGGGAAAAGCGATTCTCATGAATTCCAGTGACAAGTGAAGGGTCTTGTATTCTTAATATGTTGCGCCCTCGTTTGTTGAGGATTGGCAGCCACTTCGCCTTTCGATTCATCCTTATCAGGGAAATCATGTGGGATATGAGCTCCAAGAGGATGTACGGAAGGTTCTGTGTCAGAGGGTTCTGGGAAGATCAAGCACTGTGCCGAAATTACCGCTCTGTACAAGTGCCAGCAGACCCACGTGCCAGGTGATTCGTTCTCAGCTCAAAACATCATCTGAGGGTAAATCACCCGGCTTCTGACTCAAGCGACCTAATTCTCAACTAAGCGTAGAGCTTAATGCTTATCCATCCACTCATCATATGTTTTCCTGGCTACCATCATTTCTTTGTCAAAAGTGGTGTGAACGTAGGGTTGGATGATGTACGCAGCCGGCGTCAAATACGTTGGAACCACCAGACATTCATCAGCCATTAACCGGACCAGTTTCTTGGCCCACTCTTTCTGGGTGGCTTCATCGTACGCGTGATACGCCTGTCTGGCCATGTCGATCAGTTCCTGAGGTCTCTGGAAGCTGGCGTAGTTGGCAAACGGGTCAGGGCCAAACTGGCGGAAGAAGGTGGCGAGGTAGTTGAAGTCGAGTCCGGTCAAAAAAACGGCCAGGTCTTGCCAGCCGTTCACCCAGATCGAGGAGAAGAACCTGCCGAAATCGGCAACATCCAGATCAACCTGGAAGCCAGCGGCATCGAGATACTGCTTGAAAGCTGTACCAGCGTCTTGGCTATCCGGAGTCGGCAAGATGAGCATCTTGATCTTAAGCCCGTTGGGGTAGCCGGCCTCGGCTAACAGTTGCTTGGCTTTTTCGGGATTGTACGGCCGGCCCGGGTAATTCGGGTCGTAGCCCCATTCACCAGGAGGAGCTGTCATGGTCAGTGGTGTGTAGTAGCCATAACCAAGGGCTTTGGCTATAGCTGGCTTGTCAAGGGCGTACTCTACAGCCTCGCGCACTCTCTTGTCCCGAAACTTCGAATCCGGACTCTTGTTGTTGATGTAGATGATGCCGGGCAGGCCGAAGCCGCTCTGCCTGATAAAGCCCTTTTTCTCTAACTCAGCCTGGTATTTGGGCGGAGGGCCTTCCCACATGTCTGCCTCTTTTGACTGCATCATAGCTGAAGCGGTCACGGGATCGGGAACGTAACGGACCGTAATGCCATCGAGGTAGGGCTTGCCTTTCTGCCAGTAATTGGGATTCTTTACCCAGGTAATGTGGTCATCCACCTTATACTCTTTCAGCATGAACGGGCCTGTCCCTATGCAGTTGCCCCGGGCAAACGCTTTGCTCTTCTCAACATCGCCACCGCCGGCCTTGTCCCAGGCAGCCTTGGAATAGATGGGCTGCCAGCCAAGACCGTCGAGGAACTGGTTATTAAAGTCGGTTAGATGTAGGACCATAGTGTAGGTATCGGCAACCTCAATTGACGATACCGTGTTTCCAAATTGCAGCCGATGGGCATCTTTATACAGTTGATACCAGAAGGCCGCAACTTCGGCCGTTAGGTCTGAACCGTCATGGAATTTGACGCCCTTCCTTATGTGGAAGGTTAGTTTCTTATTAATCCTGTCAACGTCAACCTTCTCGGCCAGGAGCGGATGTATCTGTTTGTCGGCATTGTTGTACTCCATCATCCTTTCCACACCGGGCATGACGGCGATTTCATCACCGGGTCCCATCGCCGGCAGGTAGCTCAGACACATCGGGCCATTGGCCGCAACTTCTCTCAGGATGCCGCCACTCACTGGTTTCTGTTGAGCAAAACCGTTAAAAACGATTCCGACGGTAAATACGATTGCCAATAAAGTAATAGTAAAGAGCTTTTTCATTTTTCTTTATGCCTCCTTCAGTGATAAGAACTTGCTTTTGGATGGGTTGAATATACAAAAAAGGGGATAGTTTGTCAAGAAATATCGACCACCTAATGATTACTGATTCAAATCAAGTATGCTTGGCTAAAATGACCGGTCGAAGAGTTCAGGAAGTACTGGTTGAGCGACAATACTGGCATTGTGAATCCTTTGTGCAGTATCGCTCCCTGCTACCCCATTATGGCAATAACTCCTAATCCCATAGAAACTCTTCGCAAAATTCGCAGAG
>JBEKDJ010000212.1:0-8097 GCA_050014415.1 Thermodesulfobacteriota bacterium | reverse complement strand
CATTATCATCTTTCTAATTCTCTCACGATAATAGATTAAATACAGCCTCTTTTGGGTGATCAATCCTTTCATATTCCAATCAAGAATGTAAAAGAAATCTAAAAAATCAAATGAAATACATGAACCTTCGATCCAGTTCCTTCTTTAACCCCATCTCCTGAGCCATTTTGCATAAATCCTTGACGGTGACAGAATCAAAGTATTCCTTCAACCTATTTCCTGCCTCATTCCAAATGGAGCGAGTCACACATTCTCCCAGTTTATCACAGGGTTTACTTCTATTCTGAGGATCGAGGCAACGAACTGGGTCAAGGCTTCCTTCGGTAATTCTGATGATCTCGCCAAGAGTGATCTCTTCATACTGCCTCGTCAGGAAGTACCCTCCTGAAGGACCTCTTTTACTTCCAATGATCCCTGCCTTCTTCAGTTTCTGAAAGATCTGTTCAATATAGCGAGGCGATATTCCTTGTCTTCGAGAAATATCCTTGACCTGCGTTTCCAAGCCCTCGGAATGATAAGCGATATCAAAAATTGCCCTCACCCCGTATCGGCTCTTAGTAGACAATCTCATATTTCCCCCTGATCACTTACTCTTAATAATATTATTCTTTATAAAATTTGTCAAGAAGAGTTTTGGCTTTTGACATGCAGATCGACCAATGACATACACCCTCTGAACACTTCCAAGCCTTCGGTCCAGTTACCTTTGCTGCGATCTGCCATTTCTTTTCAGTAATGAGGGTGCAAGAAAGAAGCTCCTCGTGTTTCACTGACTTTGTCTCTCCAATCAGTTGCGTTCTACAAACCCCTTTCGCTCCGTTTCAACGAAATCTTGGACCTCGGTACTCCTCCGTCCCCCATTGTGGTTTGACAAAACTAACCTCATCGGGAACAATGATAGCTCGGAATAGAGGACCACAATGAAGATGAACAAGAAGGCCCTGGCCATTCTCAGCGCTGGCCATTTGGTCACAGACGTCAATCAAGGGGCTTTGCCCGCCCTCCTCCCCTTTTTCAAAGCGGCTTTGAATCTCTCCTACACAACGACCGGCGTTATCCTTCTGTTTGGGAACCTGACCTCATCGGTCATCCAACCTCTATTTGGATATCTCTCCGATAGACGTCCAATGGGATGGTTTCTCCCTCTGGCCCCTTTCATCGCCTGTCTAGGGATGTCCATTACCGGACTCATCCCTCACTATTCCCTCCTGCTCATTTGTGTCGTTGTATGCGGTATTGGAATCGCGAGCTTCCATCCGGAAGGGTTCAAAACCGCTTACTTTTTCACTGGGGAAAAAAAGGCGACAGGCATGTCGATTTTTGCCGTGGGCGGAAGCTTAGGATTCGCCATTGGCCCAATCTGGGCACTCACACTCGTGACCACCTTCGACTTCAAAGGTACGCTGGTGATGATCGTTCCAGGAATTCTAATGGCCATCATCCTGTTACTCAACCACTCAATGCTCACCTCCCCTGTCCGTACTGCGTTCACAGCGGTAGAGAACGGAGAAAAAGTCCCTCTTTCGAGAAACCAGAAGATCTCTCTTCTCGTCCTTGTAAGCGTCGCAACAGTGAGATCCTGGACCCAACTCGGGCTGGTGAGTTATATCCCTTTCTATTACATCGATTACCTAAAAGGGAATCCGCTTTATGCAGGAAAACTCGTTACAACCTTTCTGATGGCAGGTGCCTTGGGGACAGTTGTCGGAGGACCATTGGCAGACCGGTGGGGCCATAAGAATTTTCTTTTGGCCACCCTGATATTATCATTCCCTCTCCTTCTTCTTTTCTATCATAGCCGCGGTTTGATGGCTTTCATCCTCATCGGAATTTCCGGGATGATATTGGTCTCTACATTCGCTCTCACCACCGTGATGGCTCAGGCAGCCCTTCCTCAGCATCTGGGAGCAGCTTCGGGGTTAATGGTCGGTTTTACCATGGGTGCAGGGGGAATTGGAGTAACCCTTCTCGGAACGATTGCAGATCACTGGGGTGTACCCATGGCAATGAAGGCGATTTTTGTAACACCCTTGCTTGCCTTTGGTCTCGCTCTGCTAATCAAGGACCCTCCGGAAAGAACGTCACCATGAAGGGAGAGATAATCGATGATTCCAATTTCATCAATAGACTGACGCTCATTTCTTCATTGTTTCTGCTGACTTTTCAAGAAGCATCACGCATTTTGTCAATTTCTGAGAAATCCTAAGGGCATGCCAATAGATCCCGAAAGCAATGATGATAAGCACCCATATGGAGAAAATGCCAAAAGCTGTCATCCAATCCCCTCCTTTCAACCTCATTACCTGTCTTATTGTAAGATAACCATCAGAAGAACTATCTTCTACGTTTTCTTTCCACCTTTTTCTCATTCCTTGCGTAGATGATCCTCAGACCCTCTAGGGTCAGGAATTCGCTGACCTCCTCAATCGCTTCTGATTCACTGGCGATCAGCTCCGCCAGCCCCCCTGTGGCGATCACCTTTGGATTCGATCTCGCCTCTTTCTTCATTCGCCTGACGATCCCGTCAACCAGTCCCACATATCCGAAAAAGATCCCTGACTGCATGCTTTGGATCGTATTCTTTCCGATGATCTTTTTGGGCTTAAGAATCTCCACCCGGGGCAGTTTGGAGGTGCGTTGAGAAAGTGCCTCCGATGAGATCCCAATGCCGGGGGCGATGACACCACCCATGTACTCTCCTTTAGAAGAAACATAATCAAAGGTCGTAGCCGTGCCGAAATCGACCACGATCATACTCCTTTTGTACCGGTCATAAGCTGCTACAGAGTTGACGATTCGATCGGCCCCGACCTCTGCAGGGTTATCATAGGAGATGGGCATCCCCGTTTGGATGTCCGGACCGACGATAAGAGGCTTAACGTGAAAATACTTTGCTGCCATTCCCTCCAACATGTTCAAGACCTGGGGAACAACAGAGGAGATGATCATCCCTTCAAAATCGTCGAAATCGATCTTATCGAACAGAAAGAGCTCACGAAAGAGGATCCCCCACTCATCGGAGGTCTTCTCCTTCTCCGTTACCATCCGCCAATGATCGACCAAGACCTCCCCATCATAGACTCCCAAGACTGTGTTTGTATTACCCACATCGATGACTAGTAGCATATGACCTCCTTCAGAACATAGAGTGTCCAAGGTAGATGACCGCCAATTCAAAAGAATACTCTCGACCTTCCACCTTCCACTTTCTGCTTTCTGTATTCAACATCACCTGCAACAACCCTCTTTCTCTCTCCGCCCGCCGTCTCCAAAATCAAGGCACCATCTGAATCAACATCGATCGCAACGCCGACCAGAGTCTTCCCGAAGGAATGGACTCTGAGTCGTCTCCCTTTGATCTTAGCCCGATCTCTCCATGCTGCCAGAATGGCGGTTGCACCCTCCTTCAAGAAGACGGTATACCACCCTTCCAATTCGTGCAAAAGGTGCTGAAGAAATGCCTTTCTCGAAATCGTCTGCCCCGTCTCTTTCTTGAGTGACGTAGCGAGTGTCCGAACCTCTTTGGGAAACGCCTTCCCATTCACATTGAGGTTGACACCAATGCCAAGGATGACAAAATGGATGCGGTCCATCTCTGAATGGATCTCATTGAGAAGTCCTGCCACCTTTCGATCTCTCAAGAGAATGTCGTTCGGCCACTTGATCAATGGGACGAGACCCGTAAACTTCCGGATGGCATCTGCCGTGGCCACCGCCGCCATCAGAGTAATAAGAGAAGCTTGCTGAGGAGGGATTTTTGGTCGGAGGATGACCGAGAGAGAGAGATTTAGAAAAGGAGGTGAGAACCAGTGCCTTCCCAGCCTCCCTCTTCCCTTCTCCTGTGATTCAGCAATGACCATCTCCCCCTCCTTGGCCCCTCCGAGAGCTAACTCGTAGGCCTTGGAATTCGTCGAATCGATGGTTTGGAAATAGTGAATCACCCGGCCTATCTGTTTGGTTCTCAGGAGCGGTTTGACTTCGGATGGGGTGAGAAGGTCTGGGGACCGTATCAGACGATATCCCGATCGTGTCGATGCTTCGATCTCATAGCCCAGCGTTCTCAGATGTCTCATTCTTTTCCAGACGGCTGTCCGGGTGACCTTTAGCCGTTGGCTGATCTCTTCCCCCGAAAGAAAGGCCGGAGCGTGCGCTCTCAGGAGTTGGAGGATTTTTCCATCCATGGTAGTCACCTAGTGAATCCATATCGACGAAAAATTGTCGACAACGGACACGTTAATTCTAGCTGATAGCTTTGTCATAGCGTGAGAATTGCATAGAGAAGGTTCCTCGACCCTGGGTGAGGGACCTCAGGTCCGTGGAGTAACCGAACATGCGAGTCAAAGGCGTCGTTGCTTTAATCAGGGCAACCCTTCCCTTCGGAGTGATCGCCTCTACCATACTTTTTCTCGCCTTCAAATCTCCTACCACCTCGCCCATAAACTCCTCCGGAACGATGACATTGACCTCCATCATCGGTTCCAACAATACCGGTTGGGCCTTTCGGCAGCCCTCTCTCAATGCGTTGGAGGAGGCGATCTTCAGGGCGAGCAAAGAGGGCCGATCCGGGTCGATATTGGCCTTCAATAAGTTCACGCGAAGATCGGTCAAAGGGTAACCCATGATCACTCCACCATTGGAACCTTCCCTGATTCCCTCCTCGACAGAGAGAAGGTCTTCCGGCGACAGATTGCCCTGGGGAACCTCGGAGTGAAACTCGATTCCCTTTCCTCGACCGTTGGGAGAGATGCGCAAGAAGACCTCTGCAAAATGCCTTGTATCCTCCAACTCCTTCAAAAACTTGGCGGAGGCCTCGCCTTCTTTCTCCACGGTCTCTCGATAGACGACCTGGGGCCTCCCAACATTTACACTCAGGTTATATTCTGTGAACAACCGGCTGACCAATACGTCGAGATGTAATTCACCCATTCCAGAGATGATCATCTGACCCGTATCTTCGTCGAATTTGGCGTGAAAGGTCGGGTCTTCCTCGCTCAATTTCTCCAAAGACTCAACGAGTTTCTCCTGATCCTGGTTTGTCTTCGGCTCCACCGCCACCGACATGACGGGTCTATAGAAATCGATGGGCTCGAGGAGAATCGGATGGCCGCGGCCGCAGAGGGTGTCTCCAGTGGTCGTTTCTTTCAGCCCCATCACAGCTACAATCTCCCCGGTCTTTGCCTCTTCCACCCGGGTACGTTGGTGCGCGTGCATCTGGAAGATTCTTGAGATTTTTTCTCCTTTCCTCAGCCTTGGGTTGTAGACTTCCGTTCCCACCTTAACGATACCGGAATAAATGCGGATATAGACCACTTTCCTTCCTTCGTCCATCATGACCTTAAAGGCCAGGGCAGTAAAATGCTCTTCGTCTTTCGCCACCCTTGTCACGGTCTCCTCTGTCACGGGATTCGTTCCTTCAACCGGCGGCACATCTAAGGGTGACGGGAGGTAGTCCACAATGGCATCAATGAGTGGTTGAATCCCCTGGTTCCTTAGGGCCGCGCCACAGAGGACTGGCACGGCTCGCATCGAAATGGTTGCTTTCCTTAAGGTTGACCTTATCTCAGATTCTGTGATCTCGTCTCCATTGAGATACTTCTCTGTCAAACGGTCATCCAATTCAGCAAGAGATTCGATCAATTTCGACCGATGAAGAAGGGCCTCATCCTGCAGTTCCTTCGGAATAGAAACCTCTCGGAACTCTGCACCCAGGCTATGTTCATCCCATACGATTCCTTTCAACCGGATGAGATCGACCGCTCCGATAAATCGATCTTCCATACCCATGGGGATCTGGACGATCAGTGGATGAGCTCCGAGGCGCTCAGCCATCATCTTTACCGTTCCGAAGAAATCCGCGCCGATTCGGTCCATCTTATTGACGAAGGCCAATTTAGGAACGCCATATTTATCTGCCTGATGCCACACGGTCTCCGATTGAGGCTCTACCCCTTCAACAGCAGAGAAGATCGCAATGACTCCATCGAGGACACGGAGCGATCGTTCGACCTCAATCGTGAAGTCTACGTGGCCAGGAGTATCGATGATGTGAATGATGCTCCCTTTCCACTCAACTGTCGTGACCGCTGAAGTGATGGTGATGCCTCTTTCTTGTTCTTGCTGCATCCAATCCATCACAGCGGTCCCTTCATGAACTTCACCCATGCGATGGATCTTCTTTGTGTAGAAGAGGACCCTCTCGGTGACAGTTGTCTTTCCGGCATCGATATGGGCCATAAACCCAATGTTACGCGTTCGAATCAGACGTTTTTCTCCAGCCATCTCTTTTTCTCAATGTGGCACTTGTATCGTATCTGGGCCATATTAAAGGGATTCTTCTGAAATGTCAAATTTACCTTGACAATTTCGTTCAGTTATGTTTTATTTGGTGTTAATAAGTTTGAAGGAAATATCATGGGAAAAATGCCCAATTCTTTTTGCTTCTTTTACTATTTTTTTGATAGGGGCCACCCATAAATTCTATCCCGAAGGGATAAGAAGCCATGGGTGACCTAATGGCCCCATGGCTTTTCTATTTCCGTTGAAGCCATAGGGGCAACTCTATGGCTTTTTTGTTCTGCAAAGATCGATGCCATTCGTAACACGTATTGAAGATATTGAAAGGAGTTAACAATGACGATTTCGAAAAAGGTGAAGAATGCATTGAACAGCGCTTCGTGGATAAGGCGAATGTTTGAGGAAGGAGCTGAATTGAAACAACTTTATGGTGAAGAAAACGTCTTCGATTTCTCCATTGGGAATCCAGATCTCGAACCTCCTCCATCATTGAAGAAAGCGCTTAAAGCCCTTGCGGATTCCCCAATCACAGGAATGCATCGTTATATGTCCAACAATGGTTACAGCGAGACAAGACATGCAATTGCAGAATACCTCACTGAAGAATCGGGGCTTCCGTTTGAAGAAAACCATGTCGTCATGACGGTAGGGGCAGCAGGCGGACTTAATGTCGCTCTGAAAGCAATCCTGGATGAGGGGGACGAGGTCATCGTTCCTTCCCCTTATTTCATGGAATTTAAATTCTATATCGACAATTGCGGGGGTGAGATCCGATTGGTTGAAACTAACGACGACTTTTCGTTAGATTTGGAGGAGATCGAGAAAGCGATCGGCGAAAAGACAAAGGCCATCTTGATCAATTCCCCCCACAATCCAACCGGTGTTGTTTACGATCATGAATCGCTTGAGAAGTTAGGGAAGTTGTTAAAGAGGAAAAGTCAGCAGTTGCGAAAGACCCTCTATCTCGTTACCGATGAAGCCTATCGCCGGATTATCTACGATGGGATCAAACTTCCAATCTCTTTTCAATACTATCCTGATAGCATCCGGGTGACCTCCCACTCTAAGGACCTTTCTCTTCCGGGAGAGAGGATCGGTTACATTGCAGTCAACCCTCTTTGCGAAGACATTAATGAGATGATGGCTGCTCTTGTGTTTGCCAACCGAACCCTGGGTTTCATCAATGCCCCCGCGTTGATGCAGAGGTTGGTCGCTCCCCTTCAGAGAAACTCTGTAAATGTCAGAATTTATGAGGAAAAACGGGATCTGTTTTATAATGCCTTAAAAGGATTTGGATACCAGGTTGTCAAACCCCAAGGCGCTTTCTACCTCTTTCCCAAATGCCCTATTGAGGATGACGTGGCCTTCATTAAGGAGCTCCAATCGAAACGGATCCTGACTGTTCCAGGCAGAGGTTTCGGCAAACCGGGCTACTTCAGAATTGCCTATGCCATTACCAGTCAGGTGATCGAAAGGGCTCTCCCTGGTTTCAAAGAGGTGGCAGAGAAATACGGGCTGGCAGGAGAATAGAGATTCCTTTCTCCCAACGCTTTTTCCCTCTCTTTGGGCTCCCATTCCGACCGAATCTTGAGCCCCATGCGCGGCAGACTTTCAATCTGACAGTGGATTATTCAGCAAATAGAGCCCTACGGGCAAGCCCGTACGACCTCCATGCAATACCCGCCCGCACCCTTGAGCACCGAAGCGCTTCGGTACGTAGGCGCCGTGACTCTCGCCTGCCAAAGAACTTGTTCGGGCGCCCGTCGGCGGGTTATTCGTCATCAGCGAAATCCGCTCGGGTAT
>JBEKDJ010000211.1:0-8103 GCA_050014415.1 Thermodesulfobacteriota bacterium | reverse complement strand
CCCTAATCTCCCGCTGATCCATTGAAGGCTGGCAAAAAATAGGGAATAGTTGATTATGCAGAGGCCGTCGGCCTTGAAACAGAATTCGCCGAGATCTGCTGTAGCATCATTGGAATCCATATGATAAGGATCCCACAAAAAGAGAAAATCCAAACGAAACTACTCCGGTGGTTTGAGAAGAACGGGAGAGACCTTCCCTGGAGAAAGACCCAAGACCCTTACGCCATCTGGGTCTCCGAAATCATGCTCCAGCAAACGCAGGTGGTAACGGTGATTCCTTACTACCAAAGATTTCTAAGAGCCTTTCCGACAATCAGCCGTTTGGCCAGGGCTGACCTCTTACAAGTCCTGAAGACCTGGGAAGGACTCGGCTACTATTCGCGGGCCAGAAACCTCCACCAGGCCTCGCAGATTGTCTTAAAAGACTTCCACGGGAAAGTCCCTGATACGCTGAACGCCCTCCTCAGCCTTCCTGGAATTGGCCGATCCACAGCGGGTGCCATCCTCTCCTTTGCTCACAACAAAGAAGCAGCCATTCTCGACGGCAATGCAAAGAGAGTCCTTTCGAGACTCTTTGCCGTTTCAGGCAATCCGATGAGAGGCAAGATCGAAGCTTTTCTCTGGCACATCTCTGAATCTCTTATTCCAGAAGGTGAATCAAACCCCTTTAATCAGGCACTCATGGACCTTGGCTCTATGATCTGCATTCCAAGGGATCCCCTGTGTTCTCGTTGTCCCCTCCGCTATCTTTGTAAAGGATATCTCTCAGGGAGACCGGAAAGCTATCCACCTCAAACCATCAAAAGAAGAATTCCACATATTACCGCTGTATCAGCAGTAATCCAAATGGATGGAAAGGTTCTCCTCAATAGAAGACCTCCCAAGGGGCTCTTGGGAGGACTGTGGGAATTTCCTAACTGGAAAAGTGAAGATAAAAAAGGGCTGAGATTGGGGCTGAGGTTAAGAAACTACGTTAAGAAAAACATAGGAATGAACGTCAGAGTCAAGGAGTCTCTCGGGACTTTCAGACAAACCTTTTCCCACTTCAAACTCACCCTTCATGTTTTTCAATGTGAGGCTCTTGATAGAGGAGCAAAAGAGAAATGGGTTCCTATCCAAAACCTCCATCTCTTTCCTATGTCAAGAATGCATCGAAGAATCGCCGAAATCATAGCAAAAAAGTCCAACGAGATCTCATGAGCAGACTGCTGTTTAGCAGGCACCTTCGAACTTCAGGCGTGCCAGGCACTGGCAGGCTAATGTTAAGTTGGTGACTCCACCGAATCTTCAGCCCCGGATAGTTTTAGGATTTAACACTTACTGGTAGAAACTTTCGAGAACAAAAGAGGCAGGGCCATTCCTGACCCTGCCTCTTACTTTTTTATTCCATGCTCATCGTCCACAAAATAGGAGGTTGTCCCTAATTAATCCTATCAGCTTTCTTGGCGTTCACCTTTTCCACCAAATTCTGCCAAGAGAGGTGAATGCATCCTCCAAATAGCAAGATTAAAGACCTGACCCACCTTCCAATACTTGGCATCCGCTTAAATATGCTTTGCAGTGATTCCACCAAGAAAAGCGATAAGCAATGGAATCCAGAAAAACATAAGAAAAGATACTATAACGCCCCCATATGCCTTCAAGCCTTGTTATTCAAATCTTGCTGGGTCTATAAAATGGACCAACAAAATATATCCACCCATCAGTAATACATGGTCCACGAAAATTAAGAAAGGACCTGACAACGCAGCATGCAGAAGGTTACCGGCCTCCTTATAAATAATCAACCAACCTCCAGCGAAAACTGCTCCCATCCGAATTACGGTTCGAATAATAAAAGGGCCATCCAATAATGTAGACAGTATGAAGTTGATTATAACTAAACACAGCGGAATCAGTATTGCCTTCAGAAATTGTTTCAACGACCTGCTAATTTTATTTCTTTGAGACATTGAACAGAAGCGCTCTGGCTCCGGGAACCACAAATCGCTCTTTGTCAGCTTATCAAGAAAATACGTGTTGACAAGAAATCATATAGCATCACCATCTCCAGATAAAATATTCAATTTTCCATTCATCATCTTCTATGACCATTGTAATTGCCCCCTTTTTCGTTACATCATATTTAGGCTTCGATCTACCATCTTCTATCACATAACCTTGCGGTTGGTCATATTTAAATTCGCCAACGACAGAGACAATAGCTTTTCCGCCATCTCGTTTCTCGCCTTCGACTTTTATTTCACAGGGAAACATATCACGTAGTGCTATTAGAACATCTTTGTCGTTATGAAGTGCTGAATATAAGGGTTGAATAACCTTCTTAGTTAAATGAGCTTTTACTGTTGAGATGTCATCTTTATGAAGTGCATTGTGAAAATTCAAAAAAGCATCTATAGCACTTTTTCCTTTTATGGTTGTACTGGGTTTGTTCTTTTCGAGATATCTTGGAATAGCTATGGCCGCCAGAATACCAATAATGAGGATAATCGCGAACCACTCAACCAATGTAAAACCCCTCTCATGTCTAAACACTTACACGCCCTCCTTGCTTCCAAACCAATCGGGGTGCCAGGCAACACTAATAATCCTTTCCTTCGGGGTGCTCCGAGCACCGAATTTTAGCCACCATCTGCTATCCGCTCACTTAGCGGTCATTTTTTCCACCGAATTCTGCCAAAAAGAATTAAACATTTTCTCAAACTGCCAATGTCAAAGACCTGCCGCTGCGCTTTAGCCGCTAAAACAAAGTGTATAGTGCAGGTTTGGCCCCAGATTTCCTCGTTCGGACCAAGCCATTCTTTGTTACAGGGAGGGTCCCACTTGACCAGAAGATCTGCTCCCTCCTTTTTCCTGTCCTGTTCACTGCCCGAGCTCGTGTGGGCGTAGATGTTTGTCGCCCCGTATCGGATAACACAGGGCAGCTTCTCGTGGTCAATGATAATGATAAGAACTTGGTTTGGTTGCGTTGAATATACAAAAAAGCGGATAACAAAAAAGGGAATAGTTTGTCAAGAAAAATCAACCACAAGATATGCAAGTTTCCTTCTCATACGTTCGAGCGCCAGCCTGATACCAAGCTTGGGAAGATAAGTCGAAGCTATCGCAGAAGAGGCTTATACTCTCAAGAACGAGGAAAATAGGATTCTCAACCCCGCCTGTAGACAGACCACCCCCTTAGCTCGTCCTCTTAATACTATCCACGGCCCACTCATCAGCTCACATAAGAATCCATCGGGTAATCCGGGGGTGCGTAGAAGGAATCAGGGGATAAAATCTGAGACTCCGAATCATCGAGGTAAATCGTTACGGAGGCCCCTTTCGCTCTGGGAGGAGGTCGGGCCTTCACATCCCAGAGGCCGAGATGCTTGAAGGTCCTTGGAGTGGAGAAGGCAGCAGGAACAAAGCTCGACATCACAAAAGCTGAACTGGTGATTGCTGATCGGAGAGGGATCAAGGGGCTGAGAATTTCAAGATTATCGAAGAGCTGGCAGATGTACTCAATGCCTCCGTGGGGACAACCCGGGCCGTTGTGGATGAGGGGTGGAGAGAGGTGAAGGACCAGATTGGAAAGAGCGGAAAGAAAATCTCTTCCAAGCTCTATATGGCCTTCGGAATCTCAGGCGCCATTCATCATGTGCTGGGCATCGGCACCTGTAAGACGGTCGTGGCCGTGGATACTGACCCCAATGCCCTCATCTTCAACTATGCGGACTATGGGATCGTAGGCGACCTCTTTCAGATCGTCCCTGCCCTTACCGAAGAACTTAAGAAAACCTTTCAAAACGCATAGTGCAGAGCGTCATATGAGGCAGAGCGTTCTGTGTTTGTCAACGTCGTACAGGTTCTGTAACTCAAACCTTCAGGGTTGATGCCTTGTAATAGAAGCCTTGAGACAGAATATGGGACTTGATTTTAAAGCACCCCTCCTAAGAGACCGAGGCTTAAGAGTTTTGACTACACTGGAACATACGCCTATTCCATAACCATCCTGACAAAAAACCAGATTGCTAGATTCAAAGTCGGTGAAGTAGTGGATGGTTTGATTATTATTTTGATCGAGACTGCCGGATCGGGTAGATTCAACGTATTAGCCTACTGTTTTATGCCTGATCATCTTCATCTCTTAGTCGTAGGAGAGGATGACCAATCTAACCCGAAGAAGTTTATAAGTCTCTTCAAACAGAAAAGCGGTTATTGGTTTAAAAGGAATTACAGTGAAGATTTGTGGTGATGGAATTCTTGTCGTTGGGGATGCGGCAAGCCTCGGCCTTAACATGCTGGTCACGGTCAGGGGAATGGAATATGCATTGGTTTCCGAAGTCCTGGCTGGAAGGACAATAAAGAAGGCAAAGGAGAGAAATGGTTTTTCAGCCTCCTCCCTCGCCTGGTACGACTCCCTTTTGAATAATAGCTTCATCATCAAAGAGATGAATACCTTTAAGAACAGCCTGCGCGTCCTTGAGAATGAAAGGCTCTTTTCCAAGTACCCTCAGGCAATCTCTAACCTCTTCGAAAAGGTGATGCGGGTCGATGAAAAACCTAAAGAGGGACTTTATCAGACCCTGTGGGAAGGATTAAAGAAGGACTTCTTCAATTTCCAAACCTTCAAAGATTGGTTACAATTAAGAAAAATGTAAGACTCCAAAATTTCGTGAAGGCGCGAGAGGGTAAGGCGCAAATGGTTTCACCCTTTACCCCTAACGCCTTGCGTCTCACGATTCTTATCAGGAGTGTTGAATGAAAATTACCGAGAAGGTGGCGCTTGATGCCTTTAAAAACGACAAAGAGTCCCATATCCTTCTCGACCAGAAGATCTGTCAGGCCTGCCAGGAATGGTTCTGCATCTATGCCTGTCCTGCGAATCTCTACTCTCTCACCGAGAAAGGAGAGATGACCGTTGAATTCGCCGGTTGTCTCGAATGTGGCACCTGTACGATCGCCTGTATCTACTACGGTTCCATCAAATGGAAATATCCCAAGGGCGGATTTGGCGTCCAGTATCGGTGTGGACAACCTTCGGCAGACTATCCTATTGCGTTTCAGTGTAATAGCATGCTATTATTTCCGGAGAATCAAGATTAATCTAAAAAATCCATCAATTGTGGTTAAAGTATTTTCATATTGTGACGATAAAGTAAGGTGGAGCCGTTCTTCGGAATTAAACCATGGAGAGGAGAGAGATTATGAAGAAGATCATTCTATCAGTGGTTTTGAGTCTGGTTCTTTTGATAGCTTCTCAGGACTTTGCTCAAGGGAAACCGAGATTAGGTGTCCTGAGATTTACAAACGATACAAATGCCGGATGGTGGCGAGGAACTGCGGGCCGTGACCTTCAGGACATGCTGGCTGCTGAGCTGGTCAGCATGGGGTCGTTTCAAGTCCTGGAGAGAAAAGAGCTGGAGGCCGTGCTCTCTGAGCAGGACCTCGGTGCTTCCGGAAGGGTCGATCCCAAAACAGCAGCCAAAGTAGGAAAGCTTAAGGGAGCCAAGTATTTGGTGGCAGGAACGGTCTCTGCTTTTGAAGAGGGAACCAGCGGAAAAGGGATGGGAGTCTCGGTCATGGGCCTTTCTGTTGGAGGGAAAAAGGAAAGAGCGTACATGGCCGTTGACCTCAAGGTCATTGATACAACCACCGGAGAGATCGTGGATGCAAGAACCGTCGAAGCGACCTCCGAATCGACTTCAACGAGGTTGGGGGTGAGCGCCCCATTCGTTTCCACGGATATGGAGAAACAGCAAAAAACACCTACCGGCAAGGCCATCCGTGCCTGTATCATCGAGATCGCGGAATATTTGGATTGTTCCTTAACAAAAGGGAAGAACGATCCCTGTATGCAGGAATATAAAGAAAAAGAGGGCAAGCGGAGAGAAAAGACGAAGAAATCGATCAAATTAGAATAATTGGCCTTTGAGCTACTCGCTTTCACTGATTCAATACAAAAAAAACCTGTTTTCGCGCATGAAGACAGGTTTTTTTTGCTGTTTAAGCAAAGTCAATCTAGCGGCGATCGGGACGTAGTTAGAAATTAGCACTTGTTCCTTTCTGTTTTCATATCCTGCATGGCTTTATAGAGGATACAATACTTTTAGAGAGGTCTTTCCCATCCCCAATCAAGGTCATCTTTGGCGTGGCCTCGGATCAGCCTATTTTCTATATCTAAGCGTATGCTCTCGAAGACGTCTGAATCCAGCTCCTCCGGAACAAAGATTGGATCTTCCCAGCGGATGAGAATCCGGCTGAAGGGTTTGGGAATGAGGAATCGATCCCAACTGTTCATGATCCAGGCCCGGTCCACGGAAATATGAATCTGGAAAATAGTCGCACGGGATAATTGAGCCATCCGAACCAGCCCTGCCTTCACCACCCCCTTCGGACCCCGGGGCTCATCAACCGCATGGGCAACGCAGGTGTTTTGCGCCAGGTCCTGAACGATTGCCGCAAGGGCCTCTTTCCCTCCGCGGGAACTGGAGCCGCGGATGGGGCGGAAACCCAGACGCAAGGCTACCTGCGCAATTATTTTGCCATCCCGGCTGTTGCTGATGATGACCGATGGGGAAAAGATACTAAACCTTTTGGCATACCCAATAGCCCCGAAAAAGCGTTGGTGCCAAAAGCAGCCGATCGCTTTCCCGCCTTTCTCCAGATGCTTTCTCAGGGTATCTTTGTTGACCACCTTCAGCCTGATGGAAGAAAGGTATAAGCGGGTCAGCATATAGGCCTGAGGGACCAGGAGCTCTTTCATCAGGGGGCTAATTTGGGAGGACATCTTCCACTCTATTGGCACATCGACCAACCTCACCGGCTGCGTCCGTGTGCAGGCGATAATAAACGAGTCATCTCGATTTGAGGATTACGAAGTGAAATATACAACACTTTGAAGAATCTGTAAATTATTGAGGAAGTAACACGGATTCTGGAGCAAGCTTACTCCATGAGAATGCGGCAAACCTCATGGCGGTCAAGAAATACTATTTCCTTGTTCTCTTGTCCATTGCAATTTCTTCTCGACTAGGAACTTGTTTTCTTCCGCGTGAAAAAAGCA
The DNA here is from genome assembly GCA_050014415.1 of Thermodesulfobacteriota bacterium. Classification (GTDB taxonomy): domain Bacteria; phylum Desulfobacterota; class BSN033; order BSN033; family UBA1163; genus JBEKDJ01. Next base: position 1,058 of record JBEKDJ010000211.1, on the reverse strand, counting down.
GATTTCATGAAGTTCTTCCGGGCTTATCTCATGGTAGAAGTAAACCATCCGATTCCGATACCCTGCCACTTTTCTCATTAACTCCGCCTCTTTTTCAACCAGAACCCTGTTCTCAGAAAGACCTTTGGCAATCTCCTTATATTCTGTAGCCGGGTAAGCAAACTTCTTAGCAAGAATGTGTCTCCCAATATCAAAGAGTGCTTCTAGGGCATGTCTCAAGTAGGATTCCGCTGCTGCAATCTTGTGTCTGTCCGCTAAGAAAGCCACCTTCCATTCAAGGCGTAGGTCCTTTAGTGCATCTGTCATTTGGGAGATCCAAAAAACACGTTGAGCAACAACCTTTGAATCAATGTTTCCGGGGCTCATATTAGTCACCCATGATCATTTTTTGCTTCAACCGCTCATAAGGAAGAAGATCCGCAGCCTGCCGCATGATGTAGAGCTGATATTCGGCTTCATAGGTTGAATCGTGCATATAGAGAATCTCTCCCGTCACAATTTCAAGAGCAAGGGAGACTGGAGCTTCGGGAAGAACGATTAAATCTACCCGGGAGACATCAAGAAGATCTTCAAATAAGATAGCGATCTTGACCTTCTCTTCCACAGTAAGTGCCCTATCGAGTTTGACTCCTACATCCAAATCGGACGGAGTCGAGGAGAATTGTTCAATTCTGCCCTCGACCAGCTCTAAAGCCTCTTTCGCCCTACTCCCAAAAGCATAAATAATCTGGAGACCGTACTGAGACGCAATTCCCCTGATTTGTCCTTTTATGCTATTCATGCGATTTCCCTGAACCTAAAAGCAATTTTATCATTCCAGCACTTTTTGTCAAACCGTTTTTATATCTCGAATTCATCGGAGAATCGCCCTCCGATTGCGGAATTCGGAATCTTTAATTCAGAGTTTTTGTTCTTATCTCCGAACTCTGAACTAATTAGAGTCTGTTTATAAATTGCAGCTTCAATTAGAACCGTCATTCCGGCGAAAGCCGGAATCCAGTCCTTTCAAGACCTTCTGGATGCCGGATCAAGTCCGGCATGACAGAAAAGGCTGTTTA
>JBEKDJ010000210.1:0-8124 GCA_050014415.1 Thermodesulfobacteriota bacterium | reverse complement strand
CCCTTTTGTAAAGCCTGCCCGCCGGTAGGCAGGGGATAGGAATAGGGATTTGGTTTTCGGTGTCTATATAATTATGGACTTCTTATAGAAAGCAACATAAGCAATGCAACAACCAGCCGCCACAAAAAGCCCACAAACACAGACTAAAACGGGGGGCCGTTGCATTACTTTTGCGGTTCTCTATAGTAGCTTCCAAAGCCCTGTGCCGGGTTAGTGCCCGAACAGATGAATAGAATGCTGCCATATCTTGCTGTCGATTTCCCTTGACACACAAGTTCTTTTTTTCTATATTCAATCATCCAAAAGAAAGGTCTTAAAATATTATGAACTTAGAAGAATTAGAAAAACAAGTGACCCTTATGGAAGATATCCAGGAAATAGAAAACCTCCAAAGGATATACGCTTATTACTTTGATTCTCAACAGTGGCAGAATGTGGTAGACCTGTTTTCGGATCATGCCGAATCGGCGGAGATTGAAAGTCATGGGGTATTCCTGGGTAAGGAAGGAATCAGGAGATTCTATTGGGAAGACATCGGCCAGCGAGGTCAGCCCCATCCGATCTGGATGAGACTTCTCATTATACAAATTGGAGGGGTGGTGAATGTAGACCCGAACGGTAAAACAGCCAAAGGTAGATGGCAAACCTGGCTGCCCGAGGTTATGCCGAGCGCAGCCGGCCCCAGGCAAGTCTGGATACACGGGTACTACGAAAATGAATACATCAAAGAGAACGGGAAATGGTTTTTCAAAAAAATCTATTGGAATGTCACTTTCTACACAACCTACGAGACAGGCTGGATGAAGTTTCCAATGCTGGGCATCTTTTTATTTAAAGATGCCGATAAACCACCCACCGCTTTTCATCCGTATCCATCCGGATACCATGTTCCCTATCACTATAAACATCCTGTAACATGAAAGTAAACTTTGTAACCCCCCTTTTATCCCCCCTTAGATTAAAGGGGGGAATAGAGAGGGGTTACCATTAAGTTAAGGGAGGATGAAGGGGGGTTATGGGATATAACTCACAAAACCCATAGGAGCCTTAAAAAATTAAAAGGAGGAAATGAGATGGCAACGTTGGAGGAATTGCAAGCAAGGATTACTCGCTTGGAGGATATCAAGCAAATCGAAAAGCTCCAGAGGATCTACGGCTATTACCTGGATTATGATGAGTATCAGAAGGTGGTAGACCTGTTCTCGGATAATGCCGAATCCGTGGAGATTGCAGACTACGGTGTTTACAAGGGCAAAAAGGGAGTAAAAAAGTTCTATCTGGAGCTACTGGGAGGCAAGCCACCCAGAGTAGGCGAGCTATCCATAGGAATGATCTTGCAGGGAGTGGTGGATGTAGACTCGAAGGGTAAGACGGCTAAGGGCAGGTGGTACTGCATGATGATAGAAGCCAAACCCACCATCTCGATACACGAAGGGGAGCTGCGACAACTCTGGGGCAACGGTATCTTTGAGAACGAATATGTTAAAGAAAATGGGAAATGGTTGTTTAAGAAAGTCTTTTTCTTCCTAAATTTCCGCACGCCCTATGAGGATGGATGGCTAAAGGTCCCTGTGGTTGGCCAGAACGGACCCAGTATGGAAGTTCCGCCGGATGCACCCCCTACCTTCTATCATCCGTATCCGGCTGGAGTACATCTGAAGCCTCATTACAAACATCCTATCACTGGAAAATAAGTCATATGGGATCAACATGAATAGTGGTTCGTGTGAAAAAAAAGAAGGAAAAGCGCAAAATGAATCTTGAAGAACTGGAAAAACAGGTAACTCTGATGGAAGATATTCAGGAGATAGAGACCCTGCAGAGAAGATACGCCTACTACTTCGACTCTCATCAATGGCAGAACATTGTGGATCTGTTCTCGGATAGTACGGAGTATGTGGAGCTTGAGAGCGTGGGCAGGTTCCTGGGCAAAGAAGGTGTAAAAAGGCTCTACTATGATCACGTGGGAAGGAAAGGTGAACCCACTCCTCCCTGGATACTATACCTCATTCTGCAAATCGGCGGTGTGGTCGATGTAGACCCGGACGGCAAGACCGCGTATGGCAGATGGCAAACCTTGCTGCCCGAGGTCATGCCGTATGCAGGAATACTCAGGCAACAGTGGTTGCACGGGTACTATGAGAACAAGTATGTCAAGGAAGGCGGGCGTTGGATGTTCTCGAGACTCGATTGGAACGTAACTTTTTACACTACCTATGAGAACGGATGGCTCATACAACCTCTCCTAGGCTCCTTGTGGAATCCGGAAGCAAAGGCCGATGCGCACTCTATCAATTTTTACCCTTATCCGTCGGGATATCACTTTCCCTATCACTATAAGCATCCGATCACGGGTAAATGATCACCAAAAATAAAGGTGTGGACATGAAGGGGTGAAGCTTCATTGCGCATCTGTAATTTGAGCCTGTTTTTGTTACCCCAGAAGAAAGAGGCAAGAATATGAGGGAGGATTGTTTAAAAGGCAAGCTTGCCATAGTGACTGGGAGTAGAAGAGGTATTGGGAGGTCCATCGCTTTTGCTCTTGCGGGTGCCGGAGCTGATCTGGTGGTCTGTGATTTGATCATGAATGACGGCAAACTGAATGAGGTGGCGGAAGAAATTAAAAAAATGGGCCGGCATTCTTTAGCTCTTAAAGTTGATGTTGCCCGAAGGGCTGACGTGGAGGAGATGGTAAGGCGCACCGTCAGCCAATTTGGCAGGATAGACATTCTGGTAAACTGTGCCGGCGTCTGGATAGCAGGACAAACGTTGCTTGAGTGTAATGAAGATAGCTGGGATAAAGTCATTAATGTCAACCTTAAGGGCACCTACCTTTGCTGCCAGGTCGTGGGCAAGATAATGCTCAAGCAGAAGAGCGGAAACATCATTAATTTATCCTCACAGGTAGGCCTGAATCCAAGCCCGGGCCTGGGCGCATACTCTATATCCAAGGCAGGCATCATCATGTTGACTCAGCAACTGGCTCTTGAGCTGGCCGCTTACAATATACGTGTTAATGTCTTGGCTCCTGGCGTTGTGAAAACTGATTTCAATAGGGATTTATGGAAAGACCCAAAGATGGCCAAACAGATTGCTGATTCTATACCGCTGGGCCGGCTGGCTGAACCCGATGATATTGCCGGTTCGGTACTCTTTTTAACTTCAGACGACTCCGGCTATATCACGGGGACTGTGATCAGCATTGACGGCGGCTGGCGCCCCACCGCACCTCCGAGGGGAAAATAAAAACATACCAATGAATGGCCCAATTCAAAAAAAAAGTGTACCGATCCTTTTTTCTTTACACATAACTCACATTCTTGTAAATTCGACTCATCCCAAAACGATTTTTTTCAGTTTGTAAGTCTATATAAGGCACAGAACATCAATATAAATTTCTTCTATATAGGAGGTCTATCATGACGATGACACTGGAACAATTGGAAGTCGAAGTCAAAAAGCTTAAGGAGCAGGTGGCTGATAGTATACGCGCTAAGGACTATCTTGAGATATGGAAACTTCAGTCGATGTATTCGCATTTGTACCACATTGGCATGAGAGCAGATATTCCATCGCTTTTCGCACAGAAAACACAAGGCGTAACAATGGAAATAGAAGATAGCGGTGTATATCAAGGCATTGAAAGCATTACCCGGTTTTGGAATACCGTATTCAGCCGGAAAACCCATATGACAGCCGGATTTTTGGCTGTCCATATGACCATGAACCCCGTCATGGAGATTAACAAAGAAGGGACCGGTGCCAGGGGCATCTGGCATTCCCATGGTTATGCTTCCTTAAGGATGGACTTACGACTTACTCCTTTCCTGTGTCTGGGAAAATATGATATGGAGTACGTTAAAGAGGATGGCCAGTGGAAATTTCTGAAGTTCGCTTACCGGCAAACTTTCATGACTCCTTATGAAAAAGGATGGGTGGATGAACCGACAGCTGGCAGTATCGCCGGTTCCCCGGACAACATTCCGGACAAACCCACCACTTACCATATGCCGTATAGCCCATATCGAATAAATGTAATGCAGCCTCCGCCACCGAAGCCCTATGACGATTAGTTATTTTGATAAATGGTAAAGACTAGCCAAACACAAAGGGAGTCAGGTGATGACTTAAAGGACGAACGCCGGATAATATTTCAGGATGCTCAAATTGAGGATTAAGGTTGATGTAAAAGAGAAGTTTTGAACTGAAGGAGGGTTAAGCGAATGTCAAAAGACAGAAAAAAAGTGGTGAACTTTCAAATAAGAAGTCAAGAAAGAACGTGGCGACTAAAATAGTAGAGGCAGTGAGGCCAGAAGGATTCGGAGGGAAATATATCCTGGATAAATATACCTATCCTATACCCGCTCTCCCGATTCCTCCGGAAGAAATAAAAGAGACATTTACCGCAGATGCAGTTATAGTAGGAGCAGGGACATCCGGCAAGGCTGCGGCGCTATCCGCCGTGCAAGCAGGCGTCCGTGTCATTCAGATTGACAGGCATACTACGTTCAGGTATAGCGGCGGGATAATTGCCGCAATAGACAGCAGATCCAAAAACAACTGGGAATTGTAATAGATAAGGACGATGTCTGCCCCCAGCTCATGAGGTATGCCGGAAACCACATTAACCAGAGATTGCTCAGGGTGTGGGCCGATCATAGCGGCGCCGTTCTGGACTGGGTGATGGATATGACGGACCCGGAAGGGATTAAAACAGTGATGTACCAGTGGCCTCTGCCTGCTGGATACAATATCAAGACCGAATATTACCCGGAATAAACAGTCAGTCATCTACAGACCGACGGCACCACCAGAGCTTTGTCAGCTTGAATTGGTATGAGATTAAGTAAAAAGGAGGTTTCAATGCCATTAAGAGACTTGGAAAAAAGAATAAAAGCCTTGGAGGACCTCGAAGAAATCAAGAAAATTCATAGGGAGTATATGTCTTGTCTGGATAACCTTCAATTTGAAAGGGCGTTGGATTTCTTTACAGAGGATGCCGAGGTGGAAGTCCGGAATTCGGGGGTGCTCAAAGGTAGAAAGAATTACTCCAAGATATATCTAGGTACTTTAGCTCAGAGGAAAGAACGGTATGATGGGCATTTGGTAGGCCAACCGGTGATCGCTGTCGATGGAAACACGGCCAAAGGGCACTGGATTGTGTATATGTTCTTTTCTGTGCCTGCAATAGAATGGATACAGGGAAGGCACGATTGTGAATATGTGAAAGAGAACGGGAAATGGAAATTCAGCAAGTTGAAATTTGCCCGTACACTCGCTTCCAAGCCTTCTCTATATCCTTAAGCAAAAGGAGTTGAAGGACAGGGCTAGTCTGCCCACAGGAAGGGTTGAGAATCCAACTTCATGCGCTGATGAGGGCAGAAGTCCTTAGAGTGATGCCAGAGACCTAGTTTCTAAAGCTTCTTGCCATGTTGGCGCTCGAACGTATGATGAGGCACTATCATGTCCTGTAGTCAATTTTCCTTGACATACTAATCACTTTTTCGCATATTCAAACTCATCCCAAAACAAGTTCTTGCCATTCTTATCACTTTGAATCATGGTTCCGAGCCATTGACACGATTGTATGCAGCGCTTTAGCTCTTTGAAATGGAGTAAAATTAGGACACCGATTAGAAATGTTTCCGAAGCTTTTGAATGCGGTTTTCGTATGCTATATCATCAAGATCGAGAAATTAGGAAATTCGCTGTGATCGTTTGGGAGCCATCTGAATGTCGTAGACTCGACTCTTCGAGATTCATCAAAAGGTTTCCACTCTAAAGCTTTTCCAGTATCCCTGACCGGTGTCGTAGGAGATTAGTTTTTCAAATTGCTAAGCTGTTACGGTTTTTTGAATTCATCGATTTTGTCACCCTCAAACGTTGCAAAAAGTTCATTGCTTCTTTATTAAGTATTGAAATAACGAGAAATACCAGGGTTGTTTAAACTATGTGATCTCTTCAAGAAAAGGAGAAACAATCATGCGTTCTGTTGAGAAGGCAAGGAAAAGAATAATGCGCAGGGATTCCGCCAAGAGGGCAACTGTAACTGAAAAGAAGAGTTTTGAAGTCCTTCCTCAATCGATCCCAGCCAAAGACATCAAAAAGACAATATCCGCAGAGGTCGTAGTCGCGGGTGCTGGAATATCCGGGCTGACTGCGGCACTCTCGGCTGCAGAGGCAGGTGCCAAGACGATCCTGCTGGAAAGGGACCTACCTACAACGTCCGTGGCCTTCATAACGCCGCTATCGCCAGCAGGTTGCAGAAACAAGCGGGGATTAAGACAGACACGGATCAGGTCATATCCACGATCATGGAGTTCGGATCATACAGGAGTGACCAACAGTTGGTCAAACTATGGGCTGACAATTGCAGCAAAGTCATGGACTGGCTTCTGGATATGGCAGATGCGGCAAAGATAGAAGTTGTCCTAGACCCGACGACCAAGTCCTGGTATTTTCCAAACTATCCTTTGATCCACGTCTTCATGCCCAAGTTCCAAGAGACTTTGGCTGAAATGCTGCAGAGTAATGCCCAGGCACGAGGGGTAGAACTTTATTTTAAGACTCCAGCAGTGCGATTGCTAAGAGAGAGAAAAGACAAAGTCACTGGAGTCATTGCTCAAACGCCAGCGGGTGACTACATCCAGTTCAATGCCAGCAAGGCGATGGTGCTCTGTACAGGGGATTATGGGAGTGATCGTCACATGGTTGAGAAGTATTGCGAGTGGCGAGCAATTGGTAACCTTAAGTGCGCTTATGAGGGTGGCCTGAATACGGGTGACGGACTCAAGATGGGCTTGTGGGTTGGCGCCGCCATAGACGATCCACATCACTGCGTGATGCTTTTCGATTGGGCGGTCTGGAGCGAGCGAGGACTTTTTAACATGGCCCGTCAGCCATGGCTTTACGTGAATTCAAATGGAGAACGATTCATGAATGAAGACTTGCCTTGGGGTTACGAATGTAACCAAATCCTGCGCCAACCAGGAGGTGTTGTGTGGGCAATATGGGATGACAAGTATAATCAAGAAGTGCCAAATATGAAGAGCCAGTGCTATAAAAACATGGGGCCACCGACGTACTTGTGGGATCCTAGGCAGCTTGAAGAGGCAATTGAAAAGGAGAATGTGCTAACGGCACAGACGATTGAAGAGCTTGCGCAGAAGATGGCAGTGCCCATCGAGACCTTCAATCCTACCGTGACGAGGTACAACGAACTGGCGCGGAATAGAAAAGATCTTGACTTTGGCAAGCACCCTGACCGGTTGACGACGATAGAGAAGCCATCGTTTTACGGCTGTAAAATGGAGGTTCGCTATATGGTGATCCTGAGCGGATTGAAGGTCAACACCAAGCTACAGGTATTAGATACGGATAGGAATATCATTGCAGGACTGTACGCGGCTGGGAACGTCTCTGGGTCTTTCTTCGGAAACGTGTATCCTACAACCGTACCGGGACTCACTCATAGTCGGGCCTGGACTTTTGGTCGCCTTGCAGGGCTGAACGCTGCGGCAGAGAAGGTGTATTGACAGACTATCAAGAACATGCAAGGGGGGAAAAACATTTCTTAAAGACTCAAACCTTCTAAATCGTTTAACTATCCTTCGAGCCAAATTAGAGTTATTGTGACACTCTACCTCTTTGTAAATCACCTCCATGAACGGTTGGTGAGTTACAAATTGTTGACAAGTTCTACCGAAAGGTGTAGACTTCAACGGGTGATTAATAAGGGGCTATATTACAAGTTTGTTATAGATAAGAAGGGTACGCACCCAGAGTCTATTTTGCTGGCCAATCAGCTGTCGCTTTCTGTATGAAAAGACGACATTTCCTCCTAAAAGTATATTTCCTGAAATTAATGATTGACAGAACATTTAAAGGGTACTAGATTATAGTCAGTAACTTTTAAGTACACGGCACGTCGGATAATCAAAGTAGATTTGCTTGAGGAGGTGAAAGTATGCCTATTGTTCATGTGAACGTTTGGGAAGGTTTTGGACAGAAAAATGCCAAGACTGTAATCCAAGGTATAACCAAGGTCTTTGTAGACTTGGGTATTCCTGAGCATGCTGTGGAAGTGGTCGTGCATGAAATCCCCAAATCGCATTGGGGGGTTGC
>JBEKDJ010000209.1:0-8569 GCA_050014415.1 Thermodesulfobacteriota bacterium | reverse complement strand
GATGGGATGAAGCGACCGGGCTGCCGCAACCGGAGACCCTGCATAGACTGGACTTGGACGACCTCATCCCTGTTTTTTGCGCCGGTAAAGAACAATAACCCTCATGACGGAGCGTCACCTGCGAACAATTAAAATCACCCGCTGTTCCACTTTAGTAAAGGGAAGGTGTGAAAAAATCGAAAACATGGATCAAACCGAAAGGACGGGTGGATTGGAGAAGCTTTAGAGCGCAACCTTTAAAATGTGAGGCACTATACCGTAATCCCACTTAAACACGTATATTAATTGCTGTGGCGGGTGACCCTTGACCTCAACGTGCGCATTCTAAAGCTTTGGAAATCCATCCATCCTTTTGGGACGAAGATTGACAAAACCACTTTTTTCACACCTTAAGGGGGTGGGGGGATTTGGAAGTGATGCAGACCAATATCCATGTCATTTTCAGCATCAAGTCGGTGACGAGTTCATTTTTGATGGTGAAAAATTCATAGGCAGGATATGTCCTCATATAGCATCAATAGTTATTCCAAGGATGATGCCACTTTACGCTACCGGGCCCAGGTTTGTATCGCCAGGGTATTATTATCCTTTCTGGTACGCACCGGTGAGTGTGAGCGACCCGAGCCAGAAGAAGTATGATGGACTTGGCTTTAAAAATGTCTTTAAGACAATTAGTGAAGATAAATTTCACATGAGGAATTTACAGCCGCTCGATGCATTTACGTGGCCGCCGCAGGAGGAACGGACGGTTGCCAAAGGAGTCGGTGTGATTTGCGGGGACACCCGGACGTCGATGGCCATGAAGGTTGAGGCCTTTGACTTAAGCGAGAAGGGTGATGCGACCCCGTATTTCAGAAGACAAATGTCAATCTTACATAAAGTCTTACCAAAACTGAGGATCGAGGCTGATAAGATACTGAACGAATTTACCAAGGATGAAATTGAAATACCATACCCGGCTTTGCATCCGCTTATGGTACAGATATTAAGTGAGGAATTGGAACTGATGGGCTACCTGAAAATCAAGGACGGAATGGCATCTGTGACCAAGAAAGGCGAAGCGAAACTTGAAGCATTTAAGAAGGGTCTATCGGCGGAAGAGCGAGAAGCGCTTAATATGTAGAGAGGTGAAAAATGAAAGGATATGCTGGCAAATTTCTTAGAGTGAACCTTTCTGAGGGGACAGTGAAGAATGAGCCTTTGCCGGTGCAGGTTGCAATGGATTTCATAGCTGGTCGGGGCTTCGGGAGTAAGTATCTTTACGATGAGTTGGCCCCGAATATTGATCCCCTGGGTGAGCACAATAAGCTGATACTCGCCACTGGGATGCTAAACGGGAGTCAGGCGCAGAGTGTTTCCCGCTGGGGTGCCTCTACCAAGAGTCCACTGACCGGGTGCATCGCCCGGTCTAACAGTGGCGGCGACTTCGGTGCCTGGATGAAGTTCGCCGGCTACGATTTTATCCTGATTGAGGGGAAAGCAGAGAAACCCGTCTACCTGTACATTACGGCTGATGGTGCTCAGCTAAGGGATGCCGGGGAACTGTGGGGCAGAGACACCGCGCAAACCCAGGACTGGCTCTCGCGGAATTACGGCAAAGATGTACGCACGGCCTGTATCGGCCCGGCCGCTGAGAAACTTGTGAGATACTCAGCCATTGTCACTGGCAGGAGAACAGCCAGCCGTTGCGGTGCAGGCACTGTCATGGGTTCCAAGAGGCTCAAGGCCGTGGCGATCAAAGCCAAGAGAAATCTATGCCTCCATGACCCTGAAAAGTTCAGTGAACTGGCCAAGGAACAATTCAGAATAATGAAAGACAGCAAGGATTACAAGTACAACAAAGAGTATGGGACTACCGAAGGGGCGATTACGCGGAATGTACTGGGGGTTTACCCTGTCCGCAATTTCCGATACGGACAACTCATCGGTTATGAGCAGATGGGGCCTGAAGCCTTCAGGAAGATGAGGGTGGCTGATGCAGGCTGCTACGGCTGTTCAATGCGGTGCGGTAAAGTACATGTTGTCCCTGACGGACCGTATGCCGGGGCTCGTAGCGAGGGCCCGGAATACGAAAGCTATTGGGCATTTTCAGGCTCAATAGATAGTACGAGTGTTGAAGCTACGATTGCTGCTGACCAGTTGTGCGATGACCTGGGAATGGATACCATCAGTACGGGTAATACCATCGGGTTCGCCTACGAGCTTTATGAGAAGGGCATTATCACTAAGAATGACACCGACGGGCTCGAACTTACCTACGGCAATCATGCGGCCATGGTAAGCCTTGTCAAGAAAATTGGAAACCGTGAAGGTTTCGGGGACATACTGGCCGAGGGCACAGTGCGTGCAGCCCAACGTATTGGGAAAGGTGCCGAAGCCTACACAATGCAGACAAAGGGGCTGGAGCTGCCAGGCTATGAGCCGCGAGGTCTGAAGGCCACCGGCTTCGGTTATGCCACTTCCACTATTGGCGGCAGTCACGGCAACGGTTCTTTAGCCTTCCAGGAATGGGGTATGCCGGTACCGAGAGCTGTGGACCGTTTTTCCGAAGAAGACAAAGCGGACATCGTGATCTATAATCAAAACGGCGCCGGTCTGGAGGCCGGCGGCATTTGCGCTTTCGCATTCAGTTGCGGGGACTGGTTTCCCAAGCTCTTTGGAAGGATGATGGTCGCGGCCACTGGCATCGAAGAATTTGCTGATCGGAATTATCTGGGAAGGGTCGGCGAGAGGATTTGGAACCTTGACCGTGCTTTCAATGCGCGCGATGGCTTTGACCGCAGGCATGATACCCTGCCGCAGCGGGTACAAACTGAACCGCTACACACCAGGGAAGCCCCTGGAGAGGGTCAGATGATCAGAACGCTGGATAAGTTTCTTGACGAATACTACCGGCTCCGGGGGTGGACTGATAATGGCATACCTTCTCGGGAGAAGCTCCAGGAACTGGGGCTTGGCCATGTGGTAAAAGACATGGAGCCATTCTGGAAGAAGACCCGAACCGGGTAAAGGAGGAGACAATGGATCTTGGTTTGAAAGGTAAGGTGGCACTTGTGACGGGCGCTGGTAGTCAAATAGGTTACGGTAGGGGTATAGTCTTGACCCTGGCACGAGAGGGGTGCGACATCATCGCCGCTGATATAGACCTCGAAGGGACGAAAAAGACGGTGGCCGAAGTGGAGGCTTCAGGACGTAAAGCCATAGCAATCAAAGTCGATGTGAGGAACCGTGCCGAAATAGATGACATGGTCAAAAAGGGACTGGAAAAATTCGGCAAGATAGACATACTGGTAAATAATGCCGGTTCCAGCAGCAAGTTGAGGCCGTTCCTTGCAATGACCAAAGAGGATTGGGACTACGATATCGGTGTTAACCTCATGGGGCAGATGAACGTTGCCCAGGCAGTCTTACCTCACATGATATCGCGTAAGTATGGCCGGATCATCAACACCTCCGGGGGGCAGGGTATACCCAACATATCCATATACGGTGCGGCCAAGGCAGGCGTGGTCATGTTCACACAGGCGCTGGCAAGGGAAGTGGCATCCCAGGGAGTCATTGTCAATGCCGTAGGTCCCGGCCTCGGGGAGACGGGACTTGTTCATGGGGCTCCTCGGGAATTCTTGGAGGGAGAGAGACAAAGGTCACAGCTAAAGAGACTCTGTACGCCTGATGATGTGGCGCCGGTAGTGGCTTTCTTGGCTTCGGATGTCTGTAGCTACATGGTGGGGCAATGCATTAATTTAAGCACGTACTGACCTTTGTGAAAGTTCGTGTGTGAGGGGGCTGCAATGACGATCAAGACGGATGTACTGGTAATCGGCGCTGGTGGGGCAGGAGCCAGGGCGGCAATAGAGGCTGCGAAGAACGACCCAAGATTGAATATTGTAATCCTCAACCAGGGGCCGATTGGAAAGAGTGGGCTTACGTCAATGGCCAACGGCGGCATGCAATGGGTTTCTCATCCGGAAGACAGCCCTCGCGCCCTTTTTGAGGATGTCGTCCGTGTCGGTTGCTACCTAAACGACCAGAACCTCGTGGAAGTTTTGACCGAAGAGGGCCCTCAAAGAGCGGAGGAATTGATCAGATGGGGAGCCAAGATGCTCACGGTCGGAGGTAAGAGGGGCAGCGGACGATCGCCAGATTCTCCTGGGACCGGACCTTCCTATCCGAGAGGCCACTACATTCCCGGGGGAACCTACATGGCAGCGTTGCGCAACGAGATCGAACGCCATCCCAATGTTCAATCCCTTGAGGATGTCATCGCCACGAAGCTACTCACTGCCAATAAAAGAGTCATCGGCGCCACGGTGCTCAACATAAGAACCGGTGAATATGTGGTGATTGAAGCAAAAGCCACGGTCCTCGCTTCCGGAGGGTTGGGAGAGCTTTTTCCCCACTCCACCAACGCTCCTTTCGGTATGCATGGCCATGCTACAGGAATGGGCTACGCCCTGGCATACCATGCGGGTGCGGAGCTGATCGATATGGAGATGGTCCAGTTTACGGGCAATCAACTCTGGCCACCCTGGCTCCTTGGCAACCCTGCCTTACTCGTCGCCATGTGCGGCGGGAAATACGTGAATGCCCTAGGAAAGGAATTCATGAAGCTGCCCCTGCCCAGGGATGCCATCCAAAGGCTCGCGCACAAAGAGATCAAGGAAGGGAGAGGTACCGAGCGGGGGGGTGTATACATCGATCTTACGGTCTCGCCCCTGTCGAGTGAGGAGATAGAGGAGCAGCTTAAACTATCCCTCGCCGCGGAAATAGCCAAAGAGCGATGGAAGCTCATCAAAGCGATGAGTGTGGACAACCCTGACCCGAAGAACTGGAGGGTCGAATTCACTCCGGGCGGCGCCCACTTCTTCATGGGCGGCGTCAGAATCAATGAGAGATGTGAGACCAACGTGGAGGGGTTCTATGCTGCAGGCGAAGTTTCGGGAGGCGTCCATGGCGCCAACAGGATGGGTGGAAATGCGATGGTTGAGATAATCGTTTTCGGTGCGAGAGCCGGGAGATCTGCTGCGGAATATGCGAAGGGGGTTGACTGGGTTGAGCCTGAGGAGGTTCCTCTAAAAGACGAACATGAAAGATTGCATGGATTCTTCAGAAGTGGAGGAATCGCGCCTAAGACCATAATGGATAAGATTGCGACCTTCATGGCAAAATATGTCGGTGTTGCACGGACGGAGACCGACCTCGTGAAGGCGTTGTCGGAGATAGAGTCTCTGAGGGCCAATGACCTGCCTTACGTGCGCGCACCCCAAGGCCAGCGGTTCAATCTTGGATGGGTCGAGGCGGTCCAAGTCCCCTACATGCTGGATGTGGCTGAAATGATCGTCAGATCAGCGCTCTTCAGGACTGAGAGCAGAGGGGCACACTATAGGGAGGATCACCCGGAGACCCGATCAGACTGGCTCAAACACACCCGTGTCATGGAGACTGCCGGGTCCATGACATTGGGCACTGCCCCGGTTGTCATTACCCAACTAAGTCCGGAGTAACCCTTTAACGCTTTGATATGGAATCAGACCGGACACCAGTCAGAGATGCTTTCAAAGTTCTAGAATGCGGTCTTTCATACATATAACATCGAAATGAAAGAATGGAGTGAGACGATGCTATCCATAGGAGCCACCTAAATGTTCAACAAAAGGTTTCCGCTCTAAAACTTTTCCAGCATCCCCGACCGGTGTCCTTTTGGGACAATTTTACAAAGCGCTAAAGTATTACAATTAGGAGGAAGAAAGATGAGCAACGAACCAGTCCTCTTGAAGATATTTAGGTACGATCCCAGTATCAACCGCGCTCCGATATACAAGAGCTACCAAGTTCCATGGAGAGATGGCCTCCTGTTATTGGGTGCGCTCAAGTATGTCCGGGACAATCTTGATGAGACGCTGGCCTTCCGGGACTATTGCTGCGGGTGTTCGTGGTGCATGTCCTGCATCATGATGGTGGACGGGAAGGGCGAGCAAACCTGTTCGAGACCCCTCAAGCCGGGAGAGAGCCTTCTCGTGGAACCGATGAGAGGATACCCCGTCATCAAGGACCTTGCTGTAGACTTTGGGGTGACTGTCACGACACCTGAGGGCATCTTCAGGAAGATGGAAGGAACGGTGATAAGAAAGGAGAGGTAGCATCGATAGTGATCAAACAAGTGTGCGCCTGCCTCATTTTAGGACAAAGGTCACGGCTAAGGAAGCTCCGCACGCCTGATGACATGGTGCTTTAGTGGGATTCTCGGCTTCGGATGTCTGTAGCTACATGGTGAGACAATGAGTGCAGCTAAGCAGTTACTGACCTTGCAACGGACCTCCCACACGGGAGATCACGCAATGCAAATCGAGCCCTATTGGCAAAAACTTTCTGAAGAGATAACTCTACTTTGGGACAAATCCTTGTCGTCTCTCCGGCAATCTTCGAGACGGAATTCCCTCTCTAATAAGCCGTGGAATTCTTGGCACGACGGACCTTTGACCCACGCTCTGTTGGTTAGTGACCATGTTGACTCAAATAATCCATATCCTTTGCCGACACCTGCAACTTTTGAAAGCTATGGGACACCCATACGAATATTCTTTACAGTACCCAAAATGTTGTTATATCATACGGTCGTGTGTCTATGAAATCAATCTGAGAATTTTTTTCCAACATTCTGGATTGGGTTCATGATAACTTCTAGTTCCAACCTAAATCTCAGTCCTGACCTTGTATTGCTGGTTTTCTTTAACGCAGTACTTTCCCTTTACGATTACGGATAGGCAAGCCATGGGCACGAGCACTGTCTTCGCCAGTTCATGCAGGAGTCTATCAGTGCCTTTTTTGCTGGTGAATCCAACGGGAGTAAAGGGGTGCTTTGTTACTAACCAAACGGAAAAACAGCTTTTGCTGAGTCCCGGATCGTTTTCAACAACGGCGAAGAACCTTTCTCGAAGCCGTAGAGAGGAGGGCAGAATGTGAGAATCGCCGGAGTAGGATGAAGGAAGAACAAGTATATTCTTCAGCATTCTTACTAAAGAAAGGAGGAGACATCCATAGGTAAAATCAATTGGAAACTATGCATATTGGTTTTGGCACTGGCACTGGTAATGGTGTCACAGCCGCTACTGACAGCGCGGTCAGGCTGGGCAGAGACCACCCAGAAAAAGGTGCTAAGTCTGGGTTCTTTGGTTCCTATGAATCTGAAGGAAGGCCTGGAGATCAAGAAATGGAATGACTTGCTTGCCAAGATGATAAATGAACAGGGTGGTTGGCAGATTGGCGGTCAGAAATACGAAGTGAAGTGGTATACCTATGATGTAGGATATGGAGATACGGGTAAACATCAGGCCGCCCTTCAAAAAGCGATTTACCAGGACAAAGTTCAGGTTTTCCTGAATGATTTTGGCGATACGCCAACCATCACTGCCGCTGCTGCCGATGAGAATAAGATAATCGTTCTGGGCGTTGGCTTCGACGATGAGGTTGTTAGCACTAAGTACCAGTATTTTTTCAGGCCCAATGGAGGCTTCTTTGGCCGGGCGATGAATTATGCAATCTATGAGGACTATTACAAGGCAGGGGCAAAAACCTATGCTGTATCCACACCGGATAGCGAGTGGAGCAGGATTTCGGCTGGTCAATATGGAGCTGCTGCAATGCTCGCTGGCCTGAAGGTACTAGACCCAGTCTACTTCACGGGGGATACGGTGGACTTCGGCCCTGTTGCCACTAAAATACTGAGCATTAAGGCCGATGTAGTGGACATGTGTGTGTGCAATGGCTCCCAAGTGACTAACCTGACCAGTGCCCTGAGAGATGTCGGGTGGAAAGGCAAAATCTTCCCGGGTGCCGGCCTCGGCAAGGACACGCTCGTAAACATCGTGAAAAAGGTTGGTAGTTATTTCGATGGAACCGAAATGCTCTACTTTGACCCCCGGGGGATTCCAGTAGTGACACAAAACCCTGAAATGAAGTCTCTTCTGGACCGTTACATGAAAGAGTATGGTGAATTCCAGACAGAAGGTTGCTTCTGGATAGGAAGCTGGTTTATTTTTAAAGATGCCGTGAATGCCACAAAGAGTGTTGATCCAAATGTCCTGAAGAAATATATGGAAAACGGGCCACCCGGAGTAATGGATTTGACTGGCTATACCCAGCTGTTTGGCAGGCCGGACCTGAAGCAGAATAGGACAGTGGATGCTGCCCCTGGTCACGGCATAGGCATTGTAAAGAATGGCCAACTTACTTTCACCTCTCAGATTACGATGCAGGACCAATACCTGGTTTCTCTTAAGTGTTATGAAATGGTAGGAGGCCCCTTTAAGGGTATATTAGACGTCTATCAGAAATACTGGGATAAATACGGGAAGCCCGCCTTCCCGAAGGGAGAACAAAAATTAAACAGGTTCACTTGGAAAGACTTG
Source organism: Thermodesulfobacteriota bacterium (assembly GCA_050014415.1). Classification (GTDB taxonomy): domain Bacteria; phylum Desulfobacterota; class BSN033; order BSN033; family UBA1163; genus JBEKDJ01. The sequence continues at coordinate 161 of JBEKDJ010000209.1, read as the reverse complement.
CGTAGATAATATCCCCCCCTCCCCCACTCCTCTCCCCCAAGAGACTGTGTCGTAATAGGGTGAGGGTTGAATATAAAACGTTCTTTGACAATTAAATAGAGATAGACGGACGTCAAAGCGGTTCTGGTGATAGCCAATTACCTCTCACGTATGCAAAATGG
>JBEKDJ010000208.1:0-8162 GCA_050014415.1 Thermodesulfobacteriota bacterium | reverse complement strand
GTCGTCACGAGTTTTTACGCTGATGACATCAAGTAGTATCACCATGATATTCTCCTTACTGAAGCGGCGCGATACGAAACGGTTCATCACCGGCAACGGCGAGTCCCCAGTCTGCAATCAGTTCGTCCCTGTGAATGTCAATCGGGACCTGCACCATCCGAAGTTGGCGAGGTGGAAAATCACCGGCAAGAAGCCGTCCGTCGTCAATGGCTACCGAAGCCTTCTTTCCTTGACATTACTCCTTGATTACAAGCCGAGTAACGGGCGGAGTCTTAGACCCTCCCTAACGGAACGGGACACTGTAGGTCGATTCCGAGGAGCCTTGCCCCATCTCTTCACTTACGCATCGCCTATATTATCATGGTCAAGGATTAAGTTTAGACCTCCTCTCTAAAAGAAGAAATAGTTTTTTTATTTCGATGCCACAAACCCAGCCAGTTCGCATCTCAGTTGAAATTACCATTCCCTCCGCCCATCCGGAACGGATTATAGAGGTTAATGAACACGAATCCTAACTTCGGTGATTCTCCCTCGTCAAAAGGTGCTGGAGGGCTGGGAGCCGGTCCAACTCCCGTCTCAAAAGTAAAGGGGAACACAAACTCATTGCTCACTTCGCCCGTCTTATCGATCACAGCAACCGTCACGTAATTTCTTACCCATTCGTCCATCATGGATGTCTTGTAACTAAACGTGTTCAATTGGATATACCCTTTGAAGTCCTTTCTGTACGGGGGCTTCAGAATAATGAAATCGGTTGGGTAGTGACCATAGCCAACTTGATCAACAGGGGTCGTAATTTTCTCCATGTCCCCATTCGGGTCTTCCGGCTCAATATAGATCCTTAGAATAGTTCCATAGATTCCTCGATCAACCGCATAGGCATGTTTAATCACCGGCGCATTGGGATTTAGAGCCTCCTTCTGAAGAAGGGTGAAATTAATCCCTTGAACCGGATTTTGGAATTCACCTAAACCGATATACTGAGGGGGTGTTCCTTTTACAGGAATTGCAAACGCACCTTCAGTGGCAAAGAACAGAATAAGCGCACCGATCAACAACAAAATTATGTTTTTTCTCATCTGTTTTCACCTCCCAGATGCAGTATAATCATGTCGGCCCCCTTTTTCAATGCTAGCGCTGGCTAGGAGGTCGCCCTTTGGCCGATTACGGATTCCTCCCTTGGGTTGATTTAATTACAGCAAGCCGACCATGCCCTATTACCGGATCGGGTGTTAAGGGGGTTTGGGAGCACCACCTTCATCTCATCTTAGTTTTTCTTTAACATTGAAATCATAGAAATTATACAAGCCAAAGGAAGAAAACGACCAAAAAGAATAAGAAGGAAAGAATCTCTGTTTCTGTTACAATTTGAAGAACAGGAATTATAAGGGAAACAATTGAGATCGGGGTAGAGAAGGATATTCACATCAGTGCTAACATTCTTTAAGCAACGAAAGAAAAAGTGTAATCATTTTAGTTGAGCTAGGGGTAGCGAGGGGAATCATTGCTATCGAAGCTGTCTTGATTGCTCCCAAAGATTGGGGCTTCGATTTTTAATTGCCGTCTCCTAAATGTAGCACGAAATGTTGTCTCGACTTTAAGAACGGCAGAGATGATGAAAACGAATCGAAGAAATACCAGTTAGAGATAATCAATAGAGGAGAAGGGAGTAGCAGATCGGGAGATGAAGAGAAAGAGGGCGGAAATCATTGAAAGAAACTGATTAATTATTCAGCAAAAGGATAGGTTTCTAACACTACCTTTTCTCGCCCAAAACTAGTCATCGTGTGACTTCGCGCCAATAAAGTATGGTTTTATTGCTTTGGGCAGAAAATGCCTTCTGGGAGAATATTTGGCTACTTGTCGTTCCAACAATCACGGTGGCCTGGCCTTGGGTATTGACAGAAATCACAGGAGAAGAAGGAGCTCCACTGCCGATCTGTTCTGAGATCTGTGAAGGTGTTCCTGATAGCTGGCTCAAACTATCAACGGTAAGTGCGCCCCCCCCCGAGAGATAGTCAACTGCGTAGAGTTTTGAAGCACTCGTAGTAGAACAGAGATCTGCTGATGGTGTATAAGTATAAGTTGTAAAATATACTAGGTGGTAATATAATGAAGGTTTTGATAGGACTTTTTCTAAGCTATTCTCGGACTTTTGTAACTGGATATACCACCCCTTGAGCGGATCTTGAGGCGGGATGAAGGTATTATTATTCGTCACATTTTCTAAATTTGTTTCGGTCCGCGGGTAATCCCCCAGCCCATCGTCTTTCACTGCATAGAACCTCTCAGGAGGATTTGTAGAACTCGTAGGATTTTCTCTATCCCCTGTCCCGAAATAGACCCAGGGGATTCCACTGTTGTCAGAAGATACGGCAGGCTGGTAATACATTTTATGCCGCTCACCGGGCCCTACCGGGGCTGTAAACAACCTCTGCCCTGTCCAAAGACTGTTGCTCTTGTTAGTCAATGCATTAAAGGAAACATTGAAAAACCACATCTGTCCTCCTAAATCACCAATATAGACTTTATCGACATATCCATCCGAATTGGTATCAACTGCCGTGGGAGGTGCTGCCAACGGGTAAGTCATCCATTTCATCTGCGAATCGTTGCTGTTGTATGAGAATTGCCAAATAATCTCCCCAGTTTCAATATCGATCACAAAGAAAGCCTTTCCACCATTACCCGTAGGGTCATATCCTCCTCCAACAAAGGCAACCCATCTTTCATAAAGGTTACCATCGCTCCCTTCGATTTTCACCCTTCCAATGGTAGGTTCAGACCAACTCTGGCCTATTAAGGATAGAGTTGCTGCATCATTAGAATTTGGAAATTGCCATAGATATTTCGGATTTAGAGTATCTGTGATATCCAAAGCAAAAAAGGTATTGCCTCCTTTCCTTAGACCACAGACCAGAACCGTCCTCCACTTATCTTCACTCTTTGTTGTATCAGTCGGACTATTGTAAAACCACACATCCGCTACCTTAGGAGTAGAATCGACATAATAAGTGTGGGCCGCTTGCATTAAAATTAAGTTCTGTAACACGCTGTTGGGTATGAAAGCCCACACCTCAACCCCAGTCGCTGTATCGAAGGCGTGAAGCATTCCGTCATTCGCTCCCACGATGATCACTTTCGTCCGATTCTGGTTAGTTTGGCAAAAACCGCCCGGTCCACTGTACCCCGTATCTTGAAAGTATTGTGACGGAGGCCCCACGATAACGGAATTTGAATGAAATATATCTCCCAGTTGCTGGTTCCTAACGTAGGAGATGATTTGGTCACGCTGCGCAGTGGTGGCTACACCTAAATCGGCTGGAGTTAGATTGGAACTGTTAAAATCTACAAATCCAGCGCCTGGAGTATAAGTTTTAATCACCCGGCTTCCTGAGGCTGGAATGGAGGCCCCCCAAATCGGAGGATTGAGAGGATTTTCGTTTGTGTCAACAGGGAGGGTCCCGTCTGAATTCAATTGATAGGCCTTTAAAGTTCCCGGCCAGAATGGAGTTGCATTTGGCGTAAAAGCGGACATGTAGAGAATGTTATTATCGATCATTCGAACCGTAGGGACCGTAGGGGAGGTAAATGAGTATGAACGTTCCATGATGTCATTAAAAACGCTTTGTAATGCACTCATAAATTGTTGGGGATTATTTGCATAATAGGAATGCCCATTGAGATCGGTTCCGCCATGAACCGCCATCTGATCTAAGTTGGTTATGTTTGTAATATCAGAGCCGACACCCAAGACATAAGTCGGAATATCAAAAGTGGTTCCAATTGTCATATTCCTCAAGGCGTCAATCTTTGCCAGAACCGCCGGCATCAAAGAGGCAGCGGTTCCAGGATTACCGCTCGCATCTGTATCCGGCAATCCATCGGTGACAAAGACAATAAAATTCTTCTGGCACCACGCTTGGATGGGGCTGGTATAACCCTTCACTCCGCTAAAATAATTTATTGCTGTCTGAAATGTCCCTGGCGTAGGGGTCAAACCCGCATTGATAACATATGGACAAGTATTCATATCCCCGGTGCTGCAACTCATATAACCTGCTTGATAATCTCCATTCGGATGAGGTATAGTGAGTTTGCTAAATAAATTATTATAGGTAGTTGTGGGATTGCCATTTCCATCCAATAAGTTTCCCACGGGCACTTGCAGATAGCCGCCACCAGGCGAATCATTCGAAAACCAGGTTCGACCCACATAACTCCATGGCATTCTCCGGCCAAAATTATCGAAGCCATTGGCATAATCTGAATCGGTCGGTCCGAAGGGGCTGCTAAACCAAGGGTTCGAATAACTGTCGGGGAATCCGTCAGAGGTTCCTGGCTTCGTTGTATAACAAGCGTAAGAATAAGTCGAAAACGAATTGACTGGTATGGGGTTTGTATCATAGTTTTGTGCATAACAAAAGGCTATCCCTAAATTCCAGGGAGCATACATGGGATAAGCAGCTTTAAAATAGATATAATGGGACGGATCCGTCGGGTTAGCCAGCCTTCGGGTCTTAGGATAAAGCAGATTGGCATATAGATTCCTCCTCGGAGAACCTATCGGATTATCGGGTATAATCTCATCCGGAAAGTAGTTTATATTAAACGAGGGGTTGTCTATTTGACATGCAGTTTGGCAAGCCGCCCCTGCAACCGGATCCAGTGTTTGGGCATATTGCACACAACCGGGTTCAGGCGGTGGATTCGGACAGTATGACCGTGGATCATAAGAGGCAAAATATGGAGAATTGTGGATATAGTAGGCGTAGGTGGAAACACGTGAAATCTGGAATGTCATTAAACCTGCCCTTATACTATCACTAAACTGCTTAATCATGCTTATTAATGCATTCCTACCCACGACAGATTTGCTCGCCGGAGAGTAGGAACCCACCGCATTACCCGAAAAATCTTCATCAAAACTATTCGAGGAGTCTAAAATAATGAGCACATTGGGTGCCACCGGGCTAGTAAAAAGTGAAGCGTCATCGGCACGTACAGAGCTACTGAATAAAAACAGAAATATCCATACAAGGAATAGATATCTTTTCATTTTTGCCTCCCAACGACGATTAGGGGAATGATTTGTATTTTGACTCCTTTGAACTTAGTCGATATATGGAAAATCAACCTCTGATCTTGTCACATTCATACTATCTCTTAGTGGTGGCTCATGGCTTCTTTTTGAGTGTTTTAACCACAATTTTCATGGCAGCGAAACCATTGGGATTTTGGATCCCCTGTATCGATACAGGGAGGTTTGGATTCAGATCTTCAATTTTTAAGATATTCCCCTTTTCATCCACCACTTTTGTCTGGGAAGATATGAGTATTTGTGTGTTATTGACTACAATAGACTTGGAATTTTTGTCGAGGCCTTCAATGACTCCTGAAATTGTTTCGCTCTTTTTAACTTGGAAACCGCATATGAATATCGTAAAGACAAGTGTGAAAGTGAAAACTTTGATTAACGATACCCTTTGTAATCTCATCTTTGCCTCCTATCTTTTTACCATTCAAAATCCATTAATTGTTATATTGAGTATTCGCAGTGAAGGGGCCATAACATGCTTGAACCTCTACCTCCTTCATTGCATCGAAAGATGAACCAGTTACATTGATCTGGTAACGCCTAAATTCCCATGTCTTGTCGAATCCCGGCCTTTGCATCAAGCCCAGGTCTATTAGGGGTTGAGGGCTTGAAGACGTACTTATCCCACTTCGGTATGTTTCGTCACTGCCAATATTTCCTGAATAAGCGGTGATATCAGGCAGATGGTTAATGCCTACATGCACTCCTCCTTTCGACGCATAGAAAGCTTCGCTCCCGAACCGTTCATTTCCAGATATTTTTGTCTCAAAAAAAGCTGTGCTGATCGAACTAATGCCGATCAGCGTAAGAACCAGTAACATTAAGATAGCAATAACTAGCGCCACACCTTTTTGATCTCTTAAAATAATATTTTTCATAGAAGTCCTCCGGGTTACAGTTCTAAGCCCATATTCTCCAAGTGGATGTTAGAGGCAATTTGCCTTCTTCGATACCCATCCCCTCCTTTTAGATCCGGGTCCGCGGTGTTCGTTCTTGCAGTCAGCGCAACTTGAACTATCCGAATATCCGGAGGATTGGTTGTTGTGTTTCCGTTAACATCGAAGCAGCTAATTGTAAGGTTTTCTATGCTATCGGCCTGGGGTTGTGCACCCGCTCCAACATTCTCATCTCTTAGCAATGTGGGTATTCCGTCCACTACGCCCACCTGGTAACTAATCGCCCTGATCCCAAAAACAGGGGTACCAACCAGATGATTATAGGTCAATCCTCCATTGAGGGTAAGGGTAGTACCGGCTATATTGGTTATTGTATGGCTTTCCACTCCACCTATTGATACATACTTCCTGTCTCCAGTATCAAAAAGTGTATTGCCTTGGCTATCTGTAAGACTGGTTACCGTAATCTGGGTCTGAGCGAAAGTTCCTGGCGCAACAAGAGTACCCCCTGTCTCACAGGCTGAGAGGATAGTCAGTGAACCAGCAACAGGGTTGTCCGGGCTCACAATATTGTTGAAAGTGTTCCCACCTACTGTGACCGGAAGTACCATGGAAACATTCCCAAATCCTGCCATCCTGATTTCTCTCATCATCCGATTGATACCTGCTCTCATATTCTGTTGCATATCAACGACTTGTTCCTGGACAGTATAGGTCTTTTGTTGACCTATAAACGTCCGATACATACCGGCAACCAGAATAGCAGTTATTACTAACGCTACTAATAATTCAATCAGCGTTAGGCCTTTGTTCTTTCTTAATGGAATGTCCATGTTCACCTTGCCCTTCCCTTATAGTGATCTAATTGTTGAAAAGACGATGCCCCGATTCGCACCATCGTTCCACGTCACTGTATAATTGATAATTCTATAACCACCGGCATCATTAACTACAGTATAAGACCGGTTGAAAACAATCCCCGAGACTGTTGTGCTTCCTTCGTTATAATTTCCCGCCTGTAACTGTGCCGAGTCATAAGGTAGGTTATCCAAGAATTCTAACCTGTCTTGAACGACATAACTGGCCTGTGTCAAATAATGACTGAAGAAATTACCACGGACCGATGTAATCTGCATCCCAGCAATGGCTAAAAGCCCGATGGCTAAAAGGATGAGACCGACAAGAACTTCAATGAGTGTAAATCCTTTCTTATTCAACTCCATCTCCACGTCTCCTTGAGAAATTAAAAACCGGATTACCCTTCTAATGAAGCCCACGGCAATCCGGTCCCTTTGATTTACTGATTTACTTTCGGCAACCCGGCTATCCCAGTAGGACCCGTGGCTTTCCGCCCCACGATCGCTCGTGGTTTGGCTTTATCGGTGTTGTTTTGAGTTTATAGACAAGCAATTATTATGCCAAAAGAGGCAGACAGTGAAAGCAGTTGATTTCTAAAGCAAATGTTCAGACATTGATTATCCGAATGAATAACGAGTGCCACTTTTTTTCCATTAGCTTGAAATAAATAAGGGTTAAAGGGATAGAGAAGTAAGATGCCATTGCCCTCTTCTTCGGGATGCTGTAACAGCCTGTTTTATCGCATCTATTTGGTCTTCATCCAAATATTACTTCTCGATCCCTAAGATTTATGGGAACATTCTTACTTTGTTTCATATGCCATTATATAACTGGACACTTTGTTGTAAATTGTCCAGTTATTGAATCCCAGTAAAGCAAAAAGGCAGAGTTATCGCTGACGAGCCGATCGCTTACCTTGCCTTTGCTTTATGACAATTGAGTGTCGATCTATTCTTAAACCAGAGTCCTGCAAACAACAGGTTATGAAAGCACTTGTGAGGTAGAATTATATGTAGCGAACTTTTTTCACAGCAAAGGAAACCACAAATACTCTTATATTGTTGCTTTGAGAATCTGCTGGAAAGACAAAAAAACCTTGCCGCCTCGTATCGTAACCCAATGTTGACCCGACCAAAACTTCGCAATCCACAAATATTACTTCCACTTTCCGACCAGAAGGCTTTTCTCCTCTGATATACCTTTTTCGCTCATTATGCAGGGGTTCCCCGATGAAATCCCGAACAACGAAGATAGCCTTCAGTTCTTTCATAAATACTTCGATTGCCTCACCAGAAGGTTTATCGGCCGGA
>JBEKDJ010000207.1:0-8177 GCA_050014415.1 Thermodesulfobacteriota bacterium | reverse complement strand
CTCGTTGGACTACCAGCTTCCTCCTCCTCCACCCCCGAATCCCCCTCCAGAGGAGCCACCTCCTCCAAAGCCTCCCCCGCCGCCGCCTCCCCCAAGACCACTTCCTCTCGGTGATGAGAACATCGCAGAGGAAAGGCTTGAGGTAACACCGTTCATGGAATGGGAGAACCCATAAGGGCTGAAGGTCCTGTATCCCAAGGGCGAAACATACCAATCAGGCGGCTCCTGATAGATCCCCTCGAAGGCCTTCGCCCAATGCGCTGCAACATCAAGGGCGATGGCATAGGGTAGGAACTTAGAGAATAGGTCTTTGTCTCCCATCCGCTCGAGTCTATCTTTTTCTGCACGAATCATAAATTCCTGGAAACCTAAGATATCCATGTAAGCAGAGGCCCCTGCCTTTGTCTTTGCGGGCATAAACCTTGCGAAGACAAGGATTGGGAGGCCTGTGAGTATACCTGCGAAAAGACTTCTTCCTGGGGAATCGTGCGCTAAGAAAACCAGCGCAACAGCACCGAATATCGCCAGGCCGATCCCTTTTGCAAAGTAGGAATTTCTTACCTTTTCAGGACTCTTGAGAAAATATCCTTTTTTTACAAGATCTTCATAGAGTGTTTTCTTCAACCTGTCCAAGTTCGTGTAGAATCTATTTCTCAAACTTGAGACCAGCAGGCGTACACCCGGAGGAGAGGTCGAAAAAAGGCACGTCATCAGTTCCCTTTCAAAGGGGCTGAGATCTGCATCTGGCTCTTTCACTTTATGGAGATCGTAATCTGTCTTGTCAAAAATCAACCCTTCCTTTGTGGTCTCCTCGATCTTGATATACCCCTTGACCGCTAAGCCCACGATCGTTGAAGTGATATCTCTCGGATCGAGTTTCTCATCGATGAGCGTTCCCACTTCAGCAGGAGTGAGGGGCTGATGATCAGACTTGGGGGGCTCATACATCACCCGGACCGATTCCCTGACCCTGGGGTCTCGCCCTCTTCGGTACCAGAGATTGACCATATAGATCAGCGAAAGGAGGGGAAAGAAAAATACCCAATTCTCTTTGATATGGATGGTCCACAAAAAACGCTTCCAAGAGGTCGGGGGAGAGACGAGTCCTTTATCCCATCCTAAAGCGACGGTTAGGCCCTCACCCACATCGAGGTTTCTCCTTGTAAAAAATTGACCGCTATTACCATAGGTCTCATAGTTACATTTCTCTCTGGACCCACTGCGTCCCTCGTAGCCTGCTGCCCGTAAATCCTTGCTCCTGTTCTTCAGGGATAGCATCACATCAGCGGATGCCTCTCGGATGGGGGCCTTCCAGTTGTTGCCTGTGACATTCCAATAGAGTTCATCATGGTCGTCAAAGAAGAGGATTGCATTTTCAACCTGATAACGAATCACATACGTCTGGTTGCCGCTCACATACTGATTCGCATCGCCAATTCTTATGTTAATGAGAGGGCTGGTTTTGGTGATCCTGTATTTTCTGGATTTCCCTGACCCATCGGCGACGGACAGCACCTTTAAGGGTGTTTCTATCGTATTTCCAAGTTCATCTCCGTATTTGAATGGAATCTCCCGATAGATTCCATGCCTTGGTTGGTCGAACTTCACATCGATGGTCTCCGTCACGGTAAAAGATGAATCTTCGCGGATCATGATGTCCGCATGGAACTTATCGATGGTGAAGTACTGGGCAAAGGCAGGGGAAGTAAAAAGGATGAGGCTAAGGTTGAGGATTAGGATAGCGAGAGTAGTTAACCTAAACGATGGTGCATGGCTTTTCATTGATTTTCTCTTTGGGTGATTAATTCAAGCAGTGTAGAGATCAATCTTCTTGCCTTCTGCTTTCTGCTTTCTGCCTTCTGACATTCGTCAGAAACTCACCTTCACGGGTTTTCTCTCCGCCTCGGGCGCTTCAAGCTGGAACAACTCCTCCTGCCTGAAACCAAATTGTGAGGCAATCAGGTTTGATGGAAAGGATTCGATCAGAATATTATAGTCCCGAACCACTGCATTATAGTATCGCCTTGCGTATTCGATGTTATTCTCCAACTCCTGCAATTGAGATTGAAGCTGCAGGAAATTGGCATTGGCCTTCAACTCTGGATAGGCCTCTGCCACTGCAAAGAGGCTTTTCAACGTATCTCTCAACATGTTCTCAGCCTTCGCCATCTCCGCTGGAGAGGTTGCCTGCATGGCCATGGACCTGGCCTGGGCGACCTTCTCGAAGACGGCCTTTTCATGGGAGGCATAACCCTTTACCGTTTCGACCAGATTGGGCACGAGGTCGTATCGCTTCTTGCACTGGACATCGATATCAGACCACGAAGATTTTACCGTATTTTTGAGTCGAACGAGTTTGTTGTAGATGGCAATAACGGAAATGATAAGAATTGCAAGGATAATGAGGATGACGATGATGCTCATGTTTCCCTCCCACTATTAGGTTAATCTCTGGACCCTTCTTTGCCCCCATTTAAAGGTGATGAAGCCATAGGAGGCGCCATGGATTCTAGTATATGCCTTCCCAATTTCCCTTTAGAATATTGTGAAGCCAGATGATGATACTATTTCGATGTTTCAGATAGGAAAGGGTCGCAGCGACTTCCTGCCCATAATCTCCCTCGACCTCAGAAATGGCAAGGTTGATAAATTCCACTATGACCTCAGGGGATATATTCACATCTTTGCCAATGGCCGATTTGATGAGAGTGTTGATCAGGGCAGCTCCCTGGTCTGCCAGATCTTGAATTGCCTCTGGTTCTTCTTTGCTTAATGACTCTCCATAGTTAATCATCAATTGTCGAAACTCAGCTTCAGCCTGTCTTATCATTTCACTCGCTTCTTCCTCAGATACCTTCATGTGTTGGGCAAACCTTCTCGCATAGGCTGCTACGAGGAGGTCAGGGACCGAGGAAGGTCGATTTTGGGCTGAATGGAATAAATCCGCTCCGATTCCGGGGTCTTCATTCCGCTTAATCAATAGATCAATAGCAGTCTCTATTAGAGGCTCAGCTAATCCAGAAGCCAGCGGTCCGGCCAACAAGAAGGCATTTGAAACCCCTGCCTGATCGATCATCTCCTCCATTTGAGGCTTCAACTTTGGAGCTAAGAATACACTTTTCGTGATGACAAAACCCCTTCGTGTCGTACGACCCTTCTTATGGGCAGTATAATCTGCTCCCCAGCGCTGATTGTGGCTGACAAATCCAAAGGCAAATGCATCTAATCCCATTCTCCTGGCTTTCATTCTAACTTGTGTGTATTGGTCGTGTGTCTGATCCACTAGATAATCGTAATCGGATGAGTCGAGCACGATATTAAAGAGATCTGGCACAGTAGCACCGTAGATCTCCTGGGAATTCAATTTCCTCTGGCTTAGTTCTCTTGCCAAATAGGCGTGGGTCGCAGCCCCCCATGCAAATGCGCTGGCAGGAACCAATATCAATAAAACGGACCAACAGATGAAAGAGGCGGTTAGAAGACCTCTCTCTCCCGTAAACTTACGGGAGAGAGAGGAAGAGGAGACGATTTTCAACAGATACTCCAGATACTAATTGGCAGGCACTGCATCCTTGAGAGGAAGCGCTTTAATGATATCTACAACCCAATTTCCAAGGTCTTTAGAGGTTGCCTTTGCACTTGCATCGGTTGCTGAGAAGATTCCTGCTGGCGCTGCAGGAGGGTTAATTGTTCCTGGAGAGGTCGTAAAGGAACCAGTCAAGGTAATTGTTCCGGTGGTTACAACTGCGTCTACATTTATTGTTAGAGAGAAGCTTACCTTCAGGGTATCCTTCTTAGTATCTTGTATCCCCGAAAAGGTGAATTTTGGGATAGTAACTTGGATCATATTAATGATCCCACTTTGCGCTGAAAGTAAGTCATTGATATATTGTGCCAAATCTGATTTGTCGGGGAGAATGTGGTAAAAACCATCATCTCCCAGATAAGCTATTGCAATACTGAATTTACCCGGTCCTGTCATCTCCCACTGACCTACCCAGATCGGCGTGTCAGTAGAGATAGGTAGTGGGACACCAGGTATAACACTCGAAAGATCAGCGGGGGTGTAGATGCCGAAAACACCTAAATCTTCACCAAAACCGCCACTCCAATAATCAAATACAAAACATCCTGCCAATAGACTTTTTAGAATCGTTACGTTTGGCACCTTTACGCTGATTGTGATAATCTTTGGAAAGTTGATACTGGCATTCAAGCTCCCACCATTAATCTGATAATACCCATATGGATTTGTAATTTGTATTGCCGCCCTAGCCGTGTTAGAAAACGAAACGATCAAAAGAAAAAGAACCGAAACGATCAAGATCTTTTTTAACATTTTTTTTCCCTCCTTTTGGTTTAATTTATAAACTCAGACTTTTCCGTGAGAGTGGAGAAGAGAAACGGAATTGCAAATCAATCCGCGTCGATCACCACCACCTGCTTTCTACCACATTGTGCATTATTCTTCAAGATATTTCTTAATATCACCAAATCAATAAAAAGAAAGCAATAATTATGCCTATCTATTCCAAGGTTTCTATTATATTGACATTTCAGAGAAAAATCTTTGAAAGTCTCTATAATGGTAAGCACTTGTCTACGCACAAATTGTCACTGCGAGTATGAAATTTGTTAAGAATTGAGCCTTTCTGACAAGGCCCCGATTCGTAAAGGTTTGGAGGCACACTCAATCGCCTTTAAATACAATATTTGGAAGAGTCAATATGATTTGAAATATCGTTCTGCTTTTTTGACGGCAGGCCAGAGGCCCAGGTTCATTGGCCCGAAAATGATGAGACTCCTTCGGAGGTGAAAGGGGTTGAAGATCCTTTTCAGCATTGAGGGGATGGAATAGAAAGACCGGTTCACTTTCCAGAAACCTTCCTGGAGCTCGTTTACAGTCATACGCTTCGGTTGAAAAACCACTGTCGCCATATCATATTTCGACCAGTCTTCTGTCAGAAGCCTTTTCTCCTGCTTTAACCTTTGATAGATCCGTGTTCCAGGGAAAGGAGTAAGAATGGGAAGGAAGGCCCCTTCAATTCTGTTCCGCTCGGCGAATTCCAAGAACTCGTCAAAGGCCGCTGGATCATCGTAGTCATAACCGAATACAAAAGAGGCATAGACCCCAATGCCTGCATCATGAAGCCTTTGAATCCCATTCTCATAGGCCTCAATCCGATTCATCCGCTTTCCCATCAAATTGAGGTTTTCCTCACGAAGGCTCTCAAATCCAATGAAGAGTCCGTGGCATCCTGCCTTGGCCATCTGAGAGACAAGTTCTGTATCCTCAGCGATATGGATGGGTCCCTGACTCACCCATCGCAGATGGTAGTGAGAAAGCATCGCGAGAAGCTCTCTCGCATGGGAAAGGTTGGCAATGAGGTTGTCATCGACAAAGAAGATATAGGCCTTTGATCGATCCAGAGACTGAATCTCTTTTTCAACTTCAGGGATTGGCCTCATTCGGTATGATCGTCCATGCAGAGCCGTCACTGAGCAGAACTCACAGTCATAAGGACAGCCCCTTGTGGTCTGAATCAGGTTATGAAAGAGATACCCCCTTTTGGGAAGAAGGTCCCTCCTTGGGGTGGGAAGATGACGGAGATCTGTCCTCTCCTTCTGACGATAGAAGGGCTTCATTTCCCCCCTTTCCGCATCCTCCAAGATCTTTCCCCAGATCTCATCCGCCTCGCCGATGACCACGCTATCCGAATGGCCTTTGGCCTCTTCTGGAAGCCAGGAGGCATGGATGCCTCCGATCACCACCTTTCTTCCCCTTGCCCGAAATTGGTCTGCAATCTCGTATCCTCTCGGGGCCAGAGGTGTGATGGACGTAATAGCGACGAGATCAACTTCCTGGTCGAAGTCAATCTCGGAAAGGCTCTCGTCGATCACACTCATTCTGTGGCGTGAAGGTGTCAGCCCTGCGAGGAGAGTAGTTGAAAGGAGAGGAAATTTGAATGTGATGACATCCCAGAAACTCTTCTTTGGCCATCGCGGGATGACAAAGGCGATTCTCATTTCAGGCTCTTTCCCTTCAAGAGTTTGGCGAGGGATTCAATCTCCACCCCTTCCGGAACCGTCCACTCAAAAGAGTCCTCTGGCAAAGAGGAATTGACAGAGATTTCCTTGAGTCTCAGTTCGACACGGATCTGCTTCTCCACTGCCTCAATCCGAATGCGGTTCGGAATCTCGCTGCCTTCGGCCTTTTCTGTAGAAATCCTGATTCCTGCCTTCTCAATCAGATCCTCAAATTCTGAAATCTCTCCGATATAGGCTTTTTTCTGCAGAGGACTGAGAAGGAAGAACTCCCCATTTCGGTAAAGGGCGTCGAACAGGCCCATTCCCAACGGGTGATAACCGAAGATCCGAAGCTTGTCCGGTTTTTCATAGAGGACAACTCCATTCAGAAGAAAATTCATCTCTTGACCCTTTCTCACGGTTTCAACTCGAATTGAGGCGTTGGCTTGAAAGGATTCTACAGCAGAGAAGGCATCGAAAAGCTTGACCATTGGATTCTCTGCCGAAGGGGCTTCGATCGGAGGAATTCTGACCACCTTCTTTGCGCACCCTGGAAGAAAAAGGACCAAAAGCAAGAGACCAAGGGTGAAGAAACGAAATCTCCACAGCATCTCAACGCTCTCCTTTCGGTTGATCGAAACCTAAATCAAGCGACTCTTCGATTGGTTTCTAATGAAATCGGATCATTTAGATTGAAGTCAATTCTCCCGTCTCAAACCTTTTCAGGATCGTTTCGGCAGTCAACTCTCCGGAGGCCACCACTCCAGCAATTCCTCCCCCTGGTGACGTCCAATGACCAGCGAGGTAAAGGTTTGGAATTGGGGTGGTATGTTGAAGACGATAGATTCCGGATTGACTCGGAATCTGCGCCCACCCATAGGCTGCTCCCCATCGATTGCCCGTCCGTTGCTCAATCGTCTTAGGAGTGGTTATCACTTTTACTAGAACTCGTTTCTCCAAGTTGGGGATGAACGGGGACGCCCTGGTAATGAGTTGCTTGGTGAGCTTCTCCTTGACTTCATGATCCCAACCTTGACTGAGGTGATAAGGGGCCTTCACGCTGAGGCAGAGGGTATTTTTCCCTTTGGGTGCATGGGATGGATTGACCATCGATGGAGCAAGGAGATAGAAAGGACTCTCCTCAGGAATGCGATTTTCATAAAGAGAGCGGTACTCTTTCTGGAGACAGCCATCGAAGAAGACCTCGTTATTTGACACCGCGAGTCCATCCAATGCCCCTTCGATTCCCAAATAGAGGATGAAATATGAAATGGAAGGCCTCATCCTTCTTAATTTTGATCGGAAGCCAACCGGAATCAAATCACCTCTCAAGAACTCTGAGAAAGTTGTGCAGGCATCAACATTTGAGATGACCACCTTGCCTGTCATCTCCTGACCATCTTTCAACTTCACGCCGATCGCTTTATTCCCTTCCATCAGGATTCCTTGAACCCTACGGCCTAGCAAGATCTGCCCCCCCATTTTTTGGAGAGTCTCTCCCATCCTTAATGGAAGCTCTTCCACTCTTCCCATGACGCAAGAAACCCCGTAATTGAAATAGGACATCTCGATACCAGCCATCCCAACCACAGAGATCTCCTCCGGGGGGAGAAGTGCATAAGAACTTCGAACCGACAGAATAGTCTTCAGAGAAGGATGAGAGATCAAGCCGTCGATGAGGTCTCCAAAAGTCTTATCTCCGTATTGTGAGAGAAGAGGGTATTGTGAAGAAAAGGAGGAGGGGTCGAACCAGTTGAGGGAAGAAGGAATTCGCGAAAACTCTTCAAAAATCTTTCTCAGAATAGTGCAGACCTGTTCAATCCCCCTCCTTTCTTCCGGAAAGAGGGAGCAGAGGGTTGCGATGTGGGTTTCGAGATCTGAGGACTGGATTACCTTCCGATCCGGGAAGTGGTACTCCCTTGCAGGTTCAAGGGAAATGAAGTGGACTTGATCTAAGAGATTCAGCTTCTTTAGAAGGTTCCACACCCTGCCTCCCCTTCGACATTCACCCAGTGATTGGACAGAGAGGTCGAATGAAAATCCATCCTTTCGGAATGAGGCGCAGCAGCCACCCACCCTCTTATTCTTCTCGATCATCAGGACCTTGAGCCCTTTTTGCGCGAGAAGGCAGCCGGATGTCAAGCCTGCCA
>JBEKDJ010000206.1:0-9382 GCA_050014415.1 Thermodesulfobacteriota bacterium | reverse complement strand
CTTACACCATCAAAGCCGATGCAAGCTTGATTGTTCAATTAGATAAATTCAGAAAGAAACGGAATATAGGTAGCTACGAACGTGCAGGTGTGGTATCTGACCAAGAGGCAAAAGAGATGTTTGTCCTGGCAAAAAATCTAAGAGACGAAGTGGAGAAGTGGCTTCGCTTAAACCATGCGGAGCTTTTATAAAGACGCGAATGGGCTTTTTGTTTTTCGCCTTGCGACTCACGCTTCACGGTTGTAGTAGAACATCTGAACCATTGAAAGGTGAGGGTGGGTGAAATTTAAGAAGTCGGAAAAAAAAGTGGATATTGCTATATCTAAAAACAGTGTCCCGATCAGATTGACAGAAGAAAGATGGTTTCATATTATTGAGAACCATGATGATTTGGCAGGCCATTACGATAATGTGCTTCAAACAATCGAAGATCCTGATTACATTGTAGAAGGTTACGAGTGGGCGTTGATCGCATTGAAAGGGGTTTCTAAAAGCAAGTTCCTGGCAGTCGTTTATAAAGAAATCAGCAAAATGGATGGATTTGTTATAACCGCTTATTTTACAAGTAAATTAAGCTTAGAGAAAGAGGTGGTCCTATGGCAAAAGAAATAATGAAGGAAGATGTGATGAGAGAAGTTTTTAAGGCAACCCCTCATCTTTTAAAATTTCCAGTGGGAAGAATGTGGATCGACTATGATAAGCAGGCAGATGTCCTCTATATAAGCTTTAAGAGGCCACAGAAAGCCACAGATTCGGAGATGCTTGAGAATGGAATCCTGGTTCGATATAGAGGCGATGAGATTGTGGGGCTGACGGTATTCGAAGCCTCTAAGAGAAATGGACGTTATAAGAGACGAAAAACGCCTCATTGAGTTTTTTTGAGCCATTCTCGAGAAAATGAGTGGACTTTTTTGGTTTTTACCCCTTACACCTTACGCCTCGCGCTTTACGACTTACAATGGAAGATGCGCCATGCTCTATGCGCTCTGCGATATTTTGAGGTAGACGATGCCAGCGATTGCATCGCTGGAAGATTTAAAAGCTGCCCAGAAAGAAGGGGTGAGTATTTACGCTATGCTCTATGCGCTTTACTCTATGCTTTACGGCAAGCTGTGGTTACAGGAACGCACCTCAGAACCATTAAAAGGCGAGGGCGGTTACTAAAAAGTATCTTTTTCAAAGAATTGACAGTTAAAGATGCAAGCCTCAGGAAAAATATTGACAAGGTAAAGTAAACAATTTAATATAATTTTGTTTACCTAAGTAAACAATATGATGAATCAAGAATTACTTCTTCAGATCATTGGTGAATGGCTGCACGACACAAACCTCCCCTCACCTGTGCCTCGGGAGAGCCCAGTCATTTCGGTCGAGTCGCTTTCAACGATTCTCGCGATTGTGGGTCCCCGCCGGGCGGGAAAGACGTTCTTCCTGTTACAGCTGATCCGCAATCTGCTCGATTCTGGCCATGCGAATCAAGAAGAAGTTTTATTCGTGGATTTCGAAGACTACAGGCTCAAAGGCTTTGCATCGGTCGACATGGACGGCCTTTTAGCGGCCTTCCAGCAACTCACCGGCCACGAACCTCGGTTCCTCTTTTTCGACGAGGTCCAGCATCTTCCGGAATGGAGCCGCGTGCTCCGAACACTTCACAACCGCCGCCGATACCGCATGGTGATCGCGGGAAGCAACTCCAGTCTCCTAAGCAGTGAGATCGCAACGGAGTTGCGAGGGCGCTACGAGGATGCCCTGCTCCTCCCATTCTCTTTCAGGGAGTTTCTCCGTTTTCAAAACCTTCCATACGATAAAGCGCTTCTACACACGGCTCAGCGGGGTCGCATCATGGCAGCTTTTGACGATTACCTCAGATTTGGGGGGTTTCCAGAAACCTTCTTGCGCGATAGCGTCGCTGAAAAGCGGAAGCTGCTTCAAAACTACTACACGACCCTTTTTTACAAGGATATTCTTGAGCGTTACAACATCAAGGCCCGTACCATCCTGGATCAAATGATGATGGCTCTCTTGGATGGGGCATCGGAGCTTTTTTCTATCTCCACTTTCGAAAAACAGCTTAAGGCCGCTTCCCTTTCCGGTAGCAAGCGAACAATCGCCAACTACTTGCATTTTCTTGAGGAGGCCTTCTTCTTAATTACCAATGAAAAGTTTTCGTATTCGGTCCGAAAACGAATGATGAATCCTCTTAAAGTCTATCTGATGGACACGGGGTTTGGCCTTCTTTCAGGGGCCTTCTCGGAAAATCGCGGCAAGTGGCTCGAGAATATGGTGGCCATTGAGCTTTATCGGCAACAGAAGAGGATGTTTTATTTCAAGGAGAACCAGGAGTGCGATTTTGTGCTACAGGAAGGAGGGCGGCCAGCTGAGGCCTGGCAGGTCTGCTGGGAAGTCACTTCGAAGAACGAGAAGCGGGAATTCAAGGGTCTGCTGGAGGCCATGGGCACCCTGAAATTACGCAGAGGGGGTATCCTGACCCACAACCAGGAGGCCATTCGTTCCTTTGATGGAAAGACCATACGGCTCATTCCGGTTTGGAAATGGCTATTACTCGGTCCGGAAGGACAGAAGGTATGAACCTGCTGGCATGAATGAATTCGTGTCGGTTTAATGGCTCTGCCTCTCTTTGTTTTTCTTAAGCACAGTGCTTCGCAAACAGGTTATCAGGGAGGCGGACACGAATCACGCCTGCCTGCTAATGAGGGTTATGTCTTTACGCTATACGCTATGCTCTATGCGCTTTGCTCTATGCTTTACGGAAATGGCGCAGGATAGGTTGGAAGAATGTCTGTAAGCTGTGGCTGGAGGAAAGGACTCCGGAACAATTGAAAGGTGAGGGCGATTAGTAAATAGTGTAGACCTGACACTCAAGAACTTGCCTTTTCTATTCCCTAATTTTTGAAAATGGTGTATATTGCAATCGCAAATTGATAATAGAAATATACCCCAGGCCCACGGGACAGACGAGCTCATTAATGGAAAGGTGATCATTCTCTGATTGACAGTTCAGAATTCTTTGATTAAAATTGAGCCGACTTTGAGTTTATTAAGGAGCGAAGCCGAATTTTATGGATCTTCGTCTGGCAGAGCAACTTGTGAACCGTCCTCCCCGCGAGACAGCCGGTGCTCGGTCAGCCAGTCGATTTGATTTTCAAAAGGACTGGGTAATTTGTCTTCTTCTGGACCTTCACCGGAATGAAACCGATTATCTATTGATCTGTGACTATCACGAGGATGTAATTGTTTTGGACTCGGAACACGATCCCAGTGTGGCTGCGTTTTATCAAGTGAAAACTCAAACGGGCAGAAATTGGACAGTCCGCGCCTTGGTCGCCAGGCCAAAAGGAAAAGATGGAAAGTTATTGCCCTCGATCCTTGGAAAACTCTATAGCAATTACGTGCTATTTGAGGATAACACTAAGAGTCTCCATTTTATTTCAAACTCCCCTTTTAAAATGGCACTTAGTAGTAAAGCACCAAGTCTTCCGCTGAGAGTCATAAAATGTGCGGAATTAGACCAAAAAGAAATTGATCAGATTAAGAATAACCTCACGAAAGAATGCCGTGTGTACTGTTCTATACCTCTTCACCCGTTGGTCTTTTTTGAGGTCACTCCCTTAAGTCTCCAGGATCACGAAACGCATGCTAAGGGCAAAGTTGCAGAATTTCTTGAAGCAATGCTACCAGGAAGGAAACATGCCGTATCCGCTGTTTACCGGGTGATTTTCGATGGAGTTCGACAGCGGACCGGTTATGAAGGTCCCATAAAAACTTTTGGGGAATTGCAGAGCCTGAAGGGAATCGCACGTTCGACGCTGGATGCCTTACTTGAAGAAATAGGAGGCAAGGTAGACCCAGAGGAGCTTTGGGAAGAAATCCGTGAACGACTAGTGGCCGAAGGGGTCCCAGCATTGGAAGTTCACCGAATTGGTATTGCTTGGCACAGATATGAGATTGACCGAATGGATGACACTAAAGAGAGCCTCCAACGTCTCAGAATGGAGGTGGCATCATGGTGTGCAGAAATATGTGGTGCCGATCCTAGTATTGCTCTCAAAGAGCTCGGCAGGCAGATTTGCTCCCGTGCAAGGTTATTACGAATCGCAGGGGCCTATTCTTCTGAATTTTTCCATGCCGTAGCACTAATGGAGACATATGAAATCGAATCATTACCGGAAACTGATACGAAATCTGAGGAAAAAACGGAATGAAAAGCTTCAAATTGGACGAGATTCTACTCGTGGCACACAACGAAAAAAGGGCCCGAAGGGTGACTTTTCATCCGACATCAACCGTCATTCGCGGGCCAAATGACACTGGTAAGTCCACCATAATCAAGAACATCTATTATGCCCTAGGCGCTACGCCTACTCACCTCGACAATCGCTGGAAACAGGCAGACATATCTTTGCTGGTCAGGTTTAAGGTGGACGAAATGCCCTATAGCATTTATAGACAAGGAGCCTCTTTCAGTATCTTTTCCAATAATCATCGGCTCATTGGAACATTCGGTAACGTAACAAATGAACTAGGGCCAAAGCTGGCTGATCTGTTTGACTTTAAACTTACCCTCGTTGAGCATGAGGGTGAAATACGAGTTCCACCACCTGCATTTCTTTTCCTTCCATATTATATCGATCAAGACGCTGGATGGGCAAGGAATTGGTCATCATTTGAGAATCTTGGGCAGTTTAAGAACTGGAGGCGAGATCTTATTTACTATCATACGGGCATACATCCAAATGAGTGGTATGAGCTTAAAGCCGAAGCTATAAAGTTACAAGCTAAGCAAGAAGATCCTTCTCGTCGTGAGGCCATGCTGAAAGATGTTATGCGACGCTTGGAAACACAGCTTTCCAAGGCACGGTTCGATATAGATGTAAAATCATACAAGAAGGAAATTGATGAATTACTCAAACGGTGCGAGGTCTTACGGAAGCAGGAGGAAGAGTACAAAGACAAACTTGTGGACCTGGAGACAGAGAGGATTCGTCTGGAAGCTCAAAGAGAAATTGTCACGCTTGCACGCCAAGAACTTCAGGCAGACTATGTATTCAGTAGCAAGCTGGAAGAAGACCATGTCCAATGTCCGACCTGTGGGGCATTGTATGCTAATTCATTTGCAGAGCGATTCGCTATAGCAAGAGATGAAGATCGCTGCAACAGTTTGCTGCATCAAATCCGTGACGATCTGAAAAAAGTTGAAGATAATATCCAGAACCATAGGCGGACATTAGCTGATACCAGCGAAGAATTAAATGCAGTGAATGCTCTATTAGCCGAAAAACAAGGAGAGGTGACGCTTAAGGATTTGATAGAAAATGAAGGTAAGAGAGGAATGGCGGCAACACTTCAAAAGAATCTGGAGGAGGTTCAAGGGGAAATCGCAAAAATTCAGACTCAGTTACGCGATATTGACGAAAAGATCAAAAAGTATGCAGACCCAGCTGGAACAAGAGAAATTATTCATAAGTACCAGGAATCCCTGCGTCGGTACCGCGCATATCTAAATTTAACAAAACATGAAGGGTCTGGAGCTATCGAAGCCTCAGTTAAGGAATCCGGTAGTGATCTCCCCAGGGCGATGCTCGCCTACTTTTTCAGCATACTCAATGTAGTAGGCTCGTTTGGAAGTTCCACGTTTTGTCCAATCATAATTGATGCTCCACGCCAGCAAGAACAGGATGATGTGAATCACCGGATAATGTTGCAGTTTATACGAGACAATCGTCCTGAAGGATCACAACTCATTCTAGGCTTAGTGGATGATTGTGGTATAGATTTTGGAGGATCGGTGGTGGACATGACAGAGAAATACTCTGTTCTTCGTGAAAAAGACTATAAAGAAATTGCAGGGGAAATTCGTTACTATGCGGATGCTAATTTAGGACTTACTAGCAAGACATCCTGAGATTAATGAACCAAGTTTTTTGCCGTTCTCCGTTCCCTTGATAGGCTAAACTTTATTCTACAAACCTATTCCCAGCGGTTTCGCAAACTCTTTTTTGGCAGAGGATTCGGGATCAGGAGGCACAATGGGGACGTTGGTGCAAAGAGAAATAATGCTTGACATGGGGTAAGAAAAGAAGTAAATTGGGACCATGCCAACACAAGCGACACGGTGCGGAAGTTGGGATACGCGGGGGCATCGGTGGCGCGGTTCCTGGGGGTGACGACGTCCTCGGTGAACCGGATGGCGAGACTGGAGGAGATGACGGAGTTGGATGCATGGGACAAGTAATTTTCATTTACCCCTACGTCCCCCTCAATTTTTCAGAAACCTGAGTCCATGGCTGTGCAAGAAAGATCTTGCTCTCATCTCATGAATGGTGTCCTCACTCCTGATACGCTTCATTATTTTAGTTCTGTCTTCAGGAGAAAAAGTATCAGTCACAACTTAACCTATTAGCAATGAAGATTAGCACTTTTCAAAAAAAGCACAACCACATATTTGCAAACCTCAGGGCCATCATGCGAACCCTCATAAGGTTACCCATTTGAAGGGTCCCTGTCAAGAGAAAATGCCCGCCTCATGACGAGGAAATGAAATCTCCTTGTTGATAGTTTTCAGCAGTTACCAACATCTATTCCCATTGCCGCAGTCTCATTCGGTTTCGGTGTCAGTTCTTCACTGCAACCAGTCACCCATCAGACAGAGGGGCAAAGTTGAAAATTAACACTTATCTCCCCTCAAACGGAGGGCGTGAGAACGTAGTTGAAATTTATGTGTGGCTGGGTTTATAAGGTTAACGGTGTATAGGTGGACAGTGGATTGGGGGTTGACATGTTCAGGGACCGGGTGTATAGATGGGAGCAGAATCACCAAAAATCCAAACATCCCCTCAAATGCAAAGAACTCTGTTCATAACGAATGTAGAGCACTTAAAAATCCTATCTAACCTGGGGGATGGAGAAAAGATCGGCGATAAACTGCGCATTACAAATGACAGACTATTCATACAAAAACTAATCACTCCATCCTTTCATACACTTGCAGGCGATCTTGAAACGCATTTTCTTAACACTACCGGGGCAGTAGCTTACTCCATTGAGGAATCTCAACCATTCCCCAGTGACGAAGCGGCCAATTCCTTTCTTGTGGAACGCCTCATGGAGGTAAGAACGTTTCTACAGATGCTTTGGTTGGTTAAGGACAACTCAGTAAATGTAGATCTTGGATATCTAGAGCATCCTTATAAAAGCAGTGTGGCGACTAAAACAAACGTAACCCGTAATTCCATTGCACACATATTTTCAAACTCGCAGGGCGAAGTCCTAGCAACTGAATTCTCCCGTGATGAATTACGAAAGGCGAGGCACTTATTTCGCGAATTCTCTGGCGGATCTAAGGTAAAGTTTCAGATTGCAATTGATGAAGGACTTTCGCGGTTTGAGCGAGCATTTTACTTCATGCAGGCTGCTCGCGCTAGCTCCGACCTTGGAGTAAAAATTGCCAACTATTGTATATGCTTCGAGACCCTTTTCTCGACCGATGTTCAGGAATTGTCCCATAAATTGGGAGAACGTATCGCTTGTTTTCTTGAGAAGGATGTGCCAAACCGATTAAGTTTGTTCCAAACAATCAAGAAGGCCTACGCTGTCAGGTCAAAGATTGTCCATGGGAGCAAGGGATCACCTAAAGCGGCAGCATCAATAAAAGAAAGTTCAGTATCTTGCGACGGTATTGTTCGCAGAATTCTTCTTCAGATTATAGAAGAGCCCTCATTTCAAAAATATTTTTTTGAGTCTCCTTCAAACAAAGATCTCGAAGACTACTTTGTGGCTTTAGTTCTTACCGGGACGTCTTCCCATACAGAATAAATACTCCTCCTCACAAGAATGATTCATGCCCCCAAAGCCCTCCAGAATCAGGGACGCCAAAGACGTCTATGAAGCCTTCAAGGGGATAAGCCGCTACCGGAAGGAGAGGGTTTACTCCGTCCTCCTCGACGGTGAAAGCGTAATCGGGATTGAGAAGGTCTCCAGAGGCTCAGACGGGCTTGTGGACGCCACGCCCGACGTGGTCTTCAGGCCCGCCCTGGAAAAGCAATGCGCTTCCGTGATTGTCGTCCACAACCACCCCAGCGGATTCCCATACCCTTCGGAGCAGGACAGGAAAACCAGCCGGAACCTCTATCGGGACGGCAGGAGCTTCGGAATCGAGGTCGCGGACAGCGTCATAATCGCGCTGGGAGGATATTACTCGTTCGAGGAGTCAGGGGCGTTGCAGGCGTGGATGGAGGAGAGGTGAAATCAAGGTTTTTGCTTGACATCTTGAGGGAACAGGCGTATTAATCCTCCTATTATGCCCGAGAAAAATCCTGAGAAAATCCGTATGGTCCTTGTAGCTGTGCTCATTGTGTTTACGTTCGTAGTCATAATAGCACGGATGATCCAACTATCGTTATTCTCATCGGATCTGTACAAGATACAGTCTTCTATGTCCTCGGAGACCAAAGCACTGACGTCCGAACTGGCGGGCAAGATTGGTAAGTTCGCAACTGAAAAAGATGAGATAAATGAGTCATTAAAGGCGTTAGAACAGAAGTTATTGGTCTCTGAAAAAGGCGAGTTGCTAAAAGAGATTGGTGACCTCAGGCTCCAGCACC
Source organism: Thermodesulfobacteriota bacterium (assembly GCA_050014415.1). GTDB lineage: Bacteria > Desulfobacterota > BSN033 > BSN033 > UBA1163 > JBEKDJ01. The sequence continues at coordinate 761 of JBEKDJ010000206.1, read as the reverse complement.
AAAAGTTGATGGCTGAAGTTCAGAACTTGCAAGAAAGGGTAACGAATCTTTCGGCTCTTGAGGAAAAGACAATCGCGCGGATTCTTGATGCATATGAGCGAGCCCTGAAGAAGCAACGCAAATTTGAGTTTATCATTAATTTTATCCTGGGGGTGTTGTCCAGCATTATTGCATCACTGCTTTATAGTCTAGCCGCTGAGTATAAGCTGGTCCCAAAAATCGCCTTGAGAGATATATTCCGGAAAATACCCATCGTCCACAAACTCTTTCAAAATGTTCGTGCGTCCGAATAATAATATCAAGCCTCTGGGTTCATCCTGAAATTCACGAGCCAACACTCGCAGGGAGGGAAGCCAGGGACGCTGTTGACTAAGTTGAATTACTCATGAAATTGAATCCGGGTGTCATCGATAAAAAAGTTGGCCATTCCAAATGCGGATTGCGGAATTTAGATATAAGCAGGGTCAGGATCGGTAATTCGGTAGGAATCCAAGCTCTAAAAAAATAGTTAGACTCCTGGATCGATTAATGATCATAAAGAAGATGGATTCAAAGCAGGAAGAAATAGCTGAACTGACAGCATTGCTGAAAGGTAAGCTGATTCCTTACCAGCGGTTCTTGATTGAAAGGGAACTGAAGGCAATAAGGAGTGGGGTTTCCGGTGAGAAGGACTCTGCCTACTACATCGACTTCTACTTTAAAAATTCAAGGAACTGGGCTGTCATACACGATCTAAGGCTTGAGCATAAAGGTCAGGTCGC
>JBEKDJ010000205.1:0-8285 GCA_050014415.1 Thermodesulfobacteriota bacterium | reverse complement strand
GCAGCGCCGATCCTATGGCCTCAAGGATGAAGAATACCTTCGTCTCAAGGTCTTAACCTGTATGTTGCCTGATTTTTAATTAAAAACAGGTCGAATTTACCCACTCAGTTGGGACTTGACCCTTCATTAAGAGCATACCCTAAGACCAGGGGCTGTGGAAGGGGAGGCAAGGTGCGTCTGATGAAATCAGAGAAATATGTTATTTAAAACTTGACGACCATTCGGAGAACTGCCCATGCTGTCTAAAATACGAGATATTACCTGAGGGGAAACCAATGAGAGAAGATATTCTGGGACGCTAAAACAGTGAAAGATTAAAGACAGTCCTTGAGAGAACAAGAGAAAGACATGCTTGTTTATTGCACGAGTAGATGTTCATGGACACAAGAGAAGAAGTTTGGTGCCTGATCCCGCCTTGGCAGGGCTGAAGCCTAGTGTCTGAATCGCAGAAAGAGGGGAAAAGAGATAGTGGCAGATCCAAGGCAAATTGCATAACAGGGCTTGGCCCCCATGTCTTTACAGTCAATTCGTGATGGGCTACGCTTGATTCATATTATTGGATGAAAAACGATCACGCTATCGCAAAGGACTGAAAACGTGGAGGCATGGTTTATGAAAGTAATTGCATTTAATGGAAGTCCAAGGAAGAAATGGAATACGGCAACACTGCTTGAAAAAGCCCTTGCAGGAGCTGAATCACAGGGAGCAGGAACAGAACTCATCCATTTATATGACCTGAATTTCAAAGGATGCATAAGCTGTTTTGCCTGCAAAACAAGAGGTGGCAGAAGTTATGGCAGGTGTGCGGTAGAGGATGATCTGACCCCAATCCTGAAAGAAGTTGAGGGAGCCGATGTTATCATTCTAGGCTCCCCGATCTATTATGGAACCGTTTCCGGAGAGATGAGATCATTCATGGAGCGTTTGATGTTTCCGTATATGACCTATACGCATCCTCCACGATCGCTTTTCCCCAGGAAGATCCATACAGGGCTTATTTACACCATGAATGCCCCAGAGGAAATGATAAAAGAATATGCCTTCGATCAACATCTCCGTTTTAATGAAATGATAATGAAGATAGTGTTTGGGGCTTCGGAGTCACTCTGTAGCCATGATACTTATCAGTTTGAAGATTATTCAAAGGTGGTTTCGGACCTTTTTGATCCTGAGAGGAAAGCCAAGAGACGCAAGGAAGTATTTCCAAAGGACTGCGAGAAAGCCTTTGACATGGGGGTTAGATTTGCCACAAAAAGGGAATAGTTAAGAAAAACGTCTCACACCCGGATGAATGTTTGCAAGAAAGGCAGTCTGGGGTTTGGGCTTTCGGGTAGGGCCTGGATAATGAGGCATCGAGATAATGCGACGAGCCTTCTTGACAAATTATCAGCAACGTTACATCGGTGAAGAATCATCTCGATCAAGTAGATAAGGAGGAGAGAAAATGAAAATTGATATTTTTTCCCATATTCTGACGGAGAAGTATCTGTCCATTTACCGGAAGAAGGCTCCCGCCATAGAAAACCAGATTGAAGTATTGACTCCACCGGTGGTTGACCTTGCCATACGATTCCGACTCATGAACAGGTATCCGGACGTATTACAAATGCTGACGGTGGCCAATGTGCCTTTGGAGATGTTCGTTAGCCCGCAGGACGCGGTTGAATTAGCCCGGATAGCCAATGATGAACTGGCGGATCTGGTCATCAAGTATCCAGACAAGTTCTTCGGCGCAGTGGCCTGTTTGCCGATGAACGACATGGATGCCGCCCTGGAGGAGGTCGACCGGGCGATTACAAAATTGAGATTGAAGGGAGTACAGATATACAGCCGGATCAAAGGTGAACCCCTGGATACACCGAAGTTCAAACCACTCTATGAGAAAATGAGCGAATATGATCTCCCCATATGGATTCATCCGACGACCAACGAAAAGCTGGACAATGATATCGGAATCTTCAGCTGGCCGTTTGAAACCACCTCCGCCATGCTGCGCCTGGTTAAATCCGGGATTTTTGCCGAGCGGCCCAATATCAAGTTTATCATTCACCACGCCGGGGCTATGGTGCCGTTCTTCGCGGAGCGAATCAAGTGGGTCATGTCCCTGGTTCCCCAGCCCTACCCCAATATCCATGAGCATTTCCGAAAATTCTATAATGATACTGCAGTGTATGGAAATACCTCTGCACTCATGTGTGCCTATGACTACTTCGGCGCCGACCACCTGCTCTTCGGAACGGATGCTCCACTGGGTCCCAGGTGGGGCATGGTAGAAGACACAATCGCCTCTATCGAGAGAATGACCATACCGGATGCAGACAAAGAGAAGATACTGAAGAAAAACGCTGTCGATCTCTTCAAACTGGCGCTATAGTACGTCAACTGGATCTCTGACACGTTGCGCCAGAGTCGAGCCTTGGATGCGCGGATGGGGAACAATATCGATTCCGCGGTTTTCGTATTTCAAATGGCGCAATAGCAGGATGAGAAGAAGAGCCAAGCGGTGACCCTATTTACCCAGCAATCTAAGATGACTCTCTGCAAACACAATTAACCGGAGCAAGCTCATGAAGGGAAAGAATGAAGTTCTCTACGAAACACGGGAAAAACGGATCACAGATGCGATTGGCTTAAAGGTGCCTGATCGTGTACCGATAACGGCCTCGTTTTACTTCTTCCCTGCCCGCTACTACGGCTGCACCATAGAAGAGCTGATGTACGACCCGGATAAATTGTGGGAGTACCAGCTCAGAGCTACCCTCGAATTCGAGCCGGATCTGGCGCAGAACCCCTTTGGTCTAACGTTCTTGGGCCCACTTCTCGAAGCGCTTGATTACAAGCAGATGCAATGGCCGGGACGCCAACTTGGACCGGATGTTCCCTACCAGTTCGTAGAGGGCGAGTACATGAAGGTTGACGAGTATGACCATTTCTTTTCTGACCCCATGGACTTCGTGGTCCGTAAGTATTGGCCCAGGATCTCAGGTGCTTTGAAAGGACTCGAGAAGCTCACCTCTCTCCGAAACTTTACCCATTATATGGGTTTGGGAGCATTCGGAGTCTTCAGCCTGCCGGAAATGCAGGAAGCACTTGATACGCTGAGGAAAGCAGGCCGGGAGGCGGAACGGCTTGGAGGTTACTCACGGCGCTTTGAAGAGAAGTTGCGGGAGGAAGGTTTTCCCACCCAAGGCGGAGCTCTTGCTCAGGCCCCTTTTGACCTGTTGGGGGATTTTCTTCGAGGGACAAAGGGGCTCATGCTCGATATGTATAGGAGGCCTGACACGGTGGTCAAGGCATGCGAGATGCTCCTGCCTCTTGAAATCCAAAGAGGTATAGACTCAGCAAGGATGACAAACAGCAAGCTCGTTTTCATTGCTCTCCACAAGGGATTGGACGGGTTCATGTCATTGAAGCAATTCAATACATTCTATTGGCCTACCCTGCGGGAATTGACGATAGCGCTCGTCAATGAGGGACTCACACCGTACCTCTTTTGGGAAGGCGATTGCACGTCCCGGCTCGAATACATCAGAGACATCCCCGCAGGGAAGGCAGTCTACCGATTCGAGGCGACAGACATGATGAAGGCGAAGAATATCCTGGGAGACCGAGTCTGCATCAGGGGCAATGTGCCGATCTCCGTACTCGCTACCGGTGCGCCGGATGACGTCAGGTCTTACTGCAAAAAGCTCATCGATTACGCAGGAAAGGATGGCGGCTTCATCATGGATTCATCTGCTGGTCTTACCGATGCAAAGCCGGAGAACGTACGGGCTATGTTCAAGTTTACCAAAGAATACGGAGTGTACTAAAGATTAAAATAGGGACACATCCCATTTATTGCCCGACGGACGGAAAAAAAGGATGTGTCCGCTTTTTTTTCATTCTAATAAAGACTAGCAATAATACGAGGCTGCTGATTTTGACCAGAGCCATCGTAAAACAGGATTGCTTCAGACCCAGAATGGGCAACAAGAGAATACCTCCAAAGAGCCCCCCCAAGAAGCCTCCCAAAAGATCTGCCCCATAGAGCAAGCCAGCTGTGTGGCCAAATGCTTCTCCCTTCGGAGATGTTCCAAGATAGATCTTGGTCGCCAGAGGGAATTGGAGCCCAATCCACGCACCGGAGAGGAAAGACATGACCAGAAACACCGGATAGATCAGAAGAGAAATCACTGTTCTTTCAAGGTATTGAGACGGAATGGAAAATACAAAGGGGAAAAGGCATGAGAAGATGATGATCCCTATTTCTGTTTTTAGAAATAGGGAAGAATCCTTTTCCATTCTATCTAGATGCCGAGTCATGGTGAAGCTGCCCAGCGCAACGCCCAACATGAAAAAGGCCATGAGGAGGCCGATTTGGCGGTAGAGATAACCGTAAAATGTCTGGAAACTAAAGATGACAGCTAAATTGAATATCATCCCTGCCAATCCAGTCGTGAAGATGACATAGGGAATGGACTGCCGAGAAAGATGGGGTCTCTTCATAAGAATAGCCCCTGCCAAGAGGGTGAAGAGGGTCATGAAGACAATCGATATTTGAAAGCTGAGTCCTTCAAACCATCTAAAGACTCCTGTTAGGTATGGGGAGAAGAGGGCATTCCAGTAAGAAAGGCTGATGAAGACACCTACGGGACGAAAGTCGGAGTTGATCTGAATCCCTTTTCTCTTCATCGATTGTAGAAACCATTTCATCCATCTTTCGTTCAGTCGGAATTCTAAATAGCCTTTGGTGAAAAGGCGTGTTTGGATTCTTCTCTCCTTAAGCCTTTGGATAATTTCCCCAGTCGTGACTTTTTCAAGTTGATTGGAATTCGAGACGAGATAGAGATTGACATCACCGGGGATGATCCGAACGGATCGAAAAACAGTTCTTAAGGTATCTAGAATACACCCGTTCAAATCTCTCAATTCCGGACTCATGTAGGTCAACGACCCGGGAAGCGTAAGAACGATGATTCCATCGACCTCCATCTTCTCCCTAGCTATGGAGAAGAATTCAGATGAGAACAGTCGATTGGTCTGTAATTCCTGAGGGGCAGGAATTCCAATGAAAATGATATCGAATTTTTCCTGAGTCCTTTTTATGAAGAACCGACCATCGGTATAGTGAATCCTTACTCTTCTGTCTGCAAGCTCGGATTGGGTGAGCGGTGTTGGAAATTTTTGAATTAATTTCAAGAGCAAGGGATCCAACTCAACATAGTCTACATGCTGCACAGGATACTTCAGTATTTCGTGAATCATTCCTCCGGCTCCGCCACTTAGGATTAACACCGACTCAGGTTTTTCATGAAAGAGCATGGGAAAATGGACGAAATCCTCGATGCCAGCAATGTCCGGCACGGGAGTGGTGATGGATGGAACCCCGTTGGTGAAGAAGGTGAATTGTTCCCCCCTTTTTGTAACGATAATATTTCCATAGATCGAATTTTCATTGTCGATGACATTTAGATTTGGCCATTGTGAACGGATTGAGGATTGATGGATCGAGTTTGAGGTTTGAGGCAAGAGGCCATAGGCAAAGAGAAAAGAGAGAAGAATCGACAGAGTACGGAGAACCCGTCGAAAGGCGTCCTTTGAGAGTCTTGATTTTGGCCAGAGGAGGAATATCGAAATGAGAGTATTTGTCAGGGAAAGGATGAAGGCAATCTCAAAGGAATTGAGATATGGAATAAGCAGAAATGTCATGAGTAATCCACCGATCATCGACCCGAGGCTTTCGAGGAGATAGACGGTTCCAATGGAAGAGACATCTTTTCTGATATATTGAGAATAGAGGTTACAACCGTAAGTAAAAAGGGCACCCAGGGGAAGTGTCACAGGAAGGAGTATCAGGAACGAGGAATAGAGAATTGGGGCAAAGCCAAATCCTTCTCCAGGAGTGGCGAGAAGGATGTTCTTAAATACTCGGGAGAGATAGATGGTAAATGGAAGGGCCATAGAAAAAATGAGCTGGAACAAGACAAAGACCTCCAGCTTTCTCTTTACTTTTTCAACGGACCGACCGATCAGGAAAGCGCCGATGGCTACCAGGATGAGCCAGTTGCCGAGGATGATTCCGAGGGTGAGTTCATTGCCGAGAAAAGAGATGAGAAGCTCCCTCAACAGAATGATCTGCGCGGCGATACCGCTCAACCCCATGACGAGAAGAGAGCTTTTGAAGGCTCGGATGTTCATATTGAAGTTTTGAGTTCGGGGTAATGAGTTCGTAGTTTAGAGCCTGAAGCTATGGCGGATGAATTCAAGGGGTCGATATCCGATTGGGGGCGGAGCGATTTCTGCCGCCGTTTTTAGTGAGTTCGAAATTCTGAATCCGGAGGCTTGATTTATGTCTCCGAATCCACTCGTCCGAATTACTTCTTGGTCGGCCAACGGAGCGGCGGTGCGTACACGGCTCGGTTCCCGAGGTCTTCTTCAATCCGAAGCAACTGGTTATACTTGGCCACCCGATCCGTCCTCGAGGTGGCACCGGTCTTGATCTGTCCGGCATGGGTGCCCACTGCCAAATCAGAGATGGTCGTATCCTCTGTCTCCCCGGATCGATGAGAGATGATCGTCCGATAGCGTGCCCTCTTAGCAATCTCGATCACCTCAAGCGTTTCCGTCAATGTCCCGATCTGGTTGGGCTTGATCAAAATCGCGTTAGCCACCCCTTCTCTAATCCCCTTTAAAAGCCGATTCGGATTGGTAACGAAAAGGTCATCTCCAACCAATTGCAACCGTTTGCCAAGTCGAACCGTCATCTCCTTCCATCCTTTCCAATCGTCTTCTGCAAGTCCGTCTTCGATGGAGAGAATGGGAAACTTCTTGATCAAAGCTTCGTAGTAGTCGATCATCTCAGATGAAGTCTTTTTCGTCTTCTTTTCGGTCTTAAGGAAATAGAATCCGTTCCGATAGAATTCCGTGGCAGCCGCATCGATGGCTATGGCCACATCCCTCCCGGGCCGATGGCCTGATTTTTTTATCGCCTCAAGCAGCAGGGAAAAGGCCTCTTCGTTGGAGTGGAGGTCGGGGGCAAATCCTCCTTCATCACCCACGGAGGTTTTGTAGCCCTTTTTTTTCAAAACGGCCTTGAGATGGTGAAAGACCTCCACCCCCATTCGGAGGGCTTCCTTGAAGCTTCTGGCACCGATGGGGAGTATCATGAACTCCTGCAAATCTAGGTTGTTGTCAGCGTGGACTCCCCCGTTCAGAATATTCATTAAGGGGAGAGGAAGCTGGTTTGCTGACAGGCCTCCAAGATGCTGGTACAAGGGGATGTCCAGATGATTCGCGGCTGCCTTCGCACAGGCCAGAGAGACGCCCAGAAGGGCATTGGCCCCTAAGCGCTTCTTGTTAGGAGTCCCATCCCATTGGAGCATGGCAGTGTCGATCCCCTCCTGGTTCAAGACGTCCATCCCCAGGAGTTTCGGGCCGATCACCCGCTGGATGTTTCGAACCGCTTTCTGAACCCCTCTGCCTAAGTAGCGTTTTGGATCTTTGTCCCTCAATTCCAATGCCTCATGACTTCCAGTAGAAGCCCCAGAAGGAACAGATGCCCTCCCTGTCATACTGCTTCTCAAGAAGATTTCCACCTCGACCGTAGGGTTTCCTCTGGAATCAACGATCTCCCTTCCAGTCACCTTGATGATGTTGGGCATACCCATCCTCCAAGAGTAATAGCCAAAGATATTTGAAGTTCTTGGTTTTAAATTCGAATATCCGAATTCCGAAGTTCTCTATTTGGATAATTCCCATTTTGGGCATTTGTGCTTGTTGCGAATTTCGTGCTTCGAATTCAGAATTTGAGCATCCCTTTTGGAAAAAGGGATTGAGTTAGACCCCCAGACTTTTACACGTAAGAATCTATGCCTAGATGATTATTTCTTCTCATTCAAAATCCGCGTGCCCACATAGACATAATGAGATCCTGAGATGATGGTGAAGATGGCGGTTCCATAGATGACGATGGTGGAGAGTTGGCCAAGGGCGGGGTAGTATCCGACCAGAAGAACGAGAAGGATTGTGGCGATCTGAAATACTGTGGTCACCTTGCTCACGAGACTTGGACGGATTTTTGGATGATAATCGATAAGGATCATGACAAGAAGCCCTATGAGGATGATGAGATCCCGAGTGATGACAATAACAGCCAGCCAACTCGGAAGAATTTCGATGATGGCAAGGGTGATGAATGCAGCAGAGAGAAGGAGTTTATCGGCGATCGGATCGAGATAGGCTCCCAATTCGGTTCTCTGGTGAGTAATGCGTGCGATGAGACCGTCGATTCCATCCGTGATCCC
>JBEKDJ010000204.1:0-8296 GCA_050014415.1 Thermodesulfobacteriota bacterium | reverse complement strand
AGTGACCTAAAAACTGCAGATAGCTGCAATCTTTGGGGCATTTTTCAGCTGCCCAAAAGTTACTGTCCGAATATCATACCTTCATCTTTCTCGGCTCGGTAGCCCCAGCGGGTTCTGGCAAGCTATCCACGGTTAAGTGTTTAGGGTGAAAGCTCTTCCTTACCTGGTTTCGACATGATGTTCCAAGCCTATGAGGAGGACATTCCCATATCTTGTGGTCGATTTTTCTTGACAGAGTATTACCTTTTCTCTATATTCAACCCATCCCAAAACAAGCTCTTATCACTTGTCAGAAAGGGTCTCGATTTGTATGAACGTGCTGTTTTTGACCATCTTGACTCAATTATATCATTTCCATTTCGAAGTGATAAGCCATTTAGGAAGTTGCAATGTAGACGCAAGCGACTGAGAAATCAAATAGATTCACAAAATCAATGATATAATTGAGTAGGAGACTTAAGAGGTATACGGATGAATCCAATGACAATCATCAAGATCTTCCCTTATCTCTTTGCCGCCCTCTTATGTCTGGTTGTTTTCTTGCCCGCGGGGAAGCTTTTACTTACTCGTGACCAATGGCGAGTGATGATTCTGAGCGGCCTAGCTAACGCCGCCTCTTTCCCCTTTATTGTCTTTTTCGAAACAGAGTATTGGAATCCCATCAGGCTAGGCGGCTGGATAGTGGAGGTTGAAGATCTTGTATGCCCTTTTACAATGGCCGCGGGGGGATGGCTTGTGGTATCCCTCTTCTTTCGTAACAGGATTTTCGCGAACGTGCATATTTCTTGGCAACGCTCTAGGATAATGGGAAGCCTATCGGTAGGGCTTTTTCTTCTTTTTTATCTTATGAAGCTTGGCGGGATGACGTCTCTTCTCTTATGCTGCGCCACGTTTACAGTTCTTTTACTAATCAATAATAAAACGCTATGGCCCTTTGCTCTGGCAGGGATGGTAGGAATCCCTCCTCTTTATTTCCTTGTCGTCAAAGTTGACTTTTGGCTCTGGCCTGATTTTGTCTCCCAGTGGAACAAAAATAATTTTTGGGGCGCGACAATTATGGGATTACCCCGAGGAGAGATCACCTGGTCTATGGTCTTCGGAGCGTATTGGCCTTTACTTACTGCCCACTTGTTCGATGTTCGTTTTTCCAAAGATCGATAGTAAGAATGAATCAGCGTGAACAAATAGCCATGACCAAGTAACAGCTGGAAATTTTGACTACGAAAAGGACTTTCTGTATTCTGCTATCCATGGGGATTAGATTGCCCTGATCTCCACTCTTTTAATTAAGGGGTAAGAGTAAATGATTGACTGAAACGCGGAAGCTTATCTTGATGATTCGGATTTTCAGATTTCATTTTCTGCCCTTCCCTCCTTTCTGGACTCTGATTACCCGATGGATTCTACAGGATTTCAAAACTGCCCATGGGGACTCCGAAGGTTTCTAGTTCTGCTATCGACCTTACGTTTTTAAAAACCAAAAAGCCTACGATTTGAAGATCAAATAGAGCCTTTTCTTTAATGACTTCCGGAATTTACGTTTGGCAAGAAATCCTCGCTTTTAGGCGTCCCCCAAAACTTCAAACTTATTTGTTTTTTTCTCTTACGGACTTCTTGATGAAAACGAGGTTTTTGACTATTGGTCTTCAATGTAACCTTTCAAGTAATCGTTATCTGAAATACCGGCCAGAACCCTTCTTCCACATCATCTGGTCCTGTTATGCTTGAAATACGGATCAATTTTCATCATCGTCGGCGCATGGCATCTGATCGGCAAAAAAGACATCATCGAGATGCCAGGAGCCAAGGGCAATGCGGTAGAGCGGTTCTGAGCGAGACAATTCCTCTGACGTCGAGAGGTCGCGAAACAGGCAGCAACAATGCTTACCGCGACCGCAGGAGAGTACCCATGATGGTGACGATATTGGCGTGAGTCTGGGCGAGTGAACTGCCCAGCTCACTGAGCGCTGCTCCGCCAAGCAAATTGGAGAACTGTTCCGACCACTTCTGCTCCAGGTCCAGAGCAAGGGCATAGGGCAGATACGCACTGAATAGTTCGGGAGTCTTGTCGGGCATGTCTAGTCGCTTCATCCTGTCTTCTTCTGTCATCTGGAGAAACTCCCTGAACCCTTCTATCTCATCGTTGAGCTTCCTGCCTGCCCGGGTCGGCGCCTTCATGAACTCGTAGAAGGCATAATTGACGGCGACAGCTGAGCCAATGAACACGATGATATACGGTGAAGTCATGTCAATCAGCATGGATAATGCCCCGAAGCTGTACCTGCAGATCAACGCAGCAGCAACCGTGAAGATAACGGCCTTGACAATGCGGATCCCTTTGGCTCCGCCGGGGGCCAGCGCGGATTTCCAGCGCTTCAGGAACTCCAGAACGGCTACGATTACCGGGGGGATCCCCCAGGTCAGCGCAAGGGAAGCACCCACGAAGAAAATCTCATCAATAGGATCCGTGAGATATTCCCACCCACTCACAAGAACGACCGCTGCCGAGATGAGGAGCCCAACGCCGAAATACCTGAGATTGCCTACGAAGAAAACCTTCTCAAAATGTACCCGAAGATATTCTGTAAGAGCACCCACCGCAGCGGAGAGCCGACGGTTCTCCATCTCCAGGTTCACATCGCCCGTATCGGGATGCAACTGATCCATGATCTTCATCTCATCCTCTGAAAGCGGGATGCTGCCCTTCGTTCTGCTGATCATGTATTGCTTGTGCTGGTTCTCCCAGATTTTCAGATGGCCTTTGGCCGCTATGTCAAGCAGGGCCGCGGCAAAACACCGGTCGTCATAACCCATCTTCCGGATGTAACGCATGACCGCCGGGGACATATCGCGCGGGGGACCATATCGCACAACGATCGTTCCCTCTGCTGGTCCCCTGCCCGCTATCAGCCAGGCTATAGCATAATACGCCAGTAGGACAACTATCCCGCCAATGCCTATCAGAATTCCCTTGTTGTCAGCAGCAAGTTGCCTGATGACAGCAGACCCCCCCGGTGCTTTCAGATATCCCTTGGACCACATCAGAGAGATGGAAAACCCTTCGTTCTGACTGAGCGCCCTTGGCGCGGGAAATTGCACGATACCGTCATTGCTTACTACCGCTCCTAGCCGTATGGTCTCTTCCTTGCCTTCCGGGCCGATCAGCATCCGGTTATCTTTGAGGTATGCCGATGCGTCACCCGGAAGGTTGACCGAGGCTGATACATCAATCGGCCACCAACCCCAATATTTATCAGTTACGGTCCAGTTAAGACGATCCCCCTCACCTGTGGAGATAATTTGGTTGTCCAACCGGTATTTCAGGGTATAGGTGCGGACCTGGGGAATGGTGGTCTTATTCATGAAATCACCAATCTGTACCACCAGTCCCTTGTCGCCAAAGACTTTGTAAATCTCTGGATTTCCGTCCCTGAAGCATTCCAATAATTGAAAGCCTTTCGAATGTCTCAGGCCGAACAGCTTTCTCCTTGCCGAGGGCAGATGTCGATCAACTTCATTGGTGAACCAATCGTTGCCGCTCTCGATACGGATGGTTTCTGTTATTGTAACAAAAGAGTCCTCATGGACAGTCATGGAAGTATGGAGGCTATCACGGGCAGAGACCACTGGCGGATTGGCAATCGAGCCGAGAAGTAAAACGGCTAAGGTAAGAAGAAGGGGTTTGGCCACACCGATATTATGCAATGGATTCTCGGGTTTAGCCGAATAGATTGACTTGCTGAAAATACGCACGTGCAAAAGCAAGTGGAGCTCCCTTGCACACCACTTCTCTTGGCGAGTCTTACCCCGTTACCCTCAATGAGAATAATCCGTCTATTACGGGGAGCGCTCAGGGCTTTTTTGCATGTCTTCATACTTGTCCTGAACAGCCGTGGATGGTTTCCGGAGGGTTTGTATCCTTGCGGAAATGAATCCCCCCTTAGTGTTTGGTTTGGCAATAATCCTTACCAAAACGTCATCAAGCTTTTCAGGACCAGGTTTCTGTAGGCAGAGAGCTATCTTCCTGTCGTCCTGTACCTTCTTGACAAATCCTGCGATATGCTGCCTTTTTCTAATCTCTAAAAAGACTTCCTTCTTGTAGATTACGCACCAATTGGAATTGTTGATAAGGGCATGATACCTGATTTCAGTATAGTTGTAAATCACCAGCTTCTCACGTTAGCCTCTTTCCCGTGGAGCTAGGGGGGCATCCAGAGACTTCTTCGGCTCCCGGTTCTGCAAAGGAACTCAGAGGCACTCCCGGTAATGTAAAGACGCAGCCATTGAGACATCCTGTACGATCAACAAAGAGGGGAAACAAGAAAAGGTCTTTGATGCCGACGAATGGTCTGCAGCCATGACATCGCATGTCCTGAACCGCCCAAGATGGGATCAAGGGTTTCGGTTAAGTCCAATAAAGTAGAGTTTTCATAAGCTTAGAAGACTGCCATATCAAAACCCTATTTGCGATATTCTCCCGATACGCTGGGTATCTTTACTGGCAAGCTGATATGCACTCGCTCATTTCTTGTAATTTTTTCTTGCCCGATTTTTGGTTGGTAGATATACTGAAACCGGAAACAGAGAGAGGGGGCTTTCCATGACGTGTTCGTATGGTTTACCAAATAGCACCACGCGGAGACGACGAGATCCGGGCTTCTAGGTTGGTTGCCTCTTCTTCAGCTTGGGGTTTCTCGTTTTCGGTGCGTTCTTCCTCTGGGCCTTCTTCACCGATGCACGAAGTGACCGCCCCGGCAACCCCGTAATGCGGCTAATCTTTGGATCTGTGTTCTCGTTATTAGGCTTGATCGGTCTGACAGGATTGCTGCTTACACTGTTTGGACGTCGTCGATAGGTCTCAACTCATCTCGAGAAACACTCCTCAGAAGAGATCGTGGCCTGGAGGAGCACATCCATACTCCTTCTGGGAGATAGGGTCCATGTGATAGGAAATGTTGGGGAAGACAAAGATTTCATCTGCACCAATGATTTCTCCCACAAATCCTTGAGTCTCAACACATGCATCAGTCGTAGAGACTTAGGCGCAATCCCCACGGGAAGTGGGCATTTATCCACGCACCGCATATATGCTATGGATGTTGCAGTTTTCAAGAATCAAAACCCTACGGTTTGAGGATCAAATAGAAACATTTCCTTATTCTTTTCAATGAATTGTATTGGCAAGATATTAACTGTTTTGACTTTAGGGGGAAGTTTCTTCCTCCGATGGTTTCGACTTGCCTGTTGAAGCCTTTTGCCTTTTTGACTCACGAAGGTAGGTGGAGGACACTCCTATATCTAGTGGTCGATTTTTCTGGTCGGGTTTTCTTGACAGACTACTCCCGCTTTTGTATATTCAACCCATCCCCAAATAAGTTCTTATCCCTAATTCATCATGGACAACATAAGAGACATTGGCTGGGGAAGATTCCGGAAAGGATTCCCCTGGTATAAAGAAGAAAAAAAATATCCTTTACAGGCATATTCCGAGTTCATGCCTCCACTCATGACAGGGATCAGCCCCTATGACGGAAGCATTTATCCATGGGTGTTCCGGGATGAGGATATGTTTGGCTGGCAGGTCCCGGAGATTGAAGAAGAATACCAGCTAAGACCAGGGTTAGAGAATATCGGCAGGCAGGTCATGCAACATGTCCTTCAACTGGGAACAGGAACCCTTCCGGTCCATCTTGCAGGTCATCAGCAACGGAACCTTGCCAATAACCTCTTCTGGCCTGCCGGGTTAGTTTCAAACCAGGATCAATTGAAACATGAGCGGTATGTCATTATCCAGCCATACTCCCTGTCAAAAACGAAGGATGACAAAGGAAGAGTATGCTGGACCTTTTTCGGGGCGAGTGAACAAGGACCGGAAAAAGCCTTCTGGAAATCGTTTTATGAATCCCCGGAGAAAGAACTTCCGGAATCCGTTTTCTTATCCTTCATGCAATGGATCTTTAAACATGCATACGGAATTCACCTTAAGAGTCCGGAACATTTACGCAGTCTTGGATTCCGGATACTTCCGGCAGGAGATGTTTATCCGTTTTCTTATTGGAAAATGGAAACACTTCCTTCCTGGACAAAGAGGTACCTTATCAGCGACCGGGATGTAATAGATTCTGTTCATTACTTATTGACCTTCTGTCCGTTTGATAAATTATCTTCTCGAGTGAAAGCAAAATATCTTGATGGAAAGTTGAACCTGTTGCCATTCCCGGGAAGTATGGTTTTGTGGGGAATCCCGGAATACATCAAACTTCAGGAAATGCTTTACAATGCTATCCAGATCCCCATGCTCAGGTTGGTAAAACGGGATGAGGGATTCACGGGGATCCGCGTTCCCCAGTCGGGATGGGTACATCGGCCCAAAGTTCCTGGCGAGAAAGCGAAAATCCTCGAAGAATTTATTGTAAATAATTATGTCCGTACGAACCGGTGGGATCGTTTTCACCGAAATGAAGATGGATTGCTGAAAAGCACACGGATCGATCCTGTCATTCAGACGTTGTTCAGTACCAGCCTTGAAGCCCTTGATCTTTATAATAAACCAATGGCACGGAACAGCCAGATCTTAAGTGAGGCCATCGAGTTATTGCTGGATGGGCCACAGGCTGATCCAAAGAAAATAGGTACAGCTGCGTTGAAAATCATGGAAGGGGGACTTTTCCGCTATCGTTTTTATTTCCCACCCATGCAGGCGGGTCTGCATGAGGTATTCTGGCATCGTCCGCTGGTATCCTGTATCTCGCAGGAGACGGGTAAACCTGAAATAGCCCCCGATCTTATAACCGGATACATGACTGGCTACCAGACAGATAAACCCGATCCATCAAACGCTGTTGAACTCTGGCCAAGATTTCAACGGCGCGAACACTTTCTCTCTGTTTTGCATAATTTCAATCCTATCCATGACCATTATCTTCACCAGACCTCACTCAACCTGATGGCGCTTCTTGATACCTGGGAATTACTGGGTAAACGCCCGCTGGAAAGGGATTTTGCAAGAGGGTTGGTCAGGATCCCAAAGAATCAAAGCCTGGAAGAGTGGCTGACTTCATTTCCCGACCGGTCATTCGATCCGAACAGAGCTAAAAACATCATTAATTCCGTTGAAAGCCTCTTGGAACCAGAGGGGAAAATACATCACTATCAGGACAATCTAACTTTCAGAGATACCGCAAACCGCGCTTATGAAAAAGCTTACTGGAACCAGATCTATTTCATGGCACACGGGAAATTCATCAATAAAGACAATGCGGATGTCGTTCAGGATCAACCCACCTTGAAAATGACAAGCCATCCACACCGCGATCTGCAAAAGCTTGGTGATTATTTGATAAGCAGATACCAGGAAGCGATCGTTGCTACCGGCATGGATGGAAACGCAGAAGTCGGGGAGTTGCCTTTCCATTGGGAAACAGATTTTGAATATAATCATTATGGCGGGTGGAAAGCCAACCAGGAAGGCTCGGAATACGAACGGAACATCCTGGTGATCATTCCCGGTAAAAACCGCAAGGAAGCAGTCGTCATGGCCGATCATTATGATACTGCTTACATGGCCGATGTGTTTGACACTACCCTGGGGGGCAGCGGGGCAAGATTATCGGCTGCAGGGGCTGATGATAATTATTCTGCTACGGCAACATTGCTGCTGGCTGCATCCATTTTCCTGAAGATGTCAAAAGAAGGAAGGCTTGAACGGGACATATGGCTGTTACACCTGACCGGGGAAGAATTCCCTTCGGATTGTCTGGGTGCGCGGAATTTTTGCCAGAACATCGTCCAAAGAACACTGAAAATGAGAAGGACTGACGATAGTTTGAAGGATCTGTCGCAGGTTGAGATCAAAGGAGTATTGGTAATGGATATGATTGCCCATAACCGGGATAATGCCCGTAACATTTTCCAGATATCACCCGGCAAAACGGCAGCTTCATTACGGTTAGCATATCAGGCCCGCAAAGCTTGCAATATATGGAATGCTAACGTCCCAAATTGGAATGAATCTCCGGACAGGAAAGGATGTAAGCCCGGACAGCGGACAAAAGATGTATATTTGATACCTCCAAAAGCCTTACACCTCAAACTTGAAGGTGAGGTCAGGACATGGGAAGATCCGCACAGTACTTTGTATAATACAGATGGAATTATCTTTTCCGACACAGGTATTCCTGTCATTCTTTTCATGGAGAACTATGATATCAGCCGTACCGGCTATCACGACACTCATGATACCATGGAGAATATTGACCTTGATTATGGCGCTGCCGTTTCTGCCATTGCCATCGAG
>JBEKDJ010000203.1:0-8318 GCA_050014415.1 Thermodesulfobacteriota bacterium | reverse complement strand
ATTTGTATAAGAAATCTTTCATTCTATAATTCTAACACTATTTTCTATGCTGTTGTGACGTTACTTCTAAAACCGCGCCTTTCAGCCGTTCAAATGGCACGTTTTCCAGTATAATATGGTTTTCAATTGTGTATTATGAGTTGAAATATACAACTTTTTTGAGTCTTTGGAAAGCGAATATTTCAGGAAGAAGTCGTCACCAAATTTGACAGACCTGAAAGGACGAATCCTAACTCTCACACACAAGGTAATGTCACGGCGACATTCCGATGGGAATATAAAACCATCGTCATCGACTTAGGCAAAATGAAAGAGAGAAGGGACACAATTTGAAAAGACCGAGAGTGGGAGGCAAACGGAAAGATAAGCGGAAACAGAGAAAAGAAAACAGTCTGCTATCGATGCTGGAAGTAGTTCATTGTCTTTTCTTCAACAATGGCTTACGGTCGGAACTGCACGGACCCATGAAGAGCTTTTTTCGCCTTCAGCGCTTCGATGATGCGATTCCGAGATTCTGGCTCAAGCCTACCGATCTCCTCAAGAACCTCATGCTGAAAATCAGCAATGGTCTGCACGTTGTAGAGAGCCTGCATGATGTCGAGCTGGAGATTAAGTTGTGCCCGAATCTCTGCCATAGCCTTGATTGCTATTTCTCGCAGATCTTTGGCCCCGGGTTGTTTGGGCTGCGCTTTGCCTTCGGCCTCGGGAGGAGGGTTAATCTCTAACATCAATCCATTAAGGATTGTGTTTGCCTTAGTATTAATCTCTTATAGTTGGGCAACCGCATCGAGATGATTTGCTGCTATCTTGTGACCCGCTTCAAGTGCAACAGCGGTGCACACCCCAGCCCTCAACTCTTTGCAAGCATGGGTTATGGCTCCCTTGGATACTCCAAAGAGTTTAGCAATTTCAGACTTCTTTTTGCCTGCCCTAAGTAGTTGATCTAACTGCACCCGGTCAAATTTGAGTTGTGGCATGTTTATCTCGAAGTTGAGAAACGATAGGGTTTTGTTTAACTGTTGAGTAGGATATCAGACCGCAAGGTAATCGGTCAAGTGTGTTGTTACAGGAGGTTTGAGAGGTTTGAGAGTTGGCACCGTGAGATTTAGCACCCCCCAAAAATTTTTAGGAAAGCCCGAATCCCATCACCCAGAGGGGATACTCCAATGTCATCAACGGCCCCTCCCTCTTGTCGGTCCCTAAGATTTAGTTACCCGTCTGGAAAAGATGTTTCGGAAATTTTCCCGAAGGATTCTTGAGCGAAGCTCTGAATTTAAAAAACCCCTCCGTTTTTAGGAAAGAGAGGACTCGCTTCTGCTAAAGAAGCGTCCCATTCTAAGGCCTCCACTACACG
Organism: Thermodesulfobacteriota bacterium; assembly: GCA_050014415.1. Classification (GTDB taxonomy): domain Bacteria; phylum Desulfobacterota; class BSN033; order BSN033; family UBA1163; genus JBEKDJ01. The sequence goes on along the minus strand of JBEKDJ010000203.1, from coordinate 6,964 downwards.
GAAAGACCGACCGGGGCGGCGAGGTATGGCGGCCTTTTGGCTTATGTTTATCTGCTCGATGGGGCATTCCTTAATGCGGAAATAATCAAACAGGGTTTCGGATTCGCTTATACTAAATACCCTTTCGAGTATATGGAGGAGTTTAGGAGGTATGAGAGGGAGGCAAGGGAGAGTAAGAGGGGATCGCGAAGGTAGTCCATTGTGCGACTTTCTTCCTGAAATCGTGATTTTCTAAAACCGTCCTTCCATGCAACCTTTTAATTAGTAATCGCGATATTGCAGTATTGCGATATTCCTCTGTAACTGCCTCTGACTCAGTAAGATCTTTTCCCCTTCCATAGTGGACATTTTAGCTTGGCAGTTAATGGGGACATAATTACTTTGCTAACCCCAAAATATTCATTGAAACACAATTGCTTTAGTAGTATTATCCTACTATCAAAAAAAGAGTTCCTATCAATGATCACATATCGCAAGCGATAGAAGGAGAGAAGTTGCCGGCGCAGATGGTGGGCGAACCGTCTGGACAACCGACACGGTCGCAAAAAGTGAGCACAACTCTCACACGTTCGCTGTAACTCCCAAAGTAGGAACTCACGGAGGCCCTATGAAAATTGCGTGTGTGTTCTTGTTGGTCATCGTTACAGGCTGCTTTGCCAGAGCTTCGTTTAACGAGTTGCCCCTGATGCCCCTCGGCTCTGTGCCTAGTAGACCGGTCAAGCCGGTGGGAGGTCTGACGCTGTTCATGGGACAGCAACCGGACAGGCCTTGTGTCGACGTTGTGAGGTACACGCCCACAGGCCTCTGCCCGGATCATCTGTCTATGATCGAGAAAATGAAAGAGCTCGCCGCTGCCAAGGGGTTCGACGGCATACACTCGATCCGTTGCGGCGCACCAGGCACGGTCGGTGGAATGTGTTGCGACGGCATTGGCTTCATTTATAAATAAAGTGAGTCAAGGAATCCTGAGGCCTATGTCAACCGGGGAATTGCGTATAGAGAGAAAGGTCAGCTAAGCCCAAGATTTAGGCTTCCAAGTTCCTCCTAAATTGCTCGACGATCTTCGGAAGGCTTCAGGAAGACAACAGTGGTTCATAACAATACTCACTTTCATCACGTAATCATCCTTTTCTGGCGTAGCATAATCGTCACTCTTTGTAGGTGAAAGCTGCAAGAAGGGTTATCTTGACACTGTCCGTCAACTCAAATGCTGGTCAGGACACTTAAGGAATGCTTTGACTTCGCACTTCTTCTTGGATTGGAAAAGCCTTCTTTCTGCTCTCTGCTCCCCCTGGAGTCATTTAGTTTGTTAGTTTGCCCCACTATAAATAGTGGGGGCAAACAGGACAAACTGGACTTTGACCGGTTTGTTCCTACCCCCAAACAAACTGGAGCAAACAGGGGTAGATTAAGGAAATCATTGGGACAAGCTAAAAGGCAATTCAAGTTCATTTCAGTTTGCTCCGCCGATGTCGAAAAAAGTGCCAGTTTGCTCCACATGAAATCCCCCATTTTTTGTCCTCAAATACTCCAACTTATTTTTGTCCCGGGACCGCCTTGAAAACCACAAATTTCCCCTTTCCCCTTTCTTTAAAAGTTGGTCAAAAGCCTTCCTCTTGAGGTTGAGATTGTCCTTTACGAGTTTCCTGAATTCGGACTGGTTAGGCGGATTTAAAGGATTTAAGAGGCTCGCCATATTGTTTAAAACCTCTTTCTCTGGATCATCGGCAAGACAGAGCTGGTGATCTTCAAATTTGAAATACATAGGGTGTAATTCCATCGCAGAGGAGAACCGGCTTTTCCCTCCGAGCCCTAACCTGATGGGAAGGTCGAAATCATCCTCTTCAACATCTTCATCGCTCCCAACTTTCCTCACACGGCTAAATTTCAAGATGTGGTCTGATAGGTCAAACCATGCTGTGCTTCCCCGATAGCCCCCGATTTTATTCTCATGATGAATGAGGATGATCGTAGATCCTGAAGACCGAATTTCCTTGTGACGTGCCATTATGAAAGCAGCGTCCTTTGAGTAATTTTCTTCAAGCAAGTGTGAACTTCTGAGACTGTCGATGATAAATAAGCCTGGGGGAAAGGTCTTGTAGATTTCCCATCCCTCAGCGTCAAACCGGACGGGCATGGGATCGTGGCCAAGATGCCATATCTTTAGGTTTTCTGAACCTCCCATTTTCTTCATCCGGTCAACTATCTCTGGGGGCGGATTTTCAAAGTCGATGTAATAGACATTGCTTTGGGTCACTGGCAAGCCGAAAAATGGAGTGCCGTCTGCTACAGCCTTGGCGAGAGCATGCATAAGGTAGGTTTTACCGACTCCACCGATCGAATGAAAAAGGGTGAGGGATTCCTTGGGAATGAGATTTTTGACAAGCCATTCTACCCGGATCTCAAGTTGCGAGATATCGAGGGATGATGGAAGATTAAGGCTATCGTATGAAGGGCGCTTATCCTTTGGCGAGTCATAAGGCGGTGCATTCTCTATCATGATACAGAGCCTTTCATTTGCGTCCTGTGGATCTTTGAAGGTTGCTATGAAATCCGAAATATCACCCTTTTGGGGCAGACCTGGGAGCTCAAGCCATTTCAGACTTCTCACCTTCCCGGTCAATGAGAGCGCAACCTGTCTCATGTGCTCCCGGCCAGGATCATCATTATCAGGACAAAGAATCAGGTCCTTACCCTTGAGGACTTCGTTGAAATGCTCTCTCCATTTTCCCGCACCCATCGGACATGTTGTTGCGGTAAAGCCAAGAAGAGCGAGATTATCAGCATCCTTCTCTCCCTCGACTATCAGGATTTCCTGGGATTCAAGAACTTTCGGAAGGCGATAGAGCACGGTTTCGATGCCCTGTAGATTCCAAATCCACCCATCCTTGCCGTCAGGTCTTCGTTGTCTGAAACCCTTTGGCTCATACCGGCAGACCTGGAACAGAAGCTTTCCTTGCGCATCCGTGTAGTCATAAGTCTTGATCAATCGCTTCTCCTGTTTCTCCTGAGCGATTCCGAAATCGGAGCAGATGCCGTCAAGGATTTTTGGAAAGTCGTCTTTATAATGAAGGCCATGGATCCGGGCATAGAAGCTAAATACGTCACCCTTCTCGTTGCAACCATGACAGAAATAGAGGCCAGTCTCATTATTGAAATTGAAGGATGGCTTTGAATCGGCATGGAAAGGGCAAATGGCCTAATACTCTTGGGCTCTGATTTTTTTGACGCGAGAGAGGAATTTTGAATAAAACGTCAGGTGGTTATTTTGGAAATGATTTTGAACGGTAGCCTTTGTGGGTCCTGATTTTCGGAGATCGGGTTCATCGTATCGAATTGTCATTGGCTCTCTCCACTTCCCCGAAGAATGCTGTGATAAGGCGAGCATTGATCTCAACCTTTAACTCTTCGGGAAAATCGACAATGGAATGAAAGTGAAGGCGACCGCCCTTCTTCATGGTCGTGTAAGGCGTTTGAACAAAAGGCTTGCCATTCTGTTTAAAGATGCGGAAATCCCGGATCACAACATCGTTGACCCGGAGATCTGCAAATGCAACCAGGCCGTTATCTCTCGGTTCGATGAGTTTGACCTTGAGAATTTCGATCTTGGTGCTCACTCTTCCCTCTTTTTTTCGGCCTGCGCCTGCGATCTAGTTCTTAATCTAACTGTCACAACATCGGGGACCGCAGAATCTTTGGGAACGTAGATCGCCCCCGCGATTCCCTGGGCTTCGTTGATGCTGAAACAATGGAATCTTTTACTGTCATGGTTGAAGATCGCAGTGAGTTCTATCTTATTCCCCATTCCTGATCCTCCCTTCCTCCATAAACTTGACGATATCGGACATTAAGTATCGGACCGCCCGACCGACTTTAACATACGAAGGCGGCTTCCCCTGATGGCGGTAGTTTCGTAAGGTTGACAAGGCAAGCTTACAAATTCTGGAAACCTCTTTCTCTGTTAAATACTCGATCTTAGATTCCATTCTTTCGCCTCCTTCATTCAGTAGTGGATCGCTGTTCTAACCAATGAATCAAACTGTGGACAGGATAAACCACCTTCCCCCCAACTTTGATTCTCTCCGGGCCTGCACCTTGGCTATCAAGGTTTGAAAGATATCCGGGAGAGATCATTCCGCCGGTGAATTTTGAGATCTCCGTTCGTGCTACAAATGGGGAGGGCCAGTTCTTTGCTAATTCAGAGAGATTTGCTTTTGGCATGAGCTACCTCCGAACGTTTAAACTTCTGAAGGTAGCTTAAAATAGGTGTAGTGTACGGAAGTTACTTACTGCGATTTTTTTATTTCGCTGAGACGTCTTTGAAAACCTCTAAATCCTATTCGCCTAAATTTCCCTTCCCGAGAGTATTGATAAATCTTGTTTTCCTTCTCTTCAAAGATGATATCGAAACCATTGAATATTTTGTCATCTCCGCGGCAGTATTCTTTTAGGAACTTCCAAAGCGAAGGGCCGTCCTTTTTGGGAGAATTTTTTAATGCATATTTGAAGGCCGAAAGGAGACCTTCGGGCCTTTTCTTGGTTCCACGAACTTTAAATGGAGCCCCTTTAGCCCTGATTCCTCTTACAATGATTTCATGTAGATTTGCCCCCACGATACTGAAACACAGCTTCAACATATCGATTGCCGTTTGCTCAGCATTACCATTTGAAATGTCATTTCTTACTCTATCAGCAGCGAAGGCAACATGTGCAGCCATTTGGAGCTGCATGGAGGTTTCAAGAGGCTCAAGCAAGGAAGGGAAATCATATTCCAGATGTAGGCGTAGACGACTAAAGTCTTTTGGATCAAAGAAGGTGCGCCACACTTCGGTTAGCCATTCTGAGTCAAGGCCATTTTCTTCCAATTTCTTTTTGGCTTCGTCTTCGAATTCTCTGAGGATAGATTCAAGTAGAGTTAGCCCTGGTTCGGTTTGTGAGCACTTCAAAGATTCGGCTCGGCGCTCTAAGTCTCGTTCTAAGTCGTATGGGGAAGAAAATGAAAACTCCTTGGTCCTATTATCGAGAAAGGTTAGATCATCAGGGCTCCAACAATCGATTTTTCTTGGTTCGGATTTTTGCTTCTTCATTGTCATCCCTCTCATGACTCCTCATCAGGATTACCATGGCCCCAGGCGGTGAGGATCTCCGCTTTTCCCTTGCGCAAGGTAGGGGCCATGGGCAGAATTATCATTTCCCGCTGATGCGTTCTTTTACCAAAAGCTTAACCTCACTTGCTTGTTCTAACGCTTGGCTAATGAGCTCCCCGGCCAACTGTGAAGCCTCCTTTAATGTCTCGTCGCGCAAGTGCGCATATCTTTGAGTCATGGTCGGGGTCTTGTGAGTGAGCAATTTCTGAAGAACGTACATGTCTACCTTGCCTGAAGAGGCCAGCATTGACGCGTAGTGATGCCTGAGGCCGTGAAGAGGTCTGAAGTCCGCTGGTAATCCAGCTTTCTTTTTGATCTCTCCTATCGCATGATAGAGCCCCGTTCTGAGTCCGTGGATCCCCGGGAATAAGAGCTTATGGGTTCGGGGTAACTTTTTAAAAACTTCCCTTGCAGCGTCATTTAAGGGAATCTTCTGGTCCTGTCCGCTTTTCGGTTCCCGGATGTGAATGAAACCATGCTCAAAATCGATGTCCCTCCACTCAAGGCGTAGGATCTCTCCTTTCCGCATCCCGGTATAAAGAGCAGTCAGCATGATGGATCCAGCGTAGGGGTTTATGTCTTTCTCGATAGCATCCAAGAGCCCCTTAACCTGATCATCGGTTAGAAACTCCGTCTTTTGATTCGACACCTTTGGCATGATGATCTTGAAGTCAATTCCCTTGCATAGTCTCTTGTTCTTGGCGAAGTTTGAGATTCGCTTCAAAAGCGCCAAGATGGATTTAACCGTCTGTGGCGCTTTCTCTTTCAGAAGCTTGATTCTCAGCCGATCCAAATCCAAGGGGGCAAGATCTTCAAGCTTCTTGTTTCCCAGGACAGGCTCCATGTGATTTCTAAAACGCTGATCATCAATGATGAAGCTCTTCGTTTTTGGTTTCGTCTCAATGTATTCTGTCCATAACCGTTTGATAGTCCATTCCTGGATGAGTTTTTCCTTTGCCTTCTTCTCACGCCGTGCTTTATTGGAGAGGCTTTTCCCTTCGATCCGTTCTGCCCGAATTCTGGAAGCTCTGGCCGGCGTCATGGCATCCTGGAATTGACGGCCCGCTTTCTCTTCGATCAGCTTACCATCGTGCCGGTAGGTGATATAAAAAATCTTCTCTGGTCTCCCTCTCCCAATTGAAGCCCCCATGATGTAGTAGACGCCGACATAATCTGTTTTGAATCTTTTCATCACTGGCATTGGAGATCCCCCTTTAAATCATTCCCAACATTTGTGTCTTGGAAGCCGTTAACTTCTATTCCCAACATTATTCCCAACACAGTCTTAATATAACAAAGTAAATTGAAGTATGTCAATAGAGATGTTAATCCCGTATTTATTGAGTCTCATGGGGGCATTAGATAAGACAGAGTAAAAACAGGTAGGTTAAATAGACTGGCCTCTCACGTCGGTAACAGGGGTTCGAATCCCCTTGGGACCACCATTTATAACACAAAAAGCCCTGGTAATTGATCAGGCCTTTTCTTATGTATAAACTTCCGTCGATTACAGGGTTGCTTTCACGAAGAAAGCCATAGGGAAAAGTAAGAGAGTGGGAATAACTTCCGGTCTGTCAGACCGTGGGGGAGATCATGAGAGACTTGCCGATAAATTTTTCAACTTAGTCATATCTTCTGGAGAGATATTGATAAATCTCACTCCAGATTGATAATGTTTTTCCCCTTCGCTCAATTGAGGGTTAATCCAAACTACCTCAACAAGCATTTCGATTGCATTCAATTTAGCCTCAGAAGAGAAAAAAAGCTTCATCTTCAGGTTTTGACCAATCTCTATCTGCTCTGGAAGAAGAATCTGT
>JBEKDJ010000202.1:0-8349 GCA_050014415.1 Thermodesulfobacteriota bacterium | reverse complement strand
AACGAGCGCTGTCAGTTTTCGTTCGGTTTGCAGTCAAGCGGATGAAACCTTTTTTGAGATCCACTTCGTGCCAAGTCAAATTGATGATCTCGGAAAGGCGAAGTCCCATGTAATAGCCAATCATGACAACAGGGCTTATGTGCAGGGGGCATTTTTCGAGAAGTCCATCAAATTCTTTTTGAGACAATAGACGGGTTCGTATATTGTTTTCTGGTAGCTTCTTCACTGTGGCGATTTGGTTATGATGGAGCTTACCATGTCGAACGGCCCGGTTTAAGGCTACCTTTAAAATGATGACCTCTTTGTTGACAGTGGCGGACTTGATTTTCTCTCCCTTATGGGCACGGGAGGGTTCATCTAATCGTTGTGTCTGATAGGATTCAACCTTCCCAGCGGTGATGTCTTTAATCTTAGTCGATTCTCCCAAAAGCCTCTTTAGATGATCAAAGAATTGCTCATCCCGATCATAAGAATCTTTCGCCTTTATTTCCGGGAGATCCAAATACCACTTGCACAGCTCACCAAGGGTCAACCGGGCGGCAGGATCTTTCTCAATATATCTTTCGTCCCATCTTCATACTTAAGGGATAAGAGAAGATTCGGTTTCGACAAGAACCGTCGAATTACTCAGCTATTTCGTCCATCACTATGTCATCTTTGATTTTGATACAGCCTATCACACTCTGTGCTGCAGGACAGAAAGTCAGGTAAGAGGAGAAGGCCTCTTTAGCCTCTTCGACCTTTCCCTGTGGCAATTTCAGGTGATACTTGACTCGAATCTGAGTGATCTTCAAGACATTATTAATCTTCTCAACATCTCCTTCCACGTCTGCCCAGTAACGATCTTCAGGGGTTGGAATCTTCTTTCCAGCCAGCACCGTGGCCAGTGTTCCCATCATTCAGCCAGCAGTTGCAGCTACGATGTGGTCAAGGGTAGCAGCATGCTCCTTCTCGGGTTCAACTCTGTAAAATCGCTTGATCCCCCCATGCACACCATAATAGACTGGCTCACTAAATCCTTCGATCATGGCTCTCCTTGTGGGACCTTTTTCCCTCACAATCTTGATACGCGACGTATGGACGATTTCTCCCATGTTACCCTCCGCTATTGAAACGGACTTCTTCGCTATGAGCTATTCAACTTACTCGTGGAGCTTCTTCAGTAACCAGGCCATCCTTTGTCCGAGAGCCTTCGCAGCCCGTATACCTTCTTCGTCTTTTTCTACCTCTCCCTTTTCCCTACCCACACCAATACAGCGGCCAACAATGAAGATCTCTTGGCTGAGAAGAAAATGATTCATCGAATCGATGGCATGCATACCACCTGACCGGCGGAGGGCAGCTATGGCACCACCAGCCTTGTTCTTTAGTATCCCACCATTGGCCAGAGATACAAAACCAGCACGATCAATGAGCGCCTTCATTTCAGTTGTAACGTCAATAAAATAGACCGGCGAGCCCAATACAATTCCATCAGCCGCGACCATCTTCTCGATATACTCGTTCGCCGCATCGGTTTTCACAGCACACTGCTGGTCCTTATTCTCGAAACATTTGTAACAAGCAATGCACCCGTGAATTTCCTTGGCGGAAAGCTGTACCAGCTCTGTCTCAATCCGTTCCTTCTCAAGTTCATGAAAAACATGGTTGATCAGAATGGTCGTATTGCCATCCTTGTGGGGACTACCGTTAAAAGCCACAACCTTCATTTTGCTTTCCTCCTTCTTGATTTGCTTGCAGATGTTCCAAGCTTATCTGGCAAATAATCTATTCCTATAAGAAAGTCAACATGAATTGCACGGAATGGACGGTGCTCCAGTGAGTAAGCGATTGATGGTACAAGGCAGGCTCAAGGCCTATGGGCTTTCGATGTGCAGGGTATCCTAGTCAAAAGAGGTTTTCAGTCATTTTTGAATCAACCATGGGGGGGCATGCGTAAGCTGACCGGATCAGGATAAGATTTCAGATAGCCTATTCTCAATATCCATTGAACCTCACCGGATAATCCCAATTCTCTAGCCACTTGGTCTCTACACATCAATCGGTTAAGGGTCTAGTTAGGGTGCATCGGGCGGAGGGACTCCGGCTTCAGCGTCCACGACCTCAGCTTCGCTCCGTAACTCGGCCAACAGTCCCGAATGGCGGGAGAAGTACCAGAGGGTGACGCACACCAGTAGGAGAATCCCCACTGCAGCGGCAATGTAGAGCGGTGTGTTTCGGTCGGAAAGCTTCAACATGCCACTGGCTACCAGCGTGAACGGGATAGCCTCAGGTAGAATCCCGAAGGCTGTCCCCAGCAGAAAGTGGCGGTGTTGGATGGGCGACAGCCCTAGCAGAAAATTGATAATCAGCCCGCTGATGGGGAGCTGGCGCACGGCAAAGACCAGCAGCGCCGCGGAATGGCCGTGAACATGTTCCTTGAGCCGTCGGACCCGCGGCCAACGGCGGAGGACGAAATCTCTACCCCCCCAGCGCACGAACAGAAACAGGACATAATACCCGGCCAGTGTTGCCACTTGCGTCCAGAGCAGGCCGTGCCAGAATCCAAAAGCTAGGCCTCCAATAGGACAGAACAGCAGACGCGGCATGCCTACAGCTACCAGCGCGAAAACAATCCCCATCCAAGCCGCTGGACCCACCCACCCCTGCGACACTAACCAGCTCTTGACGCCTTGGATGTTGCCGAGATACTTCCGCGTCGGCGTGAAATACACGCACGCAAACGCGGCTGCCACCACAGCCAGCATGATCAGTGGTTTCCAGGTGAAACCTGCCATCCGGGGTTTCCGGGCAGAAGTCCGAGTAGTTGACATACAGGCGATTCGTCTGGGGAAGGATTGTTGTTGTATATACGATATAGAAAAGAATGGTTTTGTCAAGTCATTTTGATTCTTTCAATTTTCATTTGGGAGGTTGCATTGCGGAATGGGATCTAAGAATCACGGTGAGGAAAGATTGATATTGAGTTGTGCTGATAACGGCCAGGAGATCAATTATTGCGATTGCCATCAAGGAAATTATGATAACCTGAAGAGAGGGGGCATCTCTATTTGAGACCTGATCTGTTCCAGGCTTCGGAGACTCGTGATGTCGCCGTAATCAATAAACTGTTAATGGAAGAGATAAGTAGCGGGGGCGATGCATGGAAGATCGACCTGTCGTTATTTCCTATAGTTCAGCGGGCGCTCAACCCGCCTTCTATTAACCCACACCTCCCGAAGATGTAGCGAATTCACCACGAAGTTAGACCTGACTTGAGAGGAGACGAAATCTCGGTTTTGATTTGTATTCAAGTAATGGGACACGCCAGATGACCCAATTGGCGATACCAACTCTAATCACCATAGTCCCCTTCGGTGATCCTCATGAGTCGACCATTTTCAAATCTAAGATAGCGAACAAATCTATTCGATCCTAAATTGTATTCCCATTCTTCAACCGCTATAAGTTGCTGGGAAAGATACTGCATTGGTAAGTATAAGAAAAATATAGTATACTTTTTCGAAATACTAGAATGAGTCGTGCCATACGAAAAGAGAAAGGGAATTGATACGAGTATCAGGTAAGTTTCAGTCACAACAACAGTCTGGGTCCTTGTGTCAGTCAAGGTGACGCCTCTGTGACTTTCCCTCCGGAGGATGGTAACTACGGGCTGAAGACTTTGGTCATAAACCATGCTGGTGCAATGTACGGAAGGGACCCGGGTAAGGTCATCGAGAAGAAAGCATCAGCGGTGAAGGAATTTGATCCAGAAAAAACCTGGCAGAAAGTGGAAAAATCCGCTGAAAGGAGGGTCATATGCGAAGCAAGATGTTTCTGAAATGTGTCTGGTTGTTACTCGTTTTTCTCCTTCTTCTTCCCATCTCTGGCCTAGCGGCCAAGAAGGAAAAATCTCTGGTGGGTGAGGAAACTCTATTGTTTTCACTGCCATCCACCCATGATCGGCTGGTCAGCTATGTGAATGAGTATTATGGCAAACACAATTTGATCATCACCTTCTTTCCGGCTGCTTTTACACCTATCTGAACAGGCGAAATGGAGGGCCATCAGAGGAATTTCTCCCTCTATGAGCGCTTCAACACCCGGGTCGTGGGTGTCAGCCGAGACGATGTTACTACATTGAAGTATTGGGCAAAAAGTCTGGATCTAACCTTTCCTCTCCTTTCGAATGTGACAGGGTTTTTAGGCAGCTATTTCGACGTGAAACCTGAGCCCGACACGGAGAATTATCCTATCTTCGGAAGGAGGACAGTGATCATTGATAAGAAGGGGATCATTCGTTATGTCAGAGATGGCTCGCCTGACTTCAAAGATATTCTCCTCTTTCTTAAGAAACTGGATCAGGAAGGAGGGAAGCCATGAGAAGAAACGTTTGGATGCCACTGTGTTTTGTGCTGGTGGTCATGATGCTTTCCGGATGTGCCACCACGGAAACGGCCCAGAAGCCCTACAAAATCAGTCAACAGGGGACGGTCATCTGGAATGACGAGTTTGAGTTCAACCCACCGCCGCTTGGATGGAAATTAGTCCAGGTAGAGGTAGGAAATGAATTTGGTTTTGGATTCTTGAGAGGAGATCCAGGTGAGTTCCCTTCTCAATCGATGTTTGTTTATGACGAAGAACCGTTTGGATGTTCCACTCAGCTTGAGAATCGAGAGGAAGAGTTCTTCAAGCGGTATCTATGGGCCACTCCCCTTAATATGAGTATGGAGATCTTAGAGAGACATAAGACTCAGGTGTTGGGTGGAGAGGGGCTGGCCGTTGTGGCTGAAGGAAAGGATCCTATTAAGAAGGAGAAAGTCAAGTCCAAAGTGGTTTTTGGGAAAAGAGGTGATCGGGTGGTTGCCTTCTATCTCACGCAGTGGAGGCATATTGATGGGACGTATGATCCTTCAGCGTTTGAAGTCTTCGACGAATTTGTGGCTTCTTTCAAGGTCCTGAAAAAATCGTTCTATGAAACCCTCTAAGGGATTTATGGCCACTGAGTCTTAGCGTGCCCGTGCCTGGGGGAACCACAGTGCGTTTCGGCGCAAAGGCGTAGGGGGCGAACCTGCAGCGAGAAATTGCTTAGAGAATGGAAAAGGGCATAGCGCAACTTTGAATAACGTAAGGACATTCTCATCGTTCGAGGACGACCTATCTGTCTTGTAAGATCATAAGAGAAAGGGATTGACTCGAACTCTTGCTCGTTTGAATCCTTAGAACAATCAAGCGATTCCGACCTGTCGGAAGGGCAGTGGACTTTACAGTCAAAATGACGTGTGCGAAATCAAGGAAGGGCCATCAAGGGAGAGGGTCCCCAGTAACGATCAGAGAATCAACTCATATATCCCCTCCCCCTTGATGGGCTGATGGGGAAGGATGGAGGTGGGGCAAGATCACTATTTCCTCTGTAATTCAATTTGCTTCATGGGAGGGTGTCTCCGTTTCCCTCAAATAAAAACCGGGTTACCGATCAGATGAACCCACGGCAATCCGGTCCCCTTGGTCCTGCTTCGGTAACCCGGCCGTCCAAAGGGTTTGCAATGACAAGCCCACTAGAAATCACCTCTCGCTTCCAGCTAAGAGCGAGAACCCGATTCTTGGTTTCTTCTTGGACCCGTGGTTTTCCGTCCTTCGATTACTCGAAGTTTGGCTTTGTCGGCTTCTGTTTCCAGGAATGTCCGCAAATATAGTGCCAATTGCCCTTGGATTTGGACCGCATTAATATCTAAGAAATCTCTGGATTTCATGTCTCAACTATGGCATTTGATGATAGACAAGTTGTCCTTTCCTTTGACCTTTTTAAAAGTGGATGGGGTTGTGTTGAAAGAGATTGGGCGTTGTGGTATATAAGAAAACAACTTCATGGAATGTGAAAATTATAGATCTATGTATGAACTTCATCTCATGAAATCGTCGCAGCCAAGATTGAAATCGGTCTGGGTTATCTGTCTTTTGGCAGGGTTATCCTCGCTCATTTTCTATCAACACAAATCCCAGTTTTGGCTCAAAGGTTTTCAGCTTTACCATATTGTTTGCGACCGGCATCCATTGAAGGCCTCCATTTCCTCCTCTGGGCCTTATTCTCCTTTGGCATGTATCTTGCTCCAAATCATACAGCTGATGGACACCCCCATTTCGGGGGGCAATCGAGTTCTTAGGGGGGGTAGCTGCTCGGGGGAATAGCTGGTTTTTTCTATCTTGATGATCTTAGCCTTCTCTATCTACCAGGAGGAGGTTCATCATCTAATAAAGAGGGCGAGAAGGCGAAAGGGCGGCAAGGGAGTGAAGTGGCAGCGTTGGTAAAAGAGGATAAAAGAGGGAAATGGTCCTCCGATCTCGTCCTAGACCTCTATTCGAATCTCTTGATGGAGATTTGGGAGGATGTGTCTGCATTGATCGGTGAGGCCATATTGGAGCTTCTCTTCACCTTAGCCATTCAGAAGCTGGGAGAGAAATACCCTTTCCTGATTTCCCTCAAAGTATCTGAGAATGGCATTGCTATGGATGGGATGAAAGAGGAGTGGCGGAACATGGCTCCCATAGAAATCCATCGGGGTTTTCAAAGCCTGATCAATCAACTTTCCCATCTCTTTTCTGCATTGGCAGAAGGTGTCATCAACAAGGAACTCTTTCCAAAGGTCTTTCCTAAGTTCAGGGAGGCTGAGCGAATTGTTTCTCAGAAATAGGGGACGCCTGTGAGATTGATTTTTAAGAATCTGAATATACTCCGCTCTACGATCAATGCCATCAGCATGAGTTTTGAGATTAAGGAGATTATCGATTCAGCCGGAACCAATCTTCCCAACTTATTTGACTTTTCTTCATTTGGGGTACTCTGGAGAGAGGGTCTCTTTCTGTATCTCTACGAAGACGAGTCTTGTCCGTCTTCCTTTAGCCAGGATGTCGTGAAAAATATGGTCAGGGTTTTCTCAATATTGGGAGAGGAGGCGATTGATATCGAACGACTTACTCTCCAAGTGGAGAAGAAAAAGTTGAGACCCCACGAGATGGTGATAGATTCGAAGGCCACCTTGAGATCTCATCTCACCTTGCCTCTTGCAGTAGAAGGAGAAATGATCGGTTGCATCTCGCTCAACAGTGATCAACCCAATGCCTTTGATGCCCAAGATCTGCAATTTTTTTCCGTCATCGGGTACCAGATGGCAGCTACCTTAAAACACTTTCAGAGATTTAGCTCCATTAAGAGCATGGCTATCTATGATACCCTGACCAGCCTTTATAATCGGGGGTATTTTGAGGAAAGGTTAGGCATTGAGACCCAGAAGTCTTTTTATGGTAGTACTCCTCTTTCTTTGGTGATGGTGGATATTGACCACTTCAAGAGGGTGAATGATACCTTTGGGCATCTCGATGGCGATAAAGTCCTTTGCGAGATTGCGTCCTTGTTGAAAAATGCACTGCGAAAGAAGGATACGGTGGCTCGCTATGGCGGCGAGGAGTTCGTTCTCATTTTGCCAGGGGCTGGTTTGGAGGAGTCTACGATGATTGCAGAGCGCATCCGGCGACTGGTTGAGAAAAACCCTGTACAAATTGGGCAGGTACAGATCAATCTCACGGTGAGCTTGGGAGTCTCAAATTTTCCAATTCACCGACCGAGATCAAAAGAAGAATTGGTGAAGATGGCAGACATGGCACTCTATGAGGCAAAAGGCGGAGGGCGCAACAAAGTATGCATCTTTAGTCCTGAGCGCGGATAAATAGGATGAACTCTCTTTGGGAGTAAAGGAGGTAGAGAAATGATGCGTTGCAGAAGAATTCTTATTCTTTCTATTGTTGGTTTATTGCTCTTAATGCAGTCAACCACCTTGGTTGCCCAGGGACCTTATTCGATCTTAACCGGCGTCGTTAGAGGAATCCATGTTCATGGCGTAAGAAGATGGCTAGAAGTGGAAAGCGATAAGGATAAGGCCATCGTCAATTTCAGGATTGGACATAATACCCGATATACGCCTCAACGATACCCCGATGCGGGAGAGAGGGTAAAGGTAGAGTATTTGACGCAAAAAGGAGTTCCCATCGCCTATTCTGTCACACTCTTAGGGGGAGCAAAAGAGACGCAAAAAGAGGTGCCGAAGAGAAGTTCAAAATAGTATATAAAATTCTATGATTTGAAGGTTTTTGAGACAATCTATTTTTCCTTTTCACTATCAGAAGATCAAAAAGGCACGCCTTTTGGGTGTGCCTTTTTGATTATGATGATTGATTTCTAAACTACTTTTTTGGTGCTTCAGCAGGCTTCTTCTCTTGAGCCTTCTTGGGTGCCTTTGGCGCAGTGGCTTTGATCGCTGCTGCGACGTTCTTGTCACCCTCCTTCTTGTACTCGACATGGACACCCATGTCTTT
>JBEKDJ010000201.1:0-8355 GCA_050014415.1 Thermodesulfobacteriota bacterium | reverse complement strand
CAATATCCTAATGTATCTTCAAAAACAAAGAAGTTCAAATGTCAAAATCCAAATGTCAAACGAATGCCAGAATGATCGAATATCAAAACATCCTCTGTTTTGCTAGGTTCTCTCATTTGAGCACTAGATTTTATTTGAGCTCTGAGCCTTGTCATTTGACATTCGTCCTACATCTGCCGATATTTCTGTAAGATCTGCTGTCCTACCATCAATCCGCTAAACACTTCTCCTTCCAACCCCAGATAGGGAAAATTCTCTCTTCCGGTGAAATAGAGGTTTCTTGACATTCGAGTGGGAACCACCCCCTCTCTCCAATCGAAATTGGAAGTCGTCCCGTAAAGGAAATGCGGATAGAACCAGTGTGGAGCTTGTTCGCTCGCCCAGTTGAAATCGGTAAAGTCGACATGCGTGCCGAGAAAGGGAAAGAGGTGTTCCAAATGCCTCATCACACGCTTCTGATGCTCAACAGAGTCTCGATCCCATTCATCGAAGAGCACCAAGCTTAGCACGGTCAGGGCTCTTCTGCCCTCCGGGGCATGGGTTTCATCTCCCTTCGGGCTGAGGGAAAGGATAAGAAGATTCCCTCCATCAAAGGGTTCTTCCAGATCCATGACGGAGATCACAAGGTCTTTCATCCCAACGGGAATCACCTTCTCACGAATCCCTAGAAAAAAGGGGAGCAGAATATACCGGGGCTGAATCCGTTTCTCCCACTTTGATAGCCAGTTTTTTCTTCCGTCCATGAGATTTGAAAGACGGTGAAGGGGAGAATTCAGGATGAGCAGTTTAGAGCGAAATACTTTCCGGTCTCCTCCCGACGAAATGACAAATCCCTTCCTCCACTTTTTGCTTATGCGCTCCACCCTCTCGATCTCCTCAACCCTTCCGCCGGCATGAATAAACCCCTCTAATATCTTCTCCTCTAATCCTTCTATATCCACGGCCGATATCAAGTCGTCCGATCCCTCATTCGAAAGCAGCACGTCAGCGGCTAGGGCAAGAGGAAATCGATCTGAAACCAGATTTCCCCAGGAGATCAGCTGAAGCTGGATAAACTGTCTAAACTCGGTCGAGAACGGAAGAAGTCTCTCATCTATTCTTCCTTTTGGAAACGGTTGGAAGGGTAACCATCTTTTGACCAAAGAACGTGGCAGAAAAGGAAAGAGAGACCGGGGATCCTCCTTGATTTTCATCTTTATGAGAAGATCTCGGAGATGGTCCATCTCCTTATAGAATCCCTCAATTTGGATTGCCTCGTTTGGGAATTCTCTGCTCCATTCCCTCTGATACCGAGACCTCTCAGAAAAAAGGTCGATCCTTGCTCTTGGGAGGATAACCTGGACAGCAACCTTCTTCTTCCGAATCTCCAGATCGCGCTCGGCGAGCCTTTCCCTTTCTTGGGCGCTGGTCAGAAGCGGAAGGTTCAATGACTGAGAGATCTTCTTCAAAAAGGCTGGCCTCAGACGTTTTTCTGATAAGCCTGAAAATGCGACGAATCGATATCCCTTTTCCTTGTGGGACCGTTGACAACCATTCCCTTTCAGAAGCAGGACAGAGTGGTCTCTTCTTGACAACAAGGTCCCGGCAACCAAACCACCGAGACCGTAACCCAACACGAGGATCTCAGGATCGTCGTCTCTCCATCTCATGAATGTGTTACCACTTTAAAAGTCAAGTTCACCAGACACCGAGATCGCCAAGAAGGATTCACAAACCTTCATTCTTCTGATACTGAGACAATGGGGCTCGAAAATTGCCGCTTGACGTTCTTCGACAGGCTTCTTGATTGGGTGGCGTTTCCCATCAAATCAGCAATGCCTCTTCCTCTGCATTCTCCACAATTCACCGGTGAAATCATTTGCTTGTTAATGCTTTTCCGTTTGATCCTGGTCGGTTCGCCTTCGAAGATCCTCTTGATAGGTCCTTTTGATCACAAGGATACGGGTAGGTATGCAGGACAAAAGACTAACTGGAACGACAATGGATCAGACAAACTCGATCGTCTCTTGCTCTTTGTCCGCTTTCCCGACCTCCCCGATGACAAAGGCCTTCTCGCCCATTGAATGAAGTCTGTCCATGACGTCTCCAATCTCTTTCGGTCTGACGATGAGGACCATCCCAATCCCATTGTTAAAGGTCCGAAACATCTCATCTTCAGAAAGTTTCCCTTTCTCTTTCAGAAAGGTAAAAATAGGGGGGATATTCCAACTTCCTCTACGGACAATCGCCTTACACCCTTTGGGGATCACTCTCGGGAGATTTCCAGTAATGCCGCCGCCCGTGATATGTGCGATCCCTCTGATATTGAAGTTACGAGTTAGGTTAAGGATCGTCTTGACATAGATTTTGGTCGGCAGCAGAAGTTCCTCGCCCAAAACCTCTCCGATCTCTTCCACCCGTTTCTCCAGATCCAATTTGTGATGTTCGAGAAGCACCATTCTCACTAACGAGTACCCGTTGCTATGAAGTCCACTGGAGGCTATTCCGATCAATTTGTCCCCGACGGTTACCGTGGATCCGTCAATCAGTTGAGCATCCTCCACAATCCCGACCGCAAACCCCGCCAGATCATATTCCCCTTCTTTGTAAAATCCCGGCATCTCGGCTGTTTCGCCTCCGATCAAGGAACACTCCGCTTCGATGCATCCTTTGGCAATGCCCCCAAGCACCTTCGTCGCCTTTTCAGGTTCGAGTACAGAGGTAGCCAGATAATCCAAAAGAAAGAGAGGCTTTGCTCCGGTAACGAGAATGTCATTGACACACATCGCTACTAAATCGATTCCAACAGTATCGTGCCGATCCATTAGAAAGGCGATCTTCAGTTTTGTACCTACACCGTCAGTGGAGGAGACCAGGATTGGCTTCTTGTAGCGTTCCAGATTGAGCGAAACGCAGCCCGCAAAACCTCCGATCTTCGTCATTACCTCAGGTCGAAATGTCGACTCCACCATCGGTTTGATGGTCTGAACAAATGCTTCTCCTTTTTCAATATCGACCCCGGCCTGTTTATACGAGTTCTTTTTCATTCTCTCCCTATTCTCAGATGAAAAGAGTAATCGATGAAGTTCGAAATGTCAACCCTTCGACTGCCGACGAATTCAAATCACATCAGGAAAATCAAATGTGGAGCATTGCCTCGCCATCACTCGATGACATCGCACCATTCTGTTCAACCCCAACCTTTACCCTGTGGAGTATGATTCCATGCTCCTCAGGGCAAATGCTTTTCCGTTGGGCGGGGATGGCTGATGATGTCATTCCCCATACGAGAGGGAGGGTGACTATCTTGTTCTCGAACTGAAGGAGCGGGTCTTATTCTCTTGTCTACCATCTGCGATCTGCAATCAAAAAGAGTCGTGGCGCCAGAAATGGTAGAGATAGAGCTGGGCATAACCTGCAAAAGGGCCAAAGTGCTTAGACACAAATTCTTCCGTCTCTCTCTGCCCTACCCGCCTCCTGTCAAAATAAGTGTGTTGTAGACCCTTTTTGATCCAGGTATCGATCGGAAAGGCTTCGAGGAAATCTAAGGAGTAGAGGAGAACACAATCTGCCACCTTCTTTCCCACGCCCCGCAGTCTCATCAACTCCTGTTTCGCTCTCTGATAGGGAAAACCTTTCAGTGAAAGGAGCTGGCCTCGATCAATACATCGGCTAGTTTTCAGTAAATAACCTGTTCTGAAGCCTGCTTTGACCGATTCCAGTTGAATGGGATTTCTTATGAATTGGGGTTCAGGGAATCCATAACCGAGGTAGTTTCCCCAAGCAACCTTGTTCCCTGACGATCTGCAGAGATGTTCAATGATACAACGGATGTGCGGCACGGCCTTGGCGGAAGAACACAAGAAAGAGAGGAGACATTCCCATGGATCCTGCCGAATCAGCCTCATGCCCCGATATCTTTGAATCGCCTGGTGAACCACCGGATCTCGATCAATCTCCCTTAGGATGAAATCGAGATCTTCATCCAACCTGAAGAAATTTATCAAAAACGATTCCTCTACTCCGTCATAAAAGAGGAGATCCCCCTTTTGCCACAGGGAGAAGACTCGATCCCGGGTTTGAACGAGGTAGGTATCCGTCACCTTGGTGAATCGGAAGAATTGTCCGCACTCGAAGGTATGATTAAGTGAAAAGGAATGTATCTGCAGCCGAGCAGTCATTGGTCTGCCATCTTGATTATTTCTCAAGAAGCGAGATTTTTCTCAAGACAGCGTTGGCCACTGGAGATTTCTCTGAAATCTTCAAAAAAGCCCGGTAGTTTTCCAATGCCTCCTTGTTTTCACCCATTCTTTCATAATATCGACCCATGTTGAGATGGGCATCAGCCGACTCAAAACTCTCGCCCATTTCAACGATCTTCTGATAGGCGTGAAGCGCCTTTTCATAATCTTTCATTCCTTCATAGGCATAACCCATGCCCTCCATTGCGAGTAAGCGGTATAGTCTGACATTTCCTGCTTTCTGGAGGAAGGCCTGATACTCTTTTATCGCAGCCTCGAACTCGCCCAGCCGGAGATGAATGTCTCCCCTATAAAGCAAGGAGAGCTTTCCCGGCGAAGTTCGTGGGAATCTCGAAACAACCTCACTGAATCCTTCCAAAAGACTCTTATATTCCGCTGGCGTTCCCTCCCGGTATGGAGAAGTGATCTTCTGGTAGAGCTGAACCGCTAAACTGAACTTCTGATCTGCATCCAGCTCGTTCCCTTTCTCCCACCTCTGAAGAAAGAGGAAAGCCAGTATAAGAACGAGAAGAATGATCCCTCCCGTCGCTAATTGTTTGAGGTAGCGGGTGATAAAGAGGTATGCTTTCGCTGTCAAACTGATAAACTCATCCGGCTCTTTTAACTTCTTTTTTGTAATCTTCTTTCTCCTTGCCATCTCAGAAACCTCCATTCTCCGTGCTTATCAAGAACAACCTATTCATCGATGAGATCAATAACCCAACACCCATCATCACATAATATCCAATCGACAGCATCCGACCTGCCCGGCTTACAGGGCTTAGGCGGGCGGATCACCAAGGGATTTTTATTTCTTGAAGTTTTGGCCATTGGGATTTTGGTTATTATTTCGTCGTTGGCGCTTGCCCTGCCCCCGATTAGATACAGGCCTTGGGATCGGGTGTTTCATATTCAACTTACCGTAGACTTTTCGTGCCGGGTTCTTGGCCAACCGTCCTCAACACCCTCTTCTCTCCCAATCGGAGGGTCAATTTGATCTGATCAAAATACTCAATTAAGGGGATTGCATACTTTCTTGATGCTCCCGTGATCTCCTTGAATTGAGGTGTGGTGATCTCCTTATTTCTTTTCAAATAAGTGATCAACTTCTCTTTCAGACTTTCAAAATGGACTCGATGAAAATACATGCCGCCCTTGATCTTGACGAGCACTCCTTCGTGGACAAGATGCTCAAGGACCGAGCGAACCTTGTCTTCGTCCTCAGACCATTCCTCCGATAATTCCTTGGAAGAAGGTGGCTGAAGACCTCCATTCGAGATGGCTTCCTCAACCCGTTTGACCAACCCCTTCTCATCGAACGATGATACTTGGTGATCCGGTAACCTTAATTTGTCCCTTTCCAACACCATCTCTTTCGATTGAGCCAGCTCATTGAGAAGAATCTGGAAGAGTTTCACATCCATTTCCACAGGGAGCTTCGTTCTCAGCTCTTCCTTAGCCAATCCAGATTTCATAGCGAATCGCTGATGGAACGATTTTAGCTGACTGAGGATCATCTCCTTTAGCCTCTGATAGTGACGGACATCGATGACTTTTAGCTTCTCGGAATCGATTAAGAGAATGTCACCTCTCTCAATCATCTTCTTGAGGATTGTCTCGATGTCATGGGGGGGTACGGCTACCCTGTTCAAGAGCTCCTCAAACGTGATACCTCCCATCCCCGAACGAAGGATATGAAGGCTGAGGGTCTGCTCACCGGTTCCGTCCTTGAGGAAGCTCAAGTCTTCGGTCACTGATAGCGAAAACCTCTTGTGTTTAGCTGGATGGGCATCCAGCACCACCCCGCCCCCAAGAGTTTGGACGGCACCGGAACCCCGGATCACAAAGTGGTCCTGAGGTAGCGCCACCACAGGACGATCTAATCTTAATTGGACATAACCTGACTCTCCCGGGGCCAATTGCTCCCGATCAAGGAGGAAAAAGGAAGCCGTGGCGAGGTTCGTACCAATGTGAAATCTCTGCTTGGTCCGGTGCCTTAACGGTCGGGGAGCATTGGCCAGGTACTCGAAATAGACATCGATGAGTTGAGTGGTGGTAAGGGTGTGAGAGCGAACGAGGACATCTCCCCTCTCGATTGCCGAAGCCTCAATCCCTTGAAGGTTGACTGCTGTCCGTTGGCCTGCCACGGCTTTATCTACAGGCCGATTGTAGACCTGGAGGTTGCGAACCTTTCCCTCCAAATCTGACGGAAGAATCTCAACCGTCTCTCCCAAGGAGAGGCTCCCGGAAATCATGGTCCCGGTTACTACCGTACCAAACCCTTTCATGACGAAGACGCGATCAATTGGCAGACGAAATAGACCGTTTGATGACCTTTCCACGACCTCTCCTGCAAGAAGGTCCAAGACGGAAATCAATTGCGGGATTCCTTCCCCCGTTGTAGAAGATACGGCAAGGATGGGAGCCCCTCCCAAGAAAGTGGCCTCAGTAACATCCCTCACTTCTTCCCTTACCAACTCCACGAGGTCTCGGTCGACCAGATCGATCTTTGTCAGGACAATCAACCCTTTCTTCACCCTCAGGAGTGTGCAGATATCTAAGTGTTCCTTCGTTTGAGGCATCACGCCTTCATCGGCAGCGATGACAAGGGCGACGAGATCGATTCCCCAGACTCCTGCCACCATATGTTTGACAAATCTCTCATGGCCCGGCACATCGACAATACCTAACTGGATCCCGCTGGGGAGATCCAGGGAGGTAAAACCCAATTCAATCGTGATTCCCCTCTCCTTCTCCTCTTTTAATCGATCAGTATCCACTCCCGTGAGCGATTTCACCAGGGCGGTCTTTCCGTGATCGATGTGGCCGGCTGTCCCAAGGATCACATGTTTCATCGGTTTCTCCCGAGAGAGATTTTTCTCCATCACCTTGATCACGATAACAGATACTCTTCGATATTTTCAACCGGAATGATTGTTTGGTCGAGGATTCAAGGATCCGAGGGACCAAGGATTCAAAGGTGAGGAGTGGAAGGGGAGCATGGAATTCTGACCACTTTCTACTCTCCACTTTCCACCTACAGACGCTTGAATCCCAGGTCTCTTGGACCTTTTCTTGCTGGAAGATCTATTAGACCCCTTTCTCCCTTAGAGGAGTAAGAGACAGCAAGTCCCTCCTTCTCTGTGACCGGCTTTTTCTATCATTGCCGTGCTTGAACCAATCTTGCATCGATTCTGCCTACATCTCCAGAAGAGGGGTGAGAGAGTCGCTCTGAGATCAAGGGAAGGAGGACGATATCATCTCCGAAGGCAGAAAAACCAGGGCTTGGAAGAATGTCTTTTCTTGATGTGTAAATCCTGTGGAAAAAGATGTGCTAAAGAAACCTACCTCTTCAATTCCCTTATGGAATTGAAATCTCAACGAAAACCTCCTCTATAAAACACTAAGATTTCAATGAGTTATGGGTTTGTGGTTCTTGATAGTTGAGACACAACATCTTGTGGCCTAGGAGGCAACTTCATGGACTCGATTGTTCATAACCTGTTAATATGGTCCCTCCTTCTGAAAACGGTTGAATCGCTTCTGAAAACAAAAAGAGGGGAGAATTCTCCTCTCCTCCCCTCTTATCTTAAGAAACCTAGGCGCAAAACCGAATCTACGAAGGATTACTTTACAGCACTCTTGAGCAGATTGCCTGCTTTGAACTTCGCCACTCGAGTGGCAGGAATCTTGATCTCCTTCCCCGTTTGAGGATTCCTCCCCGTCCTCGCCTTCCTCTTCGCCACTGAGAAAGTTCCAAATCCAGTCAGGGTCAACTTATCACCTTTCTTCAATGCCTTCGTCACTGCACCGCTGAATGCATTCAAGGCTTTCTCGGCTGACGCTTTTGAGATCTTGGCCTCCTTCCCAATGTTGGCGATCAAATCCGCCTTCGTCATCTAAATCACCTCCTTTTTTTTGATCATTCTTCTCTCTATTAAGATTCATGAACCCCCATGAAAACGATGCCAATCATAAACCAACCACATTTTAAAAGTCAAGTCTTTTATTTTCAGAGCTATTTGCGATGTCCTTCTTTTTTGGAAAAAGGGAGGCGGTAGGAAGCGAGACGGAACGTAAAAGTTCGGCCCAAAGAAGCATCCACGGGGTTCACAAATACAGTGGACGACAGTTG
>JBEKDJ010000200.1:0-10225 GCA_050014415.1 Thermodesulfobacteriota bacterium | reverse complement strand
AGGCAGCAGATCGTTGAAGCCGTCGCCAATCTGGAAGCGATTCAAGTTGGCGAACTGGCGAGACTGTTGCGAAATGTCAGAAGCCCCACAGTCAAAATTGAAGGAAAGAGGAGGATTCAATAATGACCCAGTCTGAGATGGGAGGAAGAGAAAGAGCATTTAGTTTCTTGAGAGTGAATGATCGTCCGTCGAAGCCGCGCACGCGAGGAGTGACCGAGATTCGTGGCCCCTACTACACTCCAATGGGTAAACGGTACTTGCAGGACATCTTGGAAACGATGGGAGCCTATGTGGATTCCCTCAAGTTCGCTGGAGGCTCCTTCAGCTTGATGCCGCGGGAGGCCGTCAAGGAACTCATCGACCTCTGTCATGAATACAACGTCTTGGTCGATACCGGTGGGTTCATGGAACACGTGTTGACACAAGGTTCGGAAATGGTTAGTCGCTATATCCAAGAGTGCAAGGAGCTTGGGTTTGATATCATCGAGATCTCCAGCGGCTTCATTACGATTCCGACCGACGATTGGGCACGGTTGGTTGAAAAAGTGCAGAAAGCCAAGCTAAAACCTAAACCCGAAGTCGGGATCCAGTTCGGGGCGGGTGGGGCAAGCGCTGTTGAGGAACTGGAAGCCGAAGGGACACGTGATCCTGAATGGGCCATTGTACAGGCAAAGCGTTTTCTTGAGGCAGGAGCCTATATGGTAATGGTCGAATCCGAGGGGATCACTGAAAATGTGAAAGTTTGGCGCACCGATGTACCAGCCAGAATCGTCAACGCCCTCGGCCTTGAAAAAGTGATGTTCGAAGCGGCCGAACCGGAGGTCTTTGCTTGGTACGTCAAGAACTATGGCCCAGAAGTGAATCTCTTCGTCGATCACAGCCAAATCGTTCAGCTCGAGTGCTTGCGCTCAGGCATCTGGGGGACGAAAAGCCTCTGGGGCCGGGTCCAAACCTACAAGGGCTAAGAGGTTTTCAGCTTTCGGGTCCAGGCGACTAGGGTCTCAACTAATTCTTTTATCTTCTCTTTTGTTTTTGGGTCTGTCACCCGGCCATTCTGATCAATTTTTTCCTGAGCGAAAGCCACCATTACCTCAGGCTGGTTCAACGGATGCATGTTGAGGAAAACGAAACTCTGCCGGAGGTGATATTGCGCCCTTGCCGTCCCCAGCATTCCAATCGATGCGCCCATCACCGCAACAGGTTTGCCTTGGAAGGCGTTATCCCCATACGGCCGGGAGGCAGAGTCGATTGCGTTTTTCAGAACTCCGGGTATCGAGTAGTTATATTCCGGCGTAGCAATCAGAATCGCATCGGCTGCCCTGATCTTCGCCTTGAATTCATTCACTTTTTGCGGAGGCTGGTTCTCAAGATCCTGATTAAAGGGAGGTATCCCTTCGAGGTCGAAGATCTCAAGCTCAGCATCTCTTGGGACCCATTCCAAAGCAGCTCGCAGGAGGGACCGATTATAGGAATCTTTCCGTAAACTGCCCGCGAAACTGAGAATCTTAATCTTCTTCTCCATCTTTAATGAACCTCCTTTCTTTTTTCATGACAATTTCTTCAATGCATCCCATATGGCTTGATAGTCTGGTTCCGTCGTAATCTCCTTGACCAGTTGAGTATATCGTATGATGCCCTTCCGATCGACAAGAAAGATCGCCCTCGCCAGTAACCGTAGCTCCTTGATCAGCACACCGAAGGAGGTGCCGAAGGAGGCGTCTCGGTAGTCTGACAGGGTTTGGATTTTTTCCACACCGGCTGCACCGCACCATCGTTTTTGGGCAAATGGCAGATCCATACTGATCGTCAAGATCGAGATCTGAGGACCCAGACGGCTGGCCTCCTCATTAAATTTCCTCGTCTCGATATCACACACCGGCGTGTCGAGAGAAGGGACAGAAGAGATAATGCAGGTCTTACCCTGGTATGAAGAAAATCTGACGGGAGTGAGGTTGTTGTCAATGACAACGAAGTCAGGCGCCGCCTTTCCAACTTCGACCTGGTTTCCAACCAGTGTCAGTGGATTTCCTTCCATGGTTATGATCCCGGTCCGTTCATTCATTGAACTCTCCTTTCTTGCCCCAGCGTCAAGGAATTGGGGAACCAATCATTTCAATTCCTGAATTTGCAATCCCTCATTTCGCGAATTTAACCTTCTTCTACTTCTTTGGGTGTCTGACTTCATAGATGCGCTTCTTGATCTGGCCGATCTCCTTGGTGACGGGGATATTCTTGGGACAGACTTTTGTGCACCACCATAGAGTCTGGCAACCCCAAGCTCCATCTTTGTGATCCAGAAGCGCGATCCTTTCCTCCGGCCCCTCATCTCTCGAATCGAAGAGATACCGGAAGGCCCGGACCAAGGCTGCGGGTCCCACATAAGCCGCCGTCTCTTTCGTCTGATTGACTGGACAGGACGCGGTGCAGCATGCGCACAGGATGCAGCGAACGGCTTCCTCAAGCAGATGTTGTTCCTCGGGAGACTGTCTGCGCCCTTCCTCAGGTGGAGACGTTTTCGTGATCAAATAGGGCCTGATCGACCGATATCTTTCAAAGAAAGGATCGAGGTCCACAATCAGGTCCTTCACCACCGGGAACACCTGAAGGGGTTCAAGGAGGATCTCCTCCTTAAAATCCCTGACCAGCTTCTGACAAGGTAAGCCTGCGATCCCGTTGATCCTCATCCCATCCGACCCACAGATTCCGTGACCACAGGACCATCGATAGGAGAGGGTGGAATCCTGTTCCCAGCGGATCCGGTTGAGACAATCGAGCAGCCGATCCATTGGATCCGCATCGGCTTCAAACGTCTGGTAATAGGGTTTCTCATCCTTTTGGGGGTCATAACGGAAGATCTTCAAATGAACGATCATCAGTTGCCTCAATGAGTAATTGTTGCAGCTAATACAGTGTTGCCGTGCTGCTCTAAGGGACCTTCTAAAAGGTTCAAGGTGTATAGGATGAAGGGGTCAAGAAAAAATGAGATCATTAGATCCTGCTGTTGAAAAAAGTGCACTTGAACCCTCGGCCCCTCGAATCCTTGAATCCTCAGAGAAATTTCTAATACACCCTCGCTTCGGGTTGGAATCGTGTGATCTTCACAGGTTTATATCTTACCTCTGGCCCTTTCGGGGTTTTAAAGACGAGGGTATGTTTCAGGTAGTACCGGTCAGCCCTTTGAGGGAAATCCTCTCGGAAATGCGCCCCTCGACTCTCCCTACGGTTAAGAGCGCTCAGAAGGATGACCTCTGAGAGATCGAGTTGGTGGCTCAATTCGATTGCCTCCATCAATTCATAGTTGAATCGCTTTTCCTTATTCCTAACCTCGATCCCCTTGCAGCGTTCTTTCAGCGACCGAACCCCTTCCATCCCTTTCTTTAACCCCTCTTCGTTCCGAAAGACTGAACCATAATCCATCATCAAGGATTGCATCCCTCGACGAATCTCGTCGATCCTTTGTCCTCCCGGGCCGCCAAACAAACCTGCAATCCTTCCCTCCATCTGCCTTTGAGGATCGGTGGAGATCGACCGATGCACGTACTGTGAAATCTCTCGCTTCATGGCCAATCCGCTCCTTCGACCAAAGACCAGTAAATCGAGCAGAGAGTTGCAGCCCAAACGGTTTGCACCGTGAATGGAGACACAAGCACATTCGCCTGCCGCATACAACCCCGGAGCGATCGAACCCTTCTCATCGGCAATGACCCTTCCGTCCCCATCGGTGGGAACTCCCCCCATGACATAGTGGCAGGTAGGGTGAACAGGAATAGGCTCATAGACAGGATCGAGGCCCAAATAGATCCTGACGAAGGAGGTGATCTCCCAGAGCTTCTCCGTTATCTTCTCCTCCCCAAGATGGGTGAGATCGAGATGGACATAATCCTTCCCGGCAATCCCTCTGCCTTCTCGAATCTCCGTGAGGATGCCACGGGAGACAACATCCCTGGCTGCCAAGTCTTTCACGGTGGGAGCATATCGCTCCATAAACCGCTCTCCCAATCTGTTCCGTAGAACACCCCCTTCTCCTCTTGCCGCTTCGCTTACCAAGATCCCTAAGGGGTGAAGTCCTGTGGGATGAAATTGGATGAATTCCATATCTTCAAGGGGAATCCCGGATTGATAGACCAGGTTGAAAATTTCTCCGGTGGTGGCAAATCCATTCGAAGTGGTTTTGTAAATCCTCCCGCAGCCCCCTGTGGCCAGAAGAAGGGCCTTTGACTGAAGGAGATGAAGTTCTCCTGTTGCAAGGTCATAGGTGACCACCCCAACACATCTTCTCCTATCAAAGATGAGGGAGAGGACGTAGTGCTCCGAATAGAATTTCACCTGATGCTGCAAGCATTGGTCATAAAGGGTATCGAGGACGACCCTTCCCGTGTGATCGGCAGCGTAACAAGCCCGCTTCACTGGCTTCTTGCCGTAGTCCCGAGTATGTCCCCCAAAGTTTCGTTGAGCGATCTTGCCCTCGATCGTCCGGCTAAAGGGAACGCCCATCTGCTCTAGCTCATAGATTGCCCGCGGGGCGTCCTTCACCATGATCTCTATGGCATCCTGATCACCCAGATAATCACTCCCTTTTACGGTATCGAAGAGATGCCATTCCCAGTGGTCTTCCTCCTCATTGCCGATGGCAGCCGTAATTCCTCCCTGTGCAGCGCCAGAATGGGAGCGCGTAGGAAGGACTTTGCTGATGACTGCCACATCCGCGTGGCCAGCACATTCTACAGCTGCCCTCAGACCGGCGAGCCCGGCTCCGACAATAAGAATATCATGCTGGATATTCATCAGGCTGCCGTCCCCCTTTCTTTCTGATCGGTGGGAGATTACTTTCTCAGACTGATTATCATAAAATAGCGCAAAATTCAATTAAGTAAATCCTGTATTTTTGATAGGGGGAGACTGTATTCTGGTACCAGTTTAGCTGTTTGAAAAAAAGCCTCCCGATGCTCCTCAGTGTCAAATTCCAATTACCGAGAGATTTTGAGTTTCTTGGAATATCGGTTATTGTTTGATTACTTGTACACGGTCAGGCAGGGTCATGTTTGGATTTGGTGCTTCATAACTTATCAAGACTTTCCTAATAGAAGCTAAATGGATACGTATCCTCTCATTAAGCTTACAATTCCCCTCTCTTGCTTCCTTTCTTGACCCATGATAATCACATTAAAGAATGAGATGCTTAAAGTCTTGAGGAACTATGTATCTTCATTAGGAAAGAGATGCGTCTATTGATCTTAGTGTTTAGAAACTGGAGGGAAAGACAATGATCGAAATAAACAGAATATATGATGAGCCGAACAAGAAGGATGGGTTCAGAATACTAATGGATAGGTTATGGCCCCGGGGCTTAACGAAGGATCGAGCTAAGGTCGATTTGTGGATGAAGGAGATTGCACCCAGCAACGAATTAAGAAAATGGTTTGGACATGATCTGGAGAAATGGCCCGAATTCAAACGGCGGTACTTTGCAGAGCTGGGCGACAAGAGAGAACTGGTCGATCAAATCCGTGACGGGTCAAAGAAGGGGAAAGTTGTCCTGCTTTATGGGGCAAAAGAGAAAAGATTCAACAATGGCGTTGCCTTGAAGGAGTATATCGAAACAAAGAAGAGTAGGGCTTAGAGTCACTGAATCATGAAGAATCATCCTCGGCCTTCTCCGCGCTTGGTGAACATTATTCCTCCATAGCTAGGCCTAAATTGACCAGAAAAATGGCTTGCCAAAATGGTATCAAAATGTTAAATATTCAGTGGTGAGAAAAGAAAGATGATCGCATTTGATCTTTTTTGCTCGAATGGTCATAGGTTTGAGTGCTGGTTCAAGGACAGTGCGTCCTTCGAGGAACAGAAGTCTTCTGGCATCATCAACTGCCCAGTCTGTGACGACCATCAGATAGAAAAAGCCTTTTCTCCCTTTGCGATCAAGAGAAAGAACGGGGAGAAGAAAATGGAAGAGGTCGACCCCTCCCAGGCACTTCAGTTGGTGAGCGAGTACATAGAAAAACATTTTGAAGACGTGGGAGTTGATTTTTGTAAGGAAGCTCTCAAGATCCATCACGGGGAGGCAGAGAAGAGGAACATTAAGGGAACAGCTACTCCCGTGGAAGAAACCATCCTCAAGGAAGAGGGAGTCCAGTTTCTTAAAGTTCCAATCATTAAACGTCTTTTGAACTGAGGCCAACCCTTCAACTCTCGCCCTGAAGACCGAGGGCCCAGGGTTAACCCTAACCCTGAGTGGACCCTTGACACCGCCGGATGGGTCAACTCACTCATCCAGTATGCTAACTCCACAATCCAAAATTCAAACCACTATCAAAACCGGATATAGTTCACGCTCAGGATATTCGGCCCACACCGTCCAAAAAGCTGGGCTCCTTCGAGGTACAGAGGGCCCCGAGCAGTGTATTTCTTTAGCTCAGTTGCGCCAAATAATCTGAAAATATCAAAATACAAGACCCGCTCAGTCCCCAGGAGTTGAAAAATCCCATAGAGACCCACGCAACCAATCCATGACAACCCGCTGCTTTATTCTTCCTCATAAATTGAAGCCGGGATGGAAACAGAAATCTTGCTTCCAGGAGGTTCTTCATCCTTCTTAATTAATCCAAACCCTCCACATCTTCTGCAAATACTAAAACCATCAGGGTCTTCGAGCACTTTACCTTTCCCCTTGCAAAGCGGGCAGATCACCATACCGTATTTCCCTGGATCAAAAATCTTGTCCATATCAATTTCTTACCTCTTCGAATTCTTACGAAAGAATCATGAGAAGATATTAATCCTTTTAAGGAAGGTAGGTAAATGGGGTGAACCCAGTAATTCAGGAAGAAAAACACCCTATTTGCAGGAAGAGTATGTCTGCTCCCCTATTCCTGCATATTTCTGCCAGTCATCGTTACCTTTCAGCGCACCCTTTGAGTGAGCATTTGCGGGTGTAATAAGTTATCGAGTGCTTCCCGAGACCATTATCACAATGGTTCTATTAAGAAGAGTGGAGTTGAATCGGTAATTCATGGGCCGATAGGGGACACCTAATGCATTCATCCAATAGGATTTTTCGATAACAAATGCGATAGACAACCACCTTGCCGTTTTCTACATGTTTTCCCTCTTCTCCCATGCTTCCATGTCTTGGTGTATCAACCTCTTTGCTCCTCCCTCACCAAAAATACAGTGTAAAGCCCTGTCAAATACTAGGTGCACCCCATTTACAATTCTGATAGCCCTCCTTAACCTGAAATATAGGTGCGTTACGCTTTACAATCCGAAGGAGTCATCGTGCAGAAGATATTAATCGTTGATGACAGCTCTCTTTTCCGAAAAACACTAAGAGAAAGCATACATTCCCGATTCCCGTCTCTCATCGTATTGGAGGCGCAGGATGGAGAAGAAGCTTTGCGGACGATCCCGACCTTCCTTCCTGATCTTATCTTCATGGACATTCAGTTGCCCAATGGAAATGGCCTTGAACTAACCCGGCTAATCAAGGGATTATATCCCGATATCAAGATTGTCATTCTAACCAGTTATGATCTGCCGGAGTATCGAGATGCGGCGTTCCAGCACAAGGCCGATCACTATGCTCCGAAGGATTTATTCATGCCATTGATGAACCTCATCCTATCGGAGAATCCCACCGGCTGACCTTTATCTGCAGGAATCCTTTTGTCTCTTCCCTGCTTGATTGCAACATGGGTAAAAACTTGGGGTCACCCGTTCTAAAGGCACCTGTTAAGAGAAGAGGAATCTTTACGGGCAAGAAGAAGCACTCGTTTTGAACTTCCAATTCTTTTGAGCAAGGGCCTTCTATTAACCAATTCCGCCTTTGGCGGGACGCACGGCATGGGCGCTCAAGACGCCAATGAGCTTCTGGGTTCAGGGTGCAACGGCTGACCCATCAAACAAGGCACATTCGGAAGTCTTCTCTCAAAAACCCTCTTTCCTTGTCCTTCCACCATTCCAAGTAGATTGTTGTTGCTGGAAAGATTTGAACCTGTGTATAATGAGGAAGGCTGGGGGCATTGTGTTGTAGTCTGTAAATTAAATGCCAGTCGACTCTATAAAAAAGAACAGGAATTAGTACTCCCGAAAGATAAAGAGACCTTTAATATGAAGGTATTGTCCAATCAAGTAGGCCATTGGAAGATGCTTAAACTGAGAATCAAGATGTTGTTGAGGTTAAGAGTATACAATTCATCGTTCGCCCTTCAACACGCTCAGGACGAACGGCTAAGTAATTGATTTTTAATGTGCCGTGGTCCGTTTGTGGTGAGCTTGTCGAACCATGAATGGACTTACGACACAGTCTCTTGAGGGGGAGGGATGGGTAGGGGGTATAAAGATTTATTGCGTTCGTATTAATCATCAAATGTTAGGCCAAGCAGCACTCAAAACGCAGCATCTGGGTGTCTGAATATTTTCATTCTTGAAAGGAGGTTTATTATGACCATGACGTTGAAAGAATTAGAAGCTGAGGTAATGCGTCTAAAAAAACAATTAGCTGAGTACTCTTATGCGAAAGATTATATTGAGATATGTCAGCTGATGTCCACCTATTCCCATTTATATTACATTTTCAAGAGGTCGGAAATACCCGCTCTATTCGCCCAGAAAACCCCAGGGGTCATTGTAGAAATTGAAGATGGGGGGGTCTATGAGGGCCTTGAAGGTGTGAAAAAAATGTTTTGTGGGATTTTGGGCGAGAAGAGAAGTATGGTCCCAGGGTTTCTCGGGATACACATGACGGTTAATCCCATCATCCAGATAAACAAAAAAAGAACAAGGGCAAAGGGATTGTGGCACTCGCATGGAAGTGTAACCCTAAGGTTTAATGACCGACTTACATCGTACTGGTGCCTGGGGAAATATGATATGGAGTATGTAAAAGAGGATGGTCAATGGAAATTCTTGAAGCTTGTGTATCGACTCACCTATATGGCTCCGTATGAAAAGGGTTGGATAGAGGAACCCCAGGGAGCGAGCATCACGGCAGGTCATATGGAGTTTCCACCTGACAAACCCAGTACTTACCACATGCCATACAACCGATATCGACTTAACATATTTCAACCTCCACCCCCAGAGCCGTACGAAGATTAGTTTCTAAAAACGACAGGTTGAGGTTAAGATTTGAAATAGAGCCTATTCAAATCCAAAATGTTAGAGATAAATTCTCAGGCTTCAATGTGTAAGAACCTACGCCCCGTCCTGGACTTTGCCCGGAGGTGGATAGGAGTCGGAACGACTTTCGTGCCGACACCCGACCAAAGGAGGTGGCCCCTTCAGGGCAGCCTCCAAAAAACTCTTATTAACTTCCCCCTTTCTAAGAGACTGTGTCACAATTCATCGTTCGCCCTTCAACACGCTCAGGACGAACGGCTACAATTCATCGTTCGCCCTTCAACACGCTCAGGACGAACGGCTAAGTAATTGATTTTTAATGTGCCGTGGTCCGTTTGTGGTGAGCTTGTCGAACCATGAATGGACTTACGACACAGTCTCTAAAGCGGGGGGAAAATAGGATAAAGAATATATCGACAATCTGTGTCGATGTTGATTTACTAAAGGCCTACGCCCTGTTGCATCAAAAGGTGATAAGGTGTGCTTTCAAACCGCAAGGAGCAAGACATGAGTAAAAACGAGGAGGCGGTTGGGTATGCTGGAAAACCTTCACACCTGCCTGCGCGTATCCGCTTCGGCAAGGCAGGTGGAACCTGTAAACGTTTTCCTACTACCTTTCCAAGTGTATTACAGAAGTCAGCTTAGGTGATATCACATGTTGCCCATAGAATATTCAAACAACCCACATGGTAAGGCTTACGAGACACACCAAACTTCCGTCTAGGACCACTGTCTGCCTCCGTAGAAGTGGTGAACATTTTCTAGCATACCACCGAATGGTTCTAATGGTAGATATCCCGTTCGTCCCCCTTTGAAATTCCTCACAGCAACCCATGACATCTTGTGGGTAGTTCTTCTTGACACAACAGCCTCCTCTTCCCACACTCATTTCACTCCAAAGGGAGTTCTAGTCAAACGACGCTCTCCGCCAGGACTGGATCCCTTGGTTCTCAAATGATCAACATACAGACCTTCTCACACGATAGGTGATGAGTGCCAGGACATCGTGCACAGAAAAAAGTGTCACGACATCGTTCAATCGAAACTTTGAAACAGTATAATCTCACGATGCCGTGACCTACATGTCATCGCTCATCGTAGTTGATAT
>JBEKDJ010000199.1:0-8419 GCA_050014415.1 Thermodesulfobacteriota bacterium | reverse complement strand
TCAGTGTGGTGATCGATTCAACAGGATCCAATAGAAACCCAACTCTGAAACGATATTGTTAAACTTGTCGAAATCTAATGGCTTGACCATGTAACTGTTCACCCCGAGTCTGTAGCTCTTCACTAGGTCCAGTTCTTCTTTTGAAGAGGTCAGAACCACGACCCGAATCGATTTCGTTCTTTCATCAGATTTCAATTTATGGAGAACCTCAAGACCGTCCACTTTAGGAAGCTTCAAATCAAGGAGTACCACTTTCGGTTGATGACTGTTCTCTCGTTCAGCACCAGGGCTGTTGGGAAAAATGAAATCCAACGCTTCCGCTCCATCTCCAACTACCTGTATTTTGTTTGCGAGATGGTGTCTTCTCAATTCCCTGAGTGTGAGCTGGACATCGTCCGGGTTGTCCTCGACCAAAAGGATTTCAACTTCATTGGTAGCAACCATTCTCTCCCCCCCTATCTGCCATTTTCCCTTTCACTTAGAATTCTGAATCAACTCTTTTAAAACCTCAGGGATTCTCTCAAATTCAGTCGATTTGTCAAAAAAGAAATCCGCCCCGGCTTCCAAACACTTCTTTCGGTATTGGGGGTAGGGATAATTTGTCAGAACCAGGACTGTTGGGGCCGAATGATGTTGCTTGATACTTAATAGAACCCCAATGCCACTTCCCCCTGGCATCTGAAGGTCTAATATGACTGCATCCGGATGCAGTTCTCGGATGCCGTTGATGGCATCAAAAGGGTTATTGGCTTGCCCAATGACCTTGACCTCTTCGATCTCAGAAAGTATTGTTTTTAAGCGTTCAATAACAACCTCTGAATCATCAACAAGGAATATTTTCACAACTCCTCCTTTTCCCCCGTTCGATGGTTCAATCCCTCCATCTCTTGGTGCCTGAATAAAATAAGGTTTAAAGGCATTGTTGGACAGCCGGTGAGATTCTGATGCTTCAATAGGATCCATGGGGACTTTTCTGCCGGTTTTTTCCTGCACATTCCCCTGCCTTCTTCAGTACAGAAGACATGACGAAACTATACATCCAAGCTAATCTAGGCCTCAATTGATTGCAAAGATATCAGCGAATTTCCCTTTTTTTTGTAGGATTTTGGTTCACTCTTCTGTCGGTATTTTCCCTACGGAGGAAAGGGTTGAAGAAGAAGGCAGTAGGCAGTAGGTATTAGGCACAAGGTAGAAGGCAGAATGCAGAAGGCGGAGAAAAGGAGTCAGTGATTAGTAATCCTTAAGCTATACACAGCGTCATAAATAATTATGAATGACTATCATTGCCGAGAGAATACCAGGAACATGGTTCGACAGGCTCACCATGACCGGTCACCCTGAGCTTGTCGAAGGGTGTCGTAACGTATGCGCAAATAATTACGTCGTCATGAATAACAACTGCATAAAAACATTTTAAAAGGTCTCCAAACCTATACAGTGGGAGCTTTTCAAGGGTTCAACGGGTCTAGTCCCGCCATTGGCGGGATCGAATCCTTGAATGCTTAATCGATTAGATTATTCTTGATCACGTAGTATGTAAGATCCGCATTGCTCTTCATCTTCATCTTCTCCAGAATGCGCGCACGGTAGGTGCTGACCGTTTTTACACTTAACGCCATCTCTTCGGCAATCCTGCTGCTCGTTTTTCCTGAGGCGATCATCAGCAACACTTGGTACTCACGATCGGAGAGAGTCTCATGGAGTGGTTTTTCCGCCTCCATCTCAAGATTAAAGGCCATTTTTTCGGCGAGTGTGGAACTCACATACTTTCCCCCTCGAAGTATCTTCCTGATCGCCCTGACCAACTCCTCAGGGGCGCTCTCTTTGGTCAAATAGCCAGCGGCACCTGCCTTCAACGCTCGCACTGCATACTGATCTTCAGGATGGATACTCAATATCAGGACAGGAACCTTTGGCCGTTCATGTTTTATCTCCTTCAATACATCCAATCCCCCTCTGCCCGGCATGGTAATGTCCAGTACGACGATATCCCAATCCTCTTTGCGAATCAGCTCAAGCACTTCCTGAGAATTCTGTGCTTCCCCAAACATTGCCATATCCGGCTCCTCCGAAAGGACCTGCTTCAGGCCTTGTCGCACAATAGGATGGTCGTCAACAATAATGATTTTGGTCATGAGACCTCCCACTTATGATTTTCGATTTTAGATTGTCGATTTTAGATTGGAAAACTTAAGCTTACCCATTTTCGATTTTAGATTGCCGATTTTAGATTGAAATTCCCATTTTAAATGCCGTCAAAATCGCAAATCTAAAATTCATTTCTGTAGAGGTATTTTAAACGTAACCGTTGTTCCTTTTCCTGGTGCACCACTGATCTTCACCTCCCCTCCAAAAACGAGGGCCCGCTCGCGCATTCCAAGAAGCCCAAGGGATTT
The DNA here is from genome assembly GCA_050014415.1 of Thermodesulfobacteriota bacterium. Classification (GTDB taxonomy): domain Bacteria; phylum Desulfobacterota; class BSN033; order BSN033; family UBA1163; genus JBEKDJ01. Next base: position 6,023 of record JBEKDJ010000199.1, on the reverse strand, counting down.
CGGATCCAAGATCTCCTTCTCTGTGATCCCCCTCCCATTGTCCTCCACAATCAATACAAGGCTATTTGCCGCTTCGTTCAAATAGATATTGACCCGGGTTGCGCTCGCATGACGAGCCACATTCGTCAATGTCTCCTGAAGGATACGAAAGATAGTCGTGGAACGATCCCGATCTAGATCTACTTCCTTGAGATTCGAACGAAATTCACATTGAATCATTGTCCGAGTCTGAAAATCCTGCGCCTGCCACTCAATGGCAGCCGTCAGACCGAGATCATCCAACACTCCTGGCCTCAACTTCGTCGAAATCCTTCGCACTGACTGGATAGTAGTATCAATGAGCTTTAACATTAATTCGACCTTCTTTACCAATTGTTCTTGAACGGCTGGAAGCCTCTTGATCAACCAAGAAAGATCCATCTTCAAACCGGTCAACTCCTGACCCAGCTCATCATGGATCTCACGGGCAATCAGGGTCCTCTCTTCTTCTCGAATGGATTGGAGGTGGGCAGAGAGAGCCCGTAGCTGTTCACTCGAGCTTCTCAGTTGCTCCTCCGCCCGCTTGCGCTCGGTGATGTCATGAACCACGCTCACCCAGCCCGCGCGCCTTCCCTGTTCGTCTTCAAGCGGCATCACATTGTGCCCAGTAGGAAAGACAGTCCCGTCCTTCCGCTTCATCTTGAACTCGAGATTGCTCAAAAAGCCTTTCTCTGCGATAGCGGAATTGAGATACCTTCTGAACTCTTTGAATTCCGCCTCGTTAACGTGCAGGAAGGCGACGTTTCGACCTATCATCTCCTCACGGCTATAGCCGAATATCTCCGAAGATGCCGGGTTGCAATCAACGATCCCCACTGTGTTATCGTCGATGATGAAAACAGCCTCACGGAGGCTGGAAAATGTCTTCGCCAGTAATTGCTGGGATTTCAGAAGCTGCTCTTCTGCCCGCTTCTGTTCCGTAATATCGCGGATGATGCCCTGATATCCCAAAATGCTTCCGTCATTTGCCCGCTGCACAATCGCACTGATCAGACAGTCAATCTTTTTTCCATCCTTCTTGCGAAACTTTATCTCATAGTTTCCTACAAATCCTTTTTGCTCTATCTCCTGCCGAAACCTAGGCCTATCATCAGGATCGAAATATATCTTGTCGACGTTCATACTCATCATCTCTTCTTTCGTATAGCCAAAGAGCTCCACCCCTGATCTGTTGATATCGGTAAACTTGCCCTCCCGGGTGGTAATGTAGATAACATCCCTGGACTCTTCGAAAAGGGTACGATATCTCTCCTCGCTCTGCCGAAGCGCCTCTTCGGCCCGCTTGCGTTCGGTGATGTCCTGAATGGCGCCCTCATGGTAAAGGGCCTGACCATCGTCATGCCGCACGGTGTGGCAGTTGTCACGTATCCAGATCACCGTCCCGTCATGTCGGCGAAACTGCGCCTCAAAATCGCGCACAACCCCCTCCCTCTCAATCAGGGTTTCCCACCGCTTACGATCCTCAAGATTCACAAATATGTCGGCGAGGTTGACCACCAATAGGGACTCACGGTCCGGATAGCCGAGGATATCTATCAGGGCCGGGTTGGCGTCGAGGATCTCTCCGTCGGGCATGGTTCGGTAAAGCCCTATAGGAACCCCTTCAAATAGGCTTCGGTACAATTCTTGGCTCTCCCAAAGCGTCTTCTCCGCCCGCCTCTGCTCGGTAATGTCTTTTACGAAAACCGAGAGACCACGCTGAGAGGGGTAGGCACAAATATCAAAGATGAGATCATTACTTCCAACTCGAAACTCGGTAAGGAAGCTCTGAGGTTGCTGCGTTCTCAATGCCTCCATGTATACCTCTTCCGCTCGTGTCCCCTTTGTCTCCGGAAAAATCTCATAGAGAGATTTCCCAATTGCATCTTTCACAGAAATACCGGTAAGATTTTCAGATGCCTTGTTCCAATAGGTGTATTTCAAATCTTTGTCCATAGCGAAGAAGATATCGCTGATACTTTCAGCAAGTTCCCTGTAATTCGCTTCGCTCTTCCGCAGTGCCTCCTCTGCCCGCTTGCGTTTCAACGCTTCCACGAACGCTATGGATAGACTTTCAATGTCTTGCTGATCTTCCAAAGTATAGCCTGATTCCTTGTTAGCTAAAGCGATCATGCCAAAAGTCTTACCTGCATGTTTCAATGGAACGCCCAGGAAAGAGTTCAGCGGCGGATGACCCTCCGGAGTTCCTACACTTTCCGGATGCGAGACCGGATCGTTAACGATGAGCGATTGTTCGTCCTTGAGCACTTTACCCCAGATCCCACGTATCTCCATGCCTCTAATCATCACCGCTGCATCCGACTTCGGCATTCTACACTCATTCCAGCCCGGATCGCTCAGTGCAATGGTATCGAAGCAGCCAGTTGGGCTCACTTCGCCTATGAAACCGAATTTGCTACTGGTCAATCGTTCGGCCACGACAAGACAACTGCGAGCCACCTCTTCATCCGTTTCACGCGTCAACGTCTCTAAAAGCACCTTGTTGACTGCATCCAACACAGCGGTTTGCCTTAGAATCTTTTCCTGCATTCGCTTTTGCTCGGTGATATCTTGAACCAGTCCGAGGAGAGTTTGCTCCCCTGCCAATTCAATTAGTTCGATAGACGCAAGCGTTTCCCGTATTTCGCCTGATTTGGAACGTAACTTTACGTTCAAACTCTTCACTGTTCCATGCTCGCGAAGGATCTCCAGCATTTTTTCGCGGTCCGCAGGGTTTGCCCACCATTGAAGCTCAATAGCCGTGTGACTGATGACCTCTTCCCGACGGTACCCCAGCATGTTCAGGAAACTATCATTAACATTCAAGAAGCGCCCACCGGAGAGAGTGGTAAGGCTTGTTGGGACTGGGCTGATGTAAAATATTTTGGAAAAATGTTCCTCTGACTCCCGCAGTGCATCCTCCATCCGCTTGCGTTCGGTGATGTCTTCGCCAGAACTAAGCGTGCCGACGATGTTACCGGCTTCATCTCGCAGCACAGCATTATGCCAGGCGATAATCTTCTCCTCGCCCTCCCTGGTCAACACAGCGTTCTCAAAGTACTCAACCGGATCAATTTCGCCAGCCATTAAACGGTCAAAAACCGCCTTCACCTGCTTTCTATCCATCTCCGGCAGGAAAGTATCGAACCAGTTCTTGCCCACGATTTCGTTGGCTGTGTATCCCAAAATCTCGCATCCCTTGCTGTTGACAAGGGTGATTTTCTGGTCAACATTTATAGATACAATGATAACTCCTGCAATATTGAGGTATTGTTGAGCCTGGTCACGCTCCTTTTGCAACAATTCCTCCGCCCGCTTACGTTCACTAATATCTGTAGCGATATGGATGACATTCCGGAGAGCGCCTTTCTTATCGAACACCGGAGTACAGGAAACAAGGAACCAGTTCCCGAGAGCTTCCATCTCCATTTCGATTGTTTCCAAATGACCGGAGAGAGACATCTTCTCGAGCGGACAACCTTCGGGAGGCTGGTCAGCGCCATGGAAGATCTCGTAACATTTTTTGCCTCGGAGTTCTTCCCGTGTGGTTCCTACAGCCTTTGCTGCAGCGCGATTCGCCACGATCACCTTGTATTCTGGATCAAGTATCAATGTTGGGTGGCCGATAGCTTGAAAGATATCCTCCCAATCTGTTCGAGCTCGTCGAAGATCTTCCTCTGCCTGCTTTTGCTCGGTAATATCTATGAAGGTTGCGTGTACAGCAGGCTTACCTTGATATTCGTTTCTACGAGCCAGTAACTCTGTCCAGCGAACCGTCCCATCCTTTCGTATTCCGCGTACCTCATACCGCGATGGCACCTTTCTTCCTTCCAGGCGCTCCTGATATCGCTGAAAAAAGATCGTTCGATCCTCTGGGTGAATTAACTCCTTAACTTCTTTGGGGGAGAGAGAGACTAATTCATCTGTGCTGTAGCCTAAGATTTCACTCATAGTTGAGTTTGCGAAGATGATGCGAGGCGGAAGACCCTGGGCGATGATGAGGCCTTGTAGTGATTCCTCAACCAATGTCCGATATTTCCCCTCTGATTCCCGCAGCGCATGCTCCGCCCGCTTGCGCTCCAAGGTCAACCGATTGGCCGCCATGGCATTCCAAGCCACCACAGGCAACCGCTGCAAATACCCCTCCTGCTTCACCACATAATCATACGCCCCCCCCTGCATCGCCTCCACCGCCACCCCCTCGTCTCCACGACCCGTCACCATCACCACCGGAGGCGAGGCTTCACCCCTTCGGATCTCCCCCAAAACCCATAACCCATCCCCTCGGGGCAAACTGTAGTCCAGAAACACAAGGTCGAACACCTCGCCCCCTAATAGAAGGCGCAGCGCCTCCTCCCCAGACCCCACCCACTTCACCTCCCATGTAGATTCGTGCCCTTTCAAGGCAAGGGACATCAAATCTCTATGATCAGCGTTGTCCTCTACTAACAAAATTCTCATCACACTCTCCTTCTCCGATTGCGCGCCGAGAAGATCTTCAAACCTCGCGAAACCTTGAAAGTCTGCCTCACGCGGGTAAACCCCATTAGAAAGAATGGGGCTTTAAGCCCCACCCTTTCTAGCGGGGTAAACTATTGATCACAATCCAGTAGAGCTTGACCTCTTTGACCACCTTGGCGAACTGCCTAAAGTCTACCGGCTTGACGATGTAACTGTTGGCCCCACAACCGTAGCATCCTACGATGTCCTTCTGGCTCTCTGAGGTGCTAAGCACCACCACGGGGATGACTTTAAGCTTCGGATCGGCCTTGATCTGCCTCAGGAACTCTATCCCGTCCATACCGGGCAGCTTGATGTCCAGCAGGATCAATCCCGGCCGCGCCTTATCGACGTACGCTTCACGTTGGTAGAGGAAATCGATTGCCTCCTCCCCGCTGGTCACCACGTGCACCTCGTTCAGAACATTGTTGTCCCGCAACGCCTTGATGATCAACTCCACGTGGTCGGCGTTGTCTTCGATCAGAAGAATGTCTACAGCTTTTTGGTCCATGATTCCTCCTTATGTTTAAGATGGAAGATGGACGACCGCTCACTTTGTTCGTTAGCATGATTACTCCCCGATTGAGGATGGAAGACCGTTTCGTTAGGACGATAGACGACTTTTTCAGTCGTTCGTCCATAATCACTCGTCCCTCGTCCATCGTTATTTGCAAAAAGAATCCGCTTTTCGCTCCATTGTGATAAGCATTGCGAATACATGTTCATATTTTTCATCCAGTCTTTGAAATATTTCCTTGTTGATATAATTGCATCTCCAGGCAAATTCTAACCATGTTTGGGTTTCTGCTGCCTCTTGCTCTGAATCCGATAACTTATTGATGAATACGGCTTTATATCTTCGCTTTCGCCCCTCCGGGTCGGAGACCCAGAAATTCGCTCAACTTTTCTTTCGAGTTTTTTAAAGACCTTTCAACCCATCTGGCTTCCGAACGTGAAAAAAATTTCTTGTAGGCAACCATACTCCAAGGCACGCCTGCTTTAGTTGACTTCACACGCCCACTATTATGTTCTTTCAATCTTCTCTCTAAATCGTTCGTGTGGCCTATGTAACGTTTACGCGTTCTATCGCTTTTAAGCACGTATACAAACATCACGCTACTCCTCTGGGTCGGAGACAACCTTCAGCAAGATTTGTACACACCGATCTTGAGGATCTTCGAATTTGATCGGTTAGAGAATATTTTTCCTCTTTCGGAAATATATTTGATACCTCAAATATTTCCATTGCCGTATCAAATGCAATTTGATAAACTTCAAGCTCTCTTACACTACTTATTCTCTTTGTCTCTTTCATCCTTCATCCTTCGTCTATCGTCCTCCGTCTATCGCCTCTCGTCCTTCGTTATTCCTTTTGGTATCGTGAAGTAAACTACCCCGCAGCAGAGCTGCGGGGCATTAAAACACAAAACTTAATTGCTCACTGTGATGGTATTTTATATACCGACGTATGACTTCTGAGGTTACCTTGTCACCAACGGACCGAA
>JBEKDJ010000198.1:0-8921 GCA_050014415.1 Thermodesulfobacteriota bacterium | reverse complement strand
GAGATGGCGAATTGATTGTTCTGGCAAAAGAAGATTGTCGGTGTCTTGAAAACGCCTGCAAGATTCAACGCCTCATGAAAGTCGCCCTTAGAGGTTGCTCCGTCCCCGAAATAGGCCATCGTGACGATCTTGTCACCTCTGATTTTGGCGGCCCAGGCCGTTCCTACGGCATGGGGAATATGAGTCCCCACAGGGATTGAGACAGGCACCATATTGAGTCCTTCCGGCGCCCGGCTTCCCATCTCATTCCCCATCCAGTAGAGGAAAAACTGCTTCAGTGGGATCCCCATCATCAATGTGGCGCCTATCTCTCTGAAGGCAGGAAAGACCCAGTCGCCCTTTTGAAGCACATAGGCACTCCCGGTCTGGCAAGCCTCCTGCCCCCAGATGGGCGCATAGGTACCAAAGCGACCCTGCCTTTGCAGCATCAGACCCTTCTGGTCTGCCAATCGAATGAAGAGCATCTTCTGATAGAGCCTCACTGTCTCCTTTTCATCGATGGGCGGTTTTTCCCCTGGCTGTACTGTTCCGTCCGGCTTGAGAATCTGAAGCATCTTCCCTTCTAAGGGATTGTAATTCTCGGAAAGACTCATGACTTCTCCTTTTAGAAACATATTTTAGATTGCAGATTGCGGATTTAAGATCTCAAATCTGAAATCTAAAATCTGAAATTGTCTTATTCGAGGGCCCATTTCTTTAGGCGGTCATAGTCTGATTCGCCGCAAATCCACTTTCCTGTTTTTTTATTGAAAAAGAATGGAACACCCCCGCAATAGTCTTTGTCATACTCTCTCATCAGAGTCGCATTTGCTTCGTTATGCCATACCTCGATCTTTGCCAATTTCAATCCCTCTTCGTACTCTAACCTCTCCACGAGAGGCGCCATTTTGTGGCAGTGAGGTCACTCCGCTCCAATGAATTCTAACAGGTAAAATTCTTCTGCCATCCCTTCCTCCTCTCATGTTTGAACCATCATTGGAGGCTCCACCCTCCTTTGTATGAGAACGGCCTTTGCGACCAACCTAGCGATGGGAGTGTAAAGAAGTACTAAAACAGCCAAGGGTAGAAATGATGCGATCAGGGCGTCTGATCGAAAGCCTGTGATAGTATAGGCGAGAATCAGTAGAATGGCGGTAAAATTATGTGTGCAGATCATTCCCAAATTGGCGGGAGCCATCTTGGCGGGTTCTTGATAGTAAGTCCTTGAGATCGAAATGGTCTTGTAGGCAATGGGAAGTGTCAGAAAAGAGATCAACCCCAAGATGGGGATCTTCCCCAATATCGCCCCTGCCAGGATTGCAGCATAAGCGGAAGAGAGGCTTAGAATGAACAATAAAACCCCTTTCTCCCTTCCCAAGCGTGCCACCAAGTTCAGCTTCCCCCCCCTTCGATCTTCAGAATAGTCGGGGATCTCATTGATGGTAATCATTGCAAAGAGCATCATTCCAAAAGGAAGTGTCCCCCAGAAGGCCTCCCAAGATATCCTCTGAGCCTGGACATAGTAGGCCCCCAGACCAACCCCCGGTCCAAAACAGAGAAGCTGGGCAATTTCACCGAGGCCCCGATAACCAAATCGAATGGGAGGGGCAGTATAAAAAAAGGCGCAGAAAAACCCAAAGGCTAAGAAAAGAAGAATAAAGGCACCTCTCATCATTCCCAGAAAGACACCAATGCCAATGGCAATGACATAAAGAGCAACGAAGACCAGACGCATCTCCCGAGGCTGAATCAGACCCGTGGAAAGAGTTCCGCTTCCCCCTGCATAAGGATTCTTTTCCTCCGGAGCAAAGACATCGATCAGATGGCGAAAGTCATAATAGTCATCCGTCATGTTGAGGGCCATATGATTGAGTATCAAGCCCAGCATGACAAGAAGGAAGTATTCGGGGTAAAATCGGCCTTCTGTGGTCCATGCAATCATCCCGCCCAGTATCCCCGGCATGAAACTGGCTGAGGTATAATGAAAACGGAACGCTTTCCACCAGACCGCACGGCGCTCGAAATTCATTCTCCCCTATCCCTTTTTCTCAAAAGGTAGTCCAAGCTGTATCGGCCTGCCCCTGTTGAGAAAAGGACAAGAAGTCCTCCAAACATGCTCACATTTTTCATAAATTGAATCTTCTGCATCGGATCAGCAGAATCTGCGTGAAAAACGAGCGTCGTCGGTATCAAAAAGATGAGAAGCAGCAGAGCTCCAAACCGGGTAAAGCATCCTAACATGATCGTTATGCTGCCGGCCAATTCGAAGAAAATGGCCCCGACAAGAAAGAAACTGGTGTTTGACATGCCTTGACTGGTCATGTACTGGGCCGTCCCTGCAAAGTTGCCTATCTTTCCAATCCCCGATTGAAGAAAGATCAAAGCGAGAAGAATTCTTCCGACCAAAGTGGCTAAAGCTTTCCATTTGTCCATGGGATCACCTCCTTTCTCTTCTTTTTGCAATTCGTACTCTCCACCCCCCACCCCATACACCATGTAGGGTGCATGGCTGGCCTGAACCTTACGTGGTTCAGGGTTATCCTTCCCCTATCGGAGGGGGTGGGTGTTGTTAAGATTCAGCTATTTATATCACAGATTTCATTCCCGTTCACCTTGAATTTGTGAGGTCGAAACACCATATTTTTCTTGAGAAAGGGGGTGTTTTCAATGGACGAAAGGACAAAAGTAACACCATGCACCTGTTTCTCCCATGACGACAAAGGCGGACGGCTCAATATCGAAGTACAACTTCCAGGTGTTGATAAGAAAGACATTTTACTTGAGATGAGAAAAGATAGCTTCTGTGTGACAGCCCTCAGGGGGAAAGATACAGAATATTCCGGTTGCTTTATGCTTGCCCATGAGATAGAGTCTGGTAAGGCACAGGCTAAATTCGACAACGGCCTTCTCAAGATCTTTGCTCCGATCAAAGATTGGGACAAGAGAACACATATCATGGTTCAGTAACAGGTGGCAAAGCTCATATCTTCATGCCCTTCTGAGGTTACGGAAGGGCTTTTTCTTCATTAGGTCCTGCGCTAACAAGATCTCTTAAGACTTAGTCGCCACTGGGGACCCCAAGGGACCTCGTGTCCATCTGCCTCTTCTCAAACCCTGATGGTGTTTTAACTATGACTCTTCAACCCGGTACAGTTTTCTTTCTAACCTAATTAGAAACGATTCAAAAGTATATAAGGTGAATCCTGTATTTTGTGAAAGGATATACTGTATTTTCAGACACCTTTGTGACCGGCGGGGAACGAAGCCGTGATATATTTTAACGGAGCAGGAGCGAGGTAGATCATGATCAAAGAGGCATCCCTCTATGAAAGATTGGAGAACGATCAGGTCCGCTGTTTCTTGTGCAGCCACCATTGCATCATTTCTGCCGGGAAATATGGGATATGCGGTGTCAGGGAAAACAGGGAAGGAACACTCTACACCCATGCCTATGGTGAATTAATTGCGCAAAATGTCGATCCTATAGAAAAGAAGCCCCTCTACCACTTTCTTCCTGGTTCAGTTTCTCTTTCGATTGCAGCGACGGGCTGTAATTTTCAGTGCGGTTTTTGTCAGAACTGGCAGATATCTCAAATAGAAGAGGCAAAACAACTGGGTCTCCGTTCTCAGGGTGTAAGGCCTGAAGACGTTGTGAGCCATGCAAAACTGACAGATTCAAAAAGTATATCCTATACGTATACGGAGCCTACCATATTTTTCGAGTATGCCTACGAGATTGCGCAAATGGCGAAGGAGGAGGGCCTGTATAATGTATTCGTGACCAATGGCTTCATGACCGAAGAAATGATCCACATGATCCTCCCATACCTCGATGCTGCAAACATCGATCTTAAATCCCTTAACGATGATTATTATCTGAAGGTTTGCAAAGGCAGACTTTCTCCCGTCCTCAAAAATATCGAATTGATGAAGAAACTGGGTATTTGGATTGAGGTCACGACACTCTTGGTGCCTGGCCAAAACGATTCTGAGGAAGAGCTGAGAAAGATTGCAGGCTTTCTTGCTAGAATCGATAAAGCTATCCCTTGGCATGTCAGTCGATTTTATCCGGAGTATAAAATGGGCTATCTGGAAAGCACGCCTATCAACGTCCTCAATCAAGCCTACGAGATCGGTAGAGAGGTGGGTCTCCGTTATGTCTATCTTGCCAATGGGAAGGGTGAGGGCAATCATACCTACTGTTATCAATGCAAGGAGCTTTTGATCAAGCGGCTCGGCTTTTCCATCCAGGAATACAAAATAAGAGAAGGGAAATGCCCTCGTTGTAAGAGTTCGATCGACGGGGTGGGCCTTTAAAGAATTCGGTTTCGAGTTGTAAGTCTAGAGTTTCAAGTTGAAGGCTCTCAAAGACCTTAAACTAAGAACCTGAAACTTGTAACTCTTTTGATGACGTGGATGCAGAGACCGATGCTTTGAGGACTTAGAGTAAGGATTGGAATTCTTGAGAGGGATACGTCAAAACTAGTGTGAGACAAGCCTTGCGGGCCCGTTCAACCTCTTCGCCCCACTAAAATACCGTAGGCGGCAAACCGAAATACCGTATATACCCCATTTACCCCACCCGGGATCGTCGATAAAATGAGCGGGGGAACGATTCTTCCTTTGCAATACTAACCAGAAAGAAATAACCTCTTTTCAAGTGTAAGACCCCGTAGAGGGAAAGAAGACAGGAGCGTGCCGCAGCCCATTTTGACCCAGGCCAATCACAAGGAAAGGAGGTGAAGAGATGAAGACCAAGAAGAGGACGACGATGAACGAGCTTGCCAGACGGCAAGAAGCAAAGTTCTGGGCAATCATGCGGGCTGCTGAACCTGGCAAGCGGTGTCTCAAGTGAAAGAAGTGAAAGAGTCTATGATTGCCGGTTCGGCAATAAAGAGTTTTGAGTTTTTCATTCAATGGCATCTCACGGAGCGGTGTAATCTTCGATGTCGCCATTGCTACCAGGGGCGGAGAAGGACTCATGAGATGACGGCGAGTGAAGTTAAAGATGAGATCGACGGGGTAACCGAGATGTTTGAGGCCTGGGAGAAAGAGCACGGCATTCGGGTTTCCCCGTCGGTCCATTTTACAGGAGGGGAGCCTTTTCTCTATGTGGGACTCTGGGATGTCATCGCCTATTCAAAAGAAAAAGGATTCAAGGTGGCCTTGATGACGAATGGTACCACCCTCACGAGAGAGGATGCCAAAAGAGCCTCTCTCTTGGGAATCTCGGACATTCAGGTCAGCCTCGAAGGACCTCTGGATCTTCATGATGCCATCCGAGGGACTGGGAGCTTCACAGCGGCTGCAAAGGGTGTTGAAAGATTGGTTGGAGCTGGGAACCAAGTAAGTGCCAATGTGACTCTCTCCCGCCTCAATGTCAATCAGATTGAAGAAACAGTGGAAGTCGCCAGAGGGATGGGCTTTTATGGCATCGGCTTCTCTCGAATGGTCCCTTGCGGAAGGGGAAAGTCGTTGTTGGACAGCATCCTTACTCCTCAAGAGCTTAAGACTGCCTACCTCAAGGTCAACTCATTGAACGGCCCTACCTTTGAAGTGGTCTCTGGAGACCCTCTGGCAGGTACACTATTAGACGCAGTACCTCCTTCAGGATGTAACTTGACCCTTTCAGGCTGCAGTGCAGGCTTTTCAGGTGTAACCATCACGAGCGAAGGATCGGTGATGCCCTGTCGCAGGATCGGTTTAGTCGCTGGAAACCTGGGAAGAAGATCTCTGAGGTCCATCTGGGCCTCTTCCAGACTTCTCTGGAAACTGAGAAGAAGAGAGAGCTACAGAGGAAAGTGTGGCCGATGTTCTTTTTGGCCTTCGTGCCGGGGGTGCCGGGCAGTGGCTTATGCTTATTCCGTCACTCAAGGCAAACCCGACCTTTTTGCCGATGATCCTCAGTGCTGGATTGATGGCTTGGGATGATGTTTGATGATTGATAACACTTTGGCTGTTTGAAATGGAATTGATCTCCCGTTGCCGACAAAAGCAAGACAGAGCGTTTTGTCGTTTTGCTACTGTGTTTCCAAGCACATTGTAGAAGCCACATTCGGTGATGTCGCATGGTACTACTTACAAAAGATAACCAAAAACCGCTTGGCAAAGGTTTGGAAGCACATCCAACAGCCTTTTCTTTCCAACTAGACTTATCCGCTCCTGAGATTGTGAATAATTCTTCCGAAACTCGGCCTCTTCCCGTACATAAGCAAATAAACCCTAAAAACCTTGATTGCCAATAACAACCCCCCGATGATGGAAAGTCCCAGCACCGCTATACTGGCAGCTAGTTCCCAGGTAGGAATACCCGTCACACCCAGCCTGAGCATCGTCTCCACGGGAGCTGTGATAGGGAATATCGTCAGGACAATCCAAATTGGACTTTTAGGAAACATCATTAGTAAAGATAAGAACCAGAGTGGTGTAAATGGGCCGGAAAGCGTATATATCATTGATAGCTGTTGTCCTTCCCGTGCATTGGGACTGATGGCGCCGACACCTACCGAAAGCACGGCAAATAATAGATAACCCAGAATAAAATAGACGATTCCTAGAATAAGAAAGTTGGCGGGTATTTGTATTTTACTGATAAAACTGCCGAAAGAGCCGCCGAAAGAGGATGAGGCGAGGTTTAATAATGCCGGTGCCGAGATCAGCCAGACTAAGACCTGCACAAGTCCAGCGGCACCCAATGCCAAAATCTTACCGGTGAGTAACTGCCGAATAGAAACCGAAGATAATAATACCTCAATGAGGCGGCTCTCTTTCTCCTCTCCCAGCCCTTGAATTAAGTAACTGGAGCTGAACATCAGGGATAGGCCCAGCAGAAGGCTAAAAACACCGGGAATGATAATATTTCCGATTCCACTTTGTTCAGAAGCCACGACCCCGGTTTTGGTAAGTCGGGTGATCTCCAGGTACAAGGGAGATTCTATCAGGCTTATCATGTCCGGATCCACTTTACCCGCTAAGAGATTGCTCGTGAGGAAATTCTTAATAACTCCTTTCGTAATAGGGGACGTATCTACCTCTTTCTCAAGGGTATACCGACGAATGACCCCGGCTATTGTATAATCCTCCGGAATGACAAAATATTCTGAAACATCTTTTCTGATAAGGGCTTGAGTGGCATCATCCTTGGTATTAAAGCGAATCAGCTTCATGTTTCCCTGAGTGGTATAATGTTCAAATTTACCAATCTCATCTACATATCCTATGGTCTTTATTTCTATGCCTGGTGGCTTGGTCATGGTTGACATGAGTTGGCCAATTCCAATACCCAAAAGGGCCAATAAAGGCACGATAAGGGTCATGATGATGAATCCGATTCTTTTTATCGTATACAGGAATTCATGTTTGAATATCAGATATGTTTTATTCATCTTTTTTACCCACCATCTTCAGAAATATTTCATTGAGTGAAAGAGTAGCCATCTCAAAGCGGTTAACTGTCAATCCACGATTGAACAATTTCTCGAGAACTTGCTGAGGAGTCGTATCTCTATCCAGGACTAATTCAACAAAGCCTTTGTGAGGTCGTTTCTCTATCACCCCCGGCAATTCTCCAAGTTCCCCCTCGATATCCACAAGAACTGAATGATTTCTATAGCTTGACTTGATTTCTTTCAGATTCCCGTAAAGGACTGCACATCCGTTGTTTATCATGAGTATGCGATCACAAAGCTCCTCAACTTCATTCATCTGGTGAGTACTCAGGATGATGGCCTTACCACGATCCCTCAAGTTGCCAAGCGTTCTCTTTAATAGGTCAGTATTTACCGGGTCAAGACCGGAGAAGGACTCATCCAGAATAATTAATTTCGGGTCATGGATAATAGTAACGATCCATTGGATCATCTGTCCCATGCCCTTGCTCATTTCCTCAATCTTCATTTTTTTGTTTGATAGCATACCGGTTTGATGGAGTAACTCATTGGCGCTTTTTCCGGCTGAGCGCCTGTCCATCCCCTTAAGAGAGGCAAGGTAAATGATGAGGTCAATTGCAGCTAATTTCTTGTATAACCCTCTTTCCTCGGGCAGGTAGCCAAGATGATTCTTATTAGCTTCATTCAACGTATCGCCAAATAGTGTCACTTCACCCGAGTCAGGCTTGATGAAATCGAGTATCGTCTTAATGGTGGTACTTTTACCCGCACCATTAGGACCAATGAGACCCACGATTTCTCCAGGAACGACAGAAAAGGATAAGTCATTGACCGCGGTCTTGCCTGAAAAGGACTTGATTAGGTGATTGACTTCAACTGCCGTCATTTTAGGAACTCCCCTCTTTTAAAATATCCTGCGCTTCCTTCAATCAATAAATAATTCTGATTCTCATTAAAATTTCTGCTTTGATAGGTAGAGGTCCCAAAAGCGCCGGTAACATTTTCTGGCAATTGCACCCCGCCGAAAACAGCATCAGCTTTAATGCGGACCGGCGTCGCCGCGCTCAAAAGGACCTTCACACCGCCAAAGACGGCATTGATCTTTATTCGTGTAACTTTTTCCTTAAGTTCGATATCTCTTAAATCAACCACTGCCTTTCCGAATACAGCGTTATACTCTTTTGAATCTCCGGAAAGGCCACGGTAAGTTCTCTCATGAAATATCACATTTCCAGATTCTCCATGACAAATGGGGAAAGAAAACCAAGGACCTAATATGATTTTTAGACCAATATAAATGAGAATCAATCCGAAAAGAATCATAAATATCGGAATATGGATGTGGAAAATAACATTCACAATGATTCCCAAACCTAAAAGGATAATCAAAACTCCAATAAATAATCCTATTCCCATTTTCATAACCTCCTCCTTTTTATAAGAAATACCTGTTGAATACCGCCCAGCTCTGCTGGGCGGATGAAAACAGGTTCGCGAAGCGACAAAACGTGGTATAAGCACTGCATGAGCTCGATAAAAAGAACAAGCCATGCA
>JBEKDJ010000197.1:0-13791 GCA_050014415.1 Thermodesulfobacteriota bacterium | reverse complement strand
GATTGGCTATTACATGGGACTTCGCCTTTCCGAGATCATCAATTTGACTTGGCACGAAGTGGATCTCAAAAAAGGTTTCATCCGCTTGACTGCAAACCGAACGAAAACTGACAGCGCTCGTTCAGTCCCCATCCACCCTGAAGTTAGGGAGATACTGGAAACCCTTCCCCGAGGCCTCCATACAGACCGTGTTTTTCTATTCGATGGTAAACCTTTCAATGAATTTAGACGCTCCTGGAAAACTGCTCTCAAAAATGCTGGTATCAAAGATTTTGTGTTCCATGATCTTCGCCACTGTTCGCTCAATAACCTTCGCAAGACAGGAAATGACTTCTTCCAGATAATGGCTCTTTCCGGTCATAAGATGATGTCTGTGTTTAAGCGGTATAACCTTGTGACGGAAGAAGAACTGGCCCAAATCAAATGGTCTGAAGAGGAAAGCAATAATCAGGCTAAAGCAGCAGCCCAATCGGGGGACGGAAACCCATCTGGGAGATGAAGCTAGCACCTACAAATCGTTACTTGGGACCATATTAAGGAACCGGAAATTACGGATTGGAAGTGAGCATAACGAGCCTGTAGAAAAAGCCACTTTTTTAAAAACTGCTTCTTCTGCTAGATCAAAAATAGAAAATTATCATTTTCTCTCATCGAGACTTCTGGGATTCGTGACACCATTTCTTATTTTGATGATCTTCTTCCCACCGCTATACTCATTCACCTAATCGGGATGGGTTCACCCAAACTCCAGACCGTACCGATGCACTTTGAGTAGATTGTGCACCGTGCAATAGAGTAACCACTGGATGGTTACTTTTCGCTTCCCTCGAAGGGTAAATCTATTCAACCCTAAGGTAGAGCAAATATTTCCAAATACAGGCTCTGCCGTTCCGAGTCTCCTGTTGTAGATGAGTCTGCCTTTGATCGAATCGATCTTGCGTTTTATCTTCTGTGTGAACGTCTCCGGCTTCGACCCCGCACTCCCCTGAAAAAAGTACACCTGTCTTGCTTCGGTACGGTTTGGATGTCTCAGACATTTCTCCCGTAGTTCGCAGATCCGACAGTCGGTCTTTCTCCCATGAAACTTGATGGCCCGCTGGCCATTGACCACTACATTGACCCCATTGCGGTATAGACGCTTACCCGCAGGACAGATGCAGTGAGTCTTGTCTTCGCTGATCGTAAAATCCCTGTGTGGCCTGTATAAGTTAGCCGCTCCGTAGTACTCGCCCCTCTCTTTTCTGAATCGCTCCTTATACTTATCAACGTCCGAAAACCGAGGGTCCCACCTCTGAAACTGTGTGTCCGCAATATACGCATCAATCCCTTGTTCCATCACCTCCTGCATATTCGCCTCGGTATGAAACCCGCTGTCGGCTGTGAGCTTCGCTTTTTCAAATACATCCTGCTGATTGCCGATTGCCTCGAAGTTCTCCCTCGCCCCCTCTATCATAGGAATCAGCAGATCATGCTCCTGTGCCGCACCAAAGGCTTCCGCATACACCACTACCTGGTGCTTTCCGTCTACCACCGCTACCCCATCGTAGCCCTGGATCACCCCATGTGAGCTCTTCATCTTTGCACTCTCATTGTCCGTGATATTGCTCTTCAGGGGCTTACCGGTCTTGCCGGGTTTGTCGCCGTTTTCTCGTAGCCATGCCTTTATCTTCTTTACCTTTCCCCGAAGGGTCTCCACGTACTGCTCTTCCTGCTCAATTACTCCCCTGTCCGCCTCGGTAACATCCACTTCCCGATGCCGCTTCACCATCTGCCTGATCGCCTTCTCCATCTTCTCTCTTTTCTTCCGCAGTTCTTCCTTCGTCCCACTCCATTCCTTCGAGGCATTCGATGGTAGCTTCACCCCATCCACCGCAAACATCTCCTTGCCGATCAACCCCATCTCATCGCAGATCAATAAGACTTCTAGAAACAGATGAATAATCTCCTGCCCCGAGCTCGAGATGAAGTCTGCAATCGTCGTAAAGTGAGGCTGCGTATCCGCTGAGAGCCCCATGAAGATAACGTTCTCTTGACAACACTGCGCGCTATCTTTCGGCTGGACGTGATCCCCCGAGAGTAGGCATACAGGATGATCTTCAATAGAATCACAGGATCATAGGCAGGAGCCCCGGTCTCGTCATTTCGGTACCGTAGATCGAAAACGGACAGGTCTATTTCGTTGTCGATGAGGTAATGAAGGCTATACTCAAACGTCCAGGGCAAGATCTATCGGTCAAAGTGGATCGGTATGAACTTCCCCTGGGAATAATCATAGTCCTTATATCTCGCCATATCCTTCCTCTTCTTACTAAGCGGTCTCTTGGTGCCTTACCATTGAGTATATGGCGATTTCATCATGCTTTCAGGACTTTTTCTGCAGTCTCAACGGCGGCCATCAGCGGCTTGTCCGCTGCATCTAATTGTTGCTCGATAGTCAAAGACAACATAGTGCGGGGCAAAAGGAGAAATGAATGACCAAATTCCTAACAAACCTATTCAAAAAGCCTCTTCAGGAACTGATTCGTAAGACCATTGCTGATGATATTCGCTCGGGGGAAATTTTGCGGCAAACAACAAAAAATCACGAGCTTTTTGAATTGCGGCGACTTTCATCTCAGTAAAGGTCATTTGATCGTTCTTAGCGAGAAAAATGGTTACGTCGGCTCCCTTGTGAGGGACTTTTTCATCATCGTGAAAAACGACCTGAACCTCAAAAAACTTAATGTCTGGAGCGTCGTCATTTGGCTTGATGCGGCTTACGTAGACGAACATCTCGGTTCTCCTCCAGTTATGCGTTTTTTCTGAATTTGTTTTTGGGACGTGTTTTCAAATTGGCTGTATCGGCAGATCAGCCGTATTCATGATTTTCATAATTTGTTTTCTCTGCCCCGCACATCTTTTCCTATATGGGGTTGGTCTCTGACGTTAAATCGAGCAACAGTAACTTTTATGCTTCTTTTAGATTTTCATAAATATTGAACCACTAAAGGCCCTCTTCCACCCCAAAAGGGTCGATTTCGAGCCATTTTTTACAGAAAAGATCGTTCTAAACAGTATTATATGGAATTGAGTTAATTCCAGAATGAATTATTCATATGGGTCGAGGCATATCCACATTGTTCATTTATGGTTGTAATATACACCTTTTTCTAAAATTAGGGAACAGAAAGTTACAGGAAGTACTTTTCGGCGGTAGGCCGGTATATCTGGAATTGTTTGTCTCCAAGATTAGGAGGCATGACGATGAGGAAAATCCTTGAGGCGGACGACAATGAAACTCTGTTTTTGTAGAGCTGGGAAATCGGTTTTGAGGGCTGGATTACCGGAACGATGGACACCTATATGGACACTAAAGAAAAAGAGGCTACTGTTTGAATACCGTAACCTCTTGATTTTATTGGCGCGCCCAGCCCGACTTGAACGGGCGACCTGCGGATTCGTAGTCAATCACTTCTTAATAGCGATTTCCCATCATTTTCAAAGACTTAAGTATCAAGCACTTATAAGACCCATGTTGGAATAGTTTGGATTGATTTGGGTCGTTTTCAGTTGTGACGGTTACACTTTAGTTACACTATTTGGATGGAACTGCTTCAAAAAGTATTCTCTTGACACAAAAAGACAGGGGCCACTAGCTAATCAGACGATTCAAACCGGTAGTTGAGAAATTTCTTCATGGTGATCTATAAGAAATCTCGCAATTGTCATAGCGTCTTTTGTATCCGTCTTGCTCTTTCTTAGAGAAAGCTTCCCAGAATCTAAGATGAGTAAGGGGGATCCACCACCATTGTAGGGATCCTTTGAGATGTGAGAAAAGAGATTGGTGCGATAGCATCCGTAGATTCCATCGCCAGGATGACCTTTGAAACATTTCCACCCTGAGATGTAATTGCTTTAAGAAGTTCCTTAAACCCATCGAAATTCATGGAATAAAACTTGGAAAAGCATTCATTTCCTTTGGATTCCCGGCTGGAGAAAAGAAATTCTTCGACACATCAATTCCTACAAAGAGACTGTACATTCCTTCACCTCTCTCTGAGATCAGGCATGCAGCGCCTCCCAACCAAACCTCCACCGTGACAAGGATTCATCAACCCAATCAACGTATCAGGGCTTAGGGAGGTAGGGAACACATTGGAGTTAGGGGTCTTGAGCCAGGAAGAAGTTCATTCTCCGGCCTTTCACTCTTTTTAACTCTCTACAAAACAATTACGGTTTAAACCTTCTCCTGAATTCCAGAAGGTATTTCTGAAAGCGAGAGTTACTTCCGAGATGCAGAGCCTTAGGACAGGCTGAAAAATCCCAACCGCTTCGTCATCTATCGCGACCTGAATGAAGAAAGTATCCTTGGTATCTAAGTTTTCACCGAAAACTCTTATCCCCCAGTTCATAAGAAATTCTTGGGTTACTCTTGTAGGGTTCTTTCTCCTTTCGGGCAGAACCCCAACTATCTCGTGCCCACTGTTGAGTCAAGCCACTGATATTCATAAGCTTGCATGGACGGAGAATCTTAACCCTTTATTCTTCAACATTATACATTTAGGCGACTCTTGAAGAGGAATTCTTCGGCAGATTGTTCTGGTCAAAAAAAGCCTTCCTAATCCATATTTTCCCCCTGTGAATACCTTCCAATAAAAGTATATTATTGACTCAGAATTGGGAAATCAGTTAATAACTTGGTTCATAACGGCTAGATAATTTCTTGCATCAGTTATGGATGCGATATTGAAAGAAGGGGGCGCGATACTGGAAAAGTGAAAGAACACTCAGAAAAGGTGTGTGAAAGGATCATTGGGGTTTTCACACTTGGTTGATATTTCTCCGGGGCAAGAGCATGGGGCATGGATAGATTATGTAGGAACCGTGTTTGCAATGTAGAAATGATGGGTCGTCTGATGGGATGAGGTTCGGTTTGAGTAAGGTCAAAGTATTTATGCCATGAAAACAATGTTCCAGAAACTTCACTCATCTGGATTTTCTGAAGGAGGAACAAATGGTTATAGAGAATCTGTTAGAGCCTGGCAAAATAGGTAAGCTAGAAATCAAGAATCGAATATATATGTCGCCAATGGCAACAAATTTTGAGACTATTGATGGGAGTGTGACGAAAGAACTACTAAATTACTATGAAGAGCGAGCTAAAGGCGGGGTGGGGCTGATAATCACAGGTTGTATGCATGCTGAAATGGAAATTGCTCGCAGCAGTATAACTGGGGCCAACATGCGTATCGATCATCACAAATACATTATTGGGCTCTCCGAATTGACTGATACTGTTCACATGTATGGTGCAAAAATATTTGCCCAGATAACAATTGGGCATGGGAGTTTCAGTTCTCCTGACCTCTATCCTCCTGGGTTTCAACCCATAGCTCCATCTCCCTGTGAATCGACTTTCTTCCCGGAATGGGTTCCTCATGTTCTTACAGCGAATGAAGTTGAGAGAATAGTGGAGACGTATGGGAAAGCCGCGTTGCGGGCTAAACTCTCAGGGTTTGATGGGATCGATATCCATGGTCACTCGGGATATTTATTGGCGCAATTCATGTCCCCCTTTACCAATAAACGAAAGGACAAATATGGAGATCCTGTCGCGCTTCCGCTTGCATTGATAAAGGCCATTAAAGATAATGTGGGGGATGATTACCCGATTAGCTTTAGATGGAATATTGACGAGTTTTTGGAAGGCGGTCGTGATCTGGAACGATCTAAGATCGATGCTAAAATCTTTGAGAAAGTGGGTATCCATGCGATAAACATGTCCGGCGGGAACTTCTGGGTTCCAGGAGGAGCTGTTCATAGTTGTCCTCCCATGTCATACCCTCAAGGTTACTTAGCACCACTTGCGAAAGCCATGAAGGAAACAGTTAAGATCCCGGTTCTGCTTACGAGTAAAATCGGCGATCCTTTTTTAGCTGCTAGGATTCTACAGGAAGGGCAAGCAGATTTTGTAGGAATGGCAAGAAGTCTTCTTGCGGATCCTGAATGGCCAAATAAAGTAGCTGCCGGAAGAATAGACGAGATCCGCCCGTGTATTAGAGATATGGATGGTTGTCTCAACAGACTTGTTAACTTCAAGAAAATCCGGTGCACAGTGAATGCTATATGTGGACGAGAAGGAGATTACAGAATCCAATTGACGCGAAGCCCCAAGAAAGTTATTGTCGTTGGTGGTGGTCCGGGTGGTATGGAAGCGGCCCGGGTTGCTGCTTTGAGAGGACATCAAGTCACCTTGCACGAAAGGAGTGACAGATTGGGAGGACAAGTACGATTGGCAGGAATGATTCCGTATAAGGGAGATATCAACTATCTTATCGAATACCTTTCAAGCCAGTTAGTCAAGCTTGGAGTTGGCATAAAACTGGGGCAAGAAGCAACTCCAGAATTACTTATAGCTGCGCAACCGGATGCTGTTATTGCTGCAACAGGTTCTCAGCCTATCGTGCCAAAAATCCCAGGGATTGATAAACGAATGGTATTCATGGCCCGTGATGTTGTAGGTGAAACCTTGGAGATTGAAGGAGAAAAGATCGTTGTAGCCGGCGGAGGCTTTGTGGGCTGTGATACTGCATTGTTTTTGGCAGTCAAAAAGCGGAAGAACGTGACAATCATTGAACAGTTTACGTTTGAACAAGTTGGGTTTGAATCCTACAACATGAATCAAATGGAATTAATGAGAATACTTGAGGAAAACAAAGTTAGGATAATGGCGGAAACAAACATTGAGGAAATAACTGAAGAAGGTGTGATTGCCGTGGATAAAGCAAGGCAGAAGCATAAGATCAAATCTGATGCTCTGGTATTGGCAGTAGGCTCAGTTTCAGAAAAGGGGCTTCTTGAAGCATTAGGACGTAAAATCGCGAACATCTATGCAGTGGGCGACTGTAAGCATCCCGGTAAAATTATAGATGCAATTCATGGGGGTTTCCATGTTGCATTTGAGTTATAGTTTTTGGTTTTTAATCAGCATGTCTCGGAGAGGTAACGTTTCAAACAATGCCCCATGAAAAGTATCATTGAGACACTTAAACATGAAGGAACTTATCTTGGGGAACATGGCACTTCTGACTTAGGACGATCTCCAGATCGACAATGATGTGTCCCGTGCAACCAAACTCAACAAATCCTATTTAGCAATTTTCTCTGCGAGCAGTTTTTTCACATCACGTCGACGAAGCTTTCTTAGCGCCACCATTACCCTTTTCTTTTCTTCCTTCGGTTTAAACTTCCCGTTCTCCCACATTTGGACAGCTCCTACGGTAACCCCCGCCAGAATCGCCAATTCCTTCTGGCTTATACCCAAATGTTTGCGAAGACTTCGTATCAAGCGGGGAGAAAATCGGGATATCCTAACTTCTTCCGGAGTTGCAACCAAAAGTATCTTCCTATTCTCCAACTCCTTTTGCAGGCGGGCTGTGAATCGTTGGAGCGCCAAGGTAGTTTTACGAATTTGTGAGACAGCTCCCTTCAAAGACCAAACATCCCGGACTAATGGGACAGAGATTTTACGCAACTCCTTTCTTACCAACCGTATGATTTCAGATTTGATGTTCCTTTCTAAGTCGCCCATGTTTTCCTTCTTTCATCTGGACTGAGGTTATTTACTTATCAGGCCCAGAAAACGGATGGTTCATCTTCATGAACCTATATCCGAATTTCCTGAATTTGGGGTATCTGCAGAATGTCACAGGTTCGCTGAAAACCTGCTCTTTGTAGATTCAAGCCAACCCAAAAAACTATGAAACTTCGGAAGACGGGGTAGAATTCGTCCCCTCCCAACGATAGATTATGGATCCAAGCTGTTTTTGGTTATTTTTGCTAACCTCCAGAGTTAGAGGGTGGGTAGACCGCTTCTGGAGGAGGCAGTTGTGCATCCAAAGGCTTAGAGATCTCAAAGATAGCACCCAGTTCTCTCTCCGTGTCCAAATAGGCGTAGGTGATTCCTTTCCAGCTACCATCCATTAGAATGTTGATCCCTTGTTTCTTCAACGCCGCGACGGTCTGGTCATAATTATCTACTGCAAAGTGTACGTGATGAATCCCCTCCCCTCTCTCTTCCAGAAATTCCTTGTAAATGCTGGGTCCCTCTAAGGGCTCAATCAGTTCCCACATCATGTTCCCAATCATGGTAATCGCTATTTTCATCGAATACTTCTCTAACTTGCCATGAAGGGTCGCATTTGTCAGATCTGGAGGTTGAAAGGTATAGATTTTCCAAGGACCGATGGCGAAGAGGTTCCAATAGCTTTCTACAGCCTTACGAATATTCTTAACCACCACGCAAACCTGGATTACATTTTTTAAATCAACCTTCTCTTTGCTTGCTGACATCTTTCCTTCCTCCTTTAATTTCCTGAAAAGAAAACTTTCGCAAATCTCTTTGTCTATGGCTGTTTAGATAAAATCAAGTCAGATTGATTAAACATTTATCAGTGGAAAACTCCCAATAATGTGGCAAACTTGTTTGCAGTAATTCCCTAGTTATATGTAACTTCTTTGATCTGCTTGAAATGCTCTTTTCCGCCTATGTTGATGATCTGGCTCCATTGACATAATAAAGGACCTTTACGAAATTTGTTTTCAAAAAGAGCAAGCAATCATGTCTGTTTCAATCTCTTATCCAACGGTTGGTAACCGTGTTTTTTAGAGGGAAGGGCTACGATGGCATATCCTGGCATAACCTCTTCGCCACGTTGGTTTATGGCGGTCGTCTTGATCTTTACACAGCATTCATTTCCATCATCGACGAATTTCTCCGTTATCTCACCCCTCAGCCATACCACGTCCGAGTAGTAGACGAATCTTCGAAATTCGCAGTAACTTCTCTTAAGCCAGCCTTCGTCTCCCATCCAGTTGGTAATCAAATGAATCTGCCAGGAGTTTCGCTGATACCCTACATCATACTGATAGGGCAACCCCTGAGCCCTGGCGGCTTCCCTGTTATAATGGACCGCATAAATGGGCTCCAAGGCACAACTCGTTGGGTCGCGAAACGCCCAGTTGGGATGGCGCCGGTAGAACCTCAATGCTGCAATGTTTGCCGCAAGCCTCGGTATAGGGGCACCTCCTCCGATAAGAAAAGCGATCTCATCGGTCATGGTGACCGGGCCTTTGACCAGAGGATCTATTTCCCGGCCTATCTCCACATCATCCCAACAGGGCGTGTGGGCTCCGCTCCCTTCTTCTGCAAGCACTTCTTCTTCAATTTTCTTCAGTTCTTCCTCAGTCCAGGGATGGGGTAACTGAATGTGATGGTACTTCCCTGTCTTTCTGGCTTTTAGTCTTTCAAAGTGTGTTACCTCCCATGAGACTTTGGTTACCAACTCCCCTCTCTGGTTGGTGTACAGGTTATCATTGCATTCTATTACTGTATTCTCAGCGAAGGCGCTTTTTTTAGGCCCTACGATATCGGTACATATCATCTCAGGAGTTATCCTATCATTCCTAAGAATCGGCAGATAAAACTCGATATCACTTGCACTGTGGAACCCGCCCACCCCTCGAAAGCCATATTGGAGGCCCGAGAAGACGCTAAAAACCCAAGAAGGTGGAGCAACGATCATACCATAACGGGTTTTTTCCGCATACTCGGGATCAGTCCAGAGTGGGTTTGTATCCCCGATACCGTTGGCAAACTTCAATATTGCCATTCTGGTGGCTTCTTCGTTATTTACAGCGTGTGCAATCCGGAACTTTGTTCCTATTAGCTTCCGCACCTCCGCAAGCATTTCGTCGGTGATGCGGGCATCCGGCAATTTAACCTGTAGTTCTGACATATAGACACTCCATTATAGTTGACGGTCAGGAAAACCGGGAAGGTTATTCGATTATTCCTCCCCTTTATCCGGCAGTAATTTTCAACCTTTCGCGTTTTCCTTCCGACGCTCTTTCTCGTATTTTTCTTTGTAGAACTTTTTGAGCCGTGATTTGTCGATCTTGCCGGCGGCATTCTTCGGCAGTTCTTCGACTAGGTCGATCGATCTCGGCTTCTTGTAGCCTGCCAACCTGGTTCTGCAGAACTCGATCAGGTCGGCTTCTCCTGCGGTCTCAACAAAGTTAGGCTTGAGAACAACAACAGCCTTCACCGCTTCTCCCCACTCTCCATCGGGAACCCCAACCACAGTTGCTTCCCGTACAGCCGGATGCTGATAGAGAACCTCTTCCACTTCGCGACTTGCTACATTCTCGCCGCCGCTGATGATGATGTCTTTCTTCCTGTCAACGATGAAGATAAAACCGTCTTCGTCTCTGTAGCCCAAATCTCCGGTGTAGAGCCATCCGTCCTTGAAGACCTCTGCGGTCTCCTCGGGCATTTTCCAGTAACCTTGCGTGATATTGTCGCCTCTACCAATAATCTCACCAATCTTCCCTGGCGGCAACTCGTTACCCTGCTCATCAACAATGGCTATTTCGACACCGATTGCATCCTTTCCGACGGACCCGAGCTTACTGGCCATAGGTCCCTCGAGAGCATGATCTGTTGTAGGAAACGAAACGAGGTTCCCGCTTGCCTCCGTGCATCCTAGACTGTTATAGAACCGATGGCAACCGAGAATTTGCATGGCCTTCTTGAGCTGCTCAAGAGCGATTGGAGCTCCTGCGTACATGATAAGCCTGAGGCTTTCAAGGTTGTATGCTGAGAGGTTAGGATGGGATACCATGCGAAGGAGCATAGTTGGAACCAGGTTCAGAAAGGTAACCCTCTTTTCTTCGATCGTCTTTAACATTGTTTCAAGATCGAAATGGGCCAAAAGGATGTTCATTCCTCCACGGTAGACAGTACTCATGGTCGGCCATAAGCCGCCGTTGTGGTAGAGGGGCATGACAAGTACTGTGATATCCTCAGGAGTGACATGGAGCTCGAGACACATCGTATTCGTGTTCGCCATGATGTTACGCTGGGTAGTAACGACGCCTTTTGGAAGCCCTGTGGCCCCACTCGTATACATGATCATCGCCACGTCGTCTGGCTTCACCACCTGCTGGGGTTCCTCGTCGGATGCCTCACATAGGATCTTCTCATACGAGAGAGCCACCTCGTCCTCCTGCCCGGTAGAGATCACCCATTTTAGCCCAGCTTCGTTTTTTCGCATTTTTGAAGCCGTCTCTGCTACTTCGTATGTGTAGATAAGAGCGATTGATTCCGAATGGTTGACAATATAGGATGCTTCATTACTGGAGAATCGGGCATTCACCGGAACGCTCACAAATCCGCCTTTTGCGAGGGCAAAGTAGTATTCTACGAACTGATGACAGTTGTTCCCCATGAAAGCGATCCTGTCTCCCTTTTTCATCCCGAGCCCCGACAGGGCATGAGCGAGTCTGTTCGCCCTACTGTTTAGCTGACCGTAGGTGAAACTCTCCTCACCTTCGATAAGACCCACTCTCCGGTTGAAGAGTTTTGCGTTTCTCCGTAGCATGTCACCGATCAACATCATACCCTTGCTCCCTAACGAACATTTAAACAAGAGCGTACAGACATCATGGTATCAAGAAGCCTTGTTTTTTCTCTCTCTTTCCTTAAGTTCCTTGCGTTTGATCTTTCCGTCTGGCGTCTTTGGCAGCTCTTCCAGAAACTCGATCTCCCTTGGATATTCATGCTTACTCAAATTAGCTCTCACAAACTCCTGGATTTCTTCTTTTAATTGTTCCGAAGGATCCTGATTAGTTTTTATAAGGGCTTTTACCACCTCTCCGCGCTCCTTGTCAGGACTTCCCACGACAGCTACCTCAATGACAGCGGGGTGTTTCTTGAGAGCTTCTTCAATTTCTATTGGCCCGATCGTATAACCCTGGGATATGATGACATCGTCAGCTCTGCATTTGTACCAAAAATATCCATCTTCATCCTGATACACGATATCGCCCACTCTGGTCCACCCATCTCCTTTCCATACAGCTACTTGCCCCTCCCTACACGGAAGCAACTCTTTTCCCCTTTCATCAAGAACGGCTACCCTCTGGCCGCCGACCATTGGCTTTCCGAGGCTCCCAGGCTTTACCTTCCAATCCAAGAATCCTGCATAATCTGAACAAATCGGACCAACTTCTGTTGTCCCATACATGCAATGGAGGATAATTCCCAGCTTATCTTGGAAAAACCGGATGACACCCGCCGCCAGAACCTCCCCAGTATAGGTCATCCTCTTGATCTTCAATCTGTAATTTTCAATCTTTCCAGAGTTCATAATCAATCGATAGTGGGAGGAGATAGCCGACATGTTTGTAATCTCAAATTCTTCAAGAGCTTCAAGGAGAATTTCGGCATCAAATTTTCCCGAGTAGGCGCCTATCGCTCGGCCAAAAATCAATGGACTCATTGTTCCGAACCAAATCCCATGACCCCAAGCGGGCGATGAAGGACAAAAAAAGTTGTCGTCAAGCTGAAGTCCGGCTTGGAACTTCACCTGTGGGGCTGACAAGGTTAAGGCCCCATGGCGGTACATGACTGGCTTCGGTGCCCCCGTCGTGCCACTAGAGAATTGCATCATCGCTAATGTGTCAGCCGAAGTATTCGGTTCGTAAGTCTCCTTCTCGTCTTTTATCATTCGGCGAAGTTGCCCAGCCTCAATCAATTGGAGTTTTGAGGCAAACTTCTTGTCAATCAAGCTCACCATATTTTTGTTTATAACAATTATCTTAGCCTTGGAATTCTCGATCCGAAAGGAGATGGCATCCGGCCCAAAAAGTGGGGAACAGGGCACAACCACCGCCCCTCTTTTAAGAGCACCGAACATGCTGACATAGTATTCCAAGGAGGGAGGTAGTAGTAAGACAATACGATCTCCTGTTTGAATATCAAGCCTCTCAAGCATATTTGCAAATTGAGAAACAAGTCTATCAAATTCTTTGAAGGTGTAGATCTCTTTGTGCCGGTCATCGAATTTTATCCTAATGGCAACTTCGTCAGAAACGTGGCGGCTTACACATTCATGAGTAATATTGAATTTTTGCCTGTTCCCATCAAAGACCTCCCATCGCTCGCTCCATCTGAATTTTTTCTTCGCTTCCTCGTATGTGTCGTATTCTAACCGCATAATCGTTGCTCCGTATTGAATGACTAAAGTCTCGTACTTTTTTACCTGTTTGAAAAGGCTGCTATTTCTCATGAAAGGCTAAGCTGGTTTAGTCTTTTCTCAGCCCAAAGAATAAATTGTGAAATTCCATGTTTTATTTCTCAGTTAGCTAACCATAGAAACACCTTTCAACCCTTTGATTTACTACTAAAGATCAATCCAGAGAACCCAATCTCCTCCTCAGGAATTCTATGATTTCGGTCATCTTCGTCCCAGGCCCAAATATCTCTTGGATCCCTGCTGCCCTCAAAGAGGGAATGTCCTCCTTTGGGATAATTCCACCACCTATCACTAGAATATCTGTGCAGCCTTTTGCTTTTAGTTTTTCCATAATCTCAGGAAAAAGAATATCGTGGGCACCTGACAGACAACTCAAGAGGATGGCATCCACACCTTCCTGTAGAGCCGTATTTACAATTGCATCTGTGGTTTGTCTCAGTCCCGTGTATATGACCTCCATCCCGGCATCCCTTAGTGCCATGCATATCAACTTCACCCCTCTATCATGACCATCCAATCCAGGCTTAGCAACAAGGACTCTAATTCTCTGTACCATTTCTAATCCTCACACTAACCATAGAATATTGAGCCTTCACGATATTCTCCATATACTTTCTTAAGCGTATCTGTAATCTCTCCTATCGTGGCATAAGATCGGACGGCATCAAGAATAGGTAATATCAAATTCTCACCATTATTCGCTTTTCCTTTTAAC
>JBEKDJ010000196.1:0-8467 GCA_050014415.1 Thermodesulfobacteriota bacterium | reverse complement strand
ATGGTAAACCCCCTTTCTTTAAGAAGTCTCTACCATGGCTACCCCCCCATGTCCGCTTTTACTCCACCTTTAGTTCACCTTTGATTGTTACATGTCATCCACTTTTGATTGTTCCGGAACACCATCATCAGTGATTGCCAAGGAATTTAGAAATTTCATCCAAATTCTCAAATAGAATTCACGGAGTGCACCAGGTTGTCGAGATTGGAAATACGTCCAGAATCTATATTAAAGCCGTAATGAATCTCCCTTCTCTTTCAACCAGAGTCTGTGTTTCTTGTAATTAGGAATGATGGACTCCAAGTATTCCCAGAACCTCTTGGAGTGATTCTTTTCTTTTATGTGGACAAGCTCATGAATGAGGACGTAATCGACAACCCTCAAGGGAGCCATAATAATCCTCCAGGTGAAAGATAAACGGTTCTCCCTTGAGCAGGAGCCCCAACGGTACTTGGCACTTGTTATCCTTATCCCTTTCGGAAACAATCGAAGTCTAGGACTGTAATAATCCACTCTTTCCGTTAGGTTTTCTTCCGCCTCTTTCTTGTACCACCTTATGAAAAGATCTTTCGCCCTACCCACATGATCTTTGTCAAGTATGAATTTACCAAAAGACAGTCTTAGTGGAAATTCCCCATTATTGGATTCCTCTATTTCTAACGGATAAGATTCTCCTAAGTATAAGAATTTCTCTCCAGCAATGTATGCTTTTTCTCTTCCCCTCTTCGACTTCTCGTTTTCTGACATTCTTTCAACTATCCATGACCGCCTTTCTTCAAGGAATCTCTCTATCTCCCGATGGGGTGCATGATAGGGAGCATAGATGACGATTTCCCCATCATCTTTGATACAGAGGGACATTGTCTTCCGCCTTTTCTTGCTCCTTAACAACTGGTAGCTGAAGTGATTATCCATCTTTTCTTAGGCCTTCTTAGGGATGGTCAGGCGGGCCTCTGACCCTGGTGTGAGCAAGAATTTATGGTCATGGAGACTATTTTTCTTAGATTCTTCTCTTTGATGATCAAAAGGGTCATATTGCCCCTGATGGAGGCAAAGGCTGCATCGAGAACCAGAACACCACTGGCAGAGCTTGCAGTCAGGACAATCATGTTTCCTATTCTTGTTCTCTTCTGGACAGCAAAAGAGTCCGTAGGGTGTCGACTCGAAACGTACTCCATTTTTATAGATAAGCTTCTGGTCAGCGTCAGCCATTGGCTCCATCCATATCGGGTTCACAATGAAGAATGTTTGTACTTCAAAGTTCTGGAAACACGACAGAGAAGGATTCTCCGTCCTTCTTCCGGTCGAATTGGAAAGTGATATCAATACGATCATTTCTTAGGCCAAAGGACACTGGTTCCTCCCCTTTATCTTCATCGATATGGGTGATCGATTGACCAATGGAGATGATCTGATCCGCTAGTTCAACACTGGGCGGAGGAAGCTGGTACTTCACTTTAGCATCCACAGTGAAGAATACCTTACCGTTCTTTGACCGTTGAAAAGAAATTTCTTTGGCTTTTTCACTGGCACCATAAAAGATTCCAAGACCAAGAAACTTAAGGGCAAATTCATCTAGGTCGCCGCTGGGGTCACCAGATACTCCCCGGCTAGTTCTCTCCAATTCTTCTCTTGGATCAGTCTCCATGAAACAACCACAGAACTCTTGGAGTCGTTGATGATAGTTTCTCTCGTCTTTCATTGTCCTTTACCTCCTTCCCCCCCATTATTTGCTTAAGTCTAATGATCGCACACTGTAAATTCAAGGATCAAAAGAGGAGAAACAAAGAGCTGATTGAGGTGTCAGCGATGCGGTGGCATGACGGTCTGTGAAAAGCCCTATGGTAATTGCAAAGAGTTTTTGTGCTGGAAATGTATCGTCTGTGGAGAGATTGTCGATCAGGTGATCTTGGAGAATCGAGAATCAGCTCATTCTGAATCGTGAATACTCAAAGAGATCTCTCGAAAGAGACACCCACGATGGACGGAAAAACGTATCTTGAGGGATGGCAAGGTTTTTTGAAGGTTCCCCAGGAATCTCGGGATCAAGTTGGGTACAAAGAGGGAGTAATATGCCATGTCTGGGTCTTCTGCTTCAATTGTCAAGTTGTTTTCGAACCTAGCTACGATAATTCCAAACGCTCCCTTCCTATTCACACGTAGAAGGATTTCTGACGCCACGTATCGTTTGAATAGAAACTCCGAAACTCCAGTCTAAGTATGTAGACTCGGTCAGACCCATTTGACAACTCAAAGGAAATTAATTATATAGATACCACTTTTGTTCTTAAGGAGTGGACGATGTACAAGAAAATGGCTAAAAGTCTGGCATTGGGCCTTGCCTTTGTTGCGGTTCTCTTCGGCCTCTTCTTCTGTATTAATAATGACCGGGCCAACTCCCTCACCAGCACCAAAGATGACAAGGAGAAACTGACAACTGCGAAGTCCCTCGGCAGGGCCTTTGTGGAGGTCGCCAGAAAGGTCCAACCCGCTGTTGTCAACGTTACTACGGAAAAAACGATCACCATGAGGCCTTGGGAAAGATACGGAGAAGACTTTTTCAAGGGAAGCCCCTTTGAGGATTTCTTCAAGGGGTTTGGCTTTCAACCTCGAGAAAAGGGAAGAGAGTATCGACAGAAACAGAGAAGTGGCGGATCCGGAGTCATCGTCGATAAGGAGGGTTACATTCTCACCAACAATCATGTGATTGAAGGGGCTGATAAGGTCAAGATTAGGTTGAATGATGGCAGGGAGTTTACTGCGGCGGTAAAAGGCCAAGATTCGAGAACGGATCTTGCCGTCCTACATATCAAGGCAAAAGATCTCCCAGTAGCCACACTCGGAGACTCAGATAAGCTGGAGGTAGGGGAATGGGCCATTGCGATCGGTAGCCCCTTTGGCTTGGAACACACGGTGACAGTGGGGGTCATCAGCGCAAAAGGTCGCTCCGGGCTCGGAACAGGAACCTACGAAGATTTTATCCAAACCGATGCCTCCATCAACCCAGGCAATTCCGGAGGTCCTCTGATCAACATCGATGGTGAGGTAGTTGGTGTCAATGCCATGATCATCCAACCAGGCACAGGGATTGGGTTTGCCATCCCCATCAATATGGCCAAACAGATCCTGAACGACCTCATTAAAGAAGGCAAGGTGGTCCGGCCTTGGCTTGGAATCAGTGCCCAAGACCTTACCCCTGAGATGGTCGAACACTTCAAAGTAAAGGAGAAAGAAGGAGTACTCGTGGGCCAAGTCTATCCGGGGACAGGTGCGGAGAAAGCAGGATTGCTTTCAGGGGATATCATTAGGTCGGTGGATGACAGAGCGGTGAAGAATGTTACCGAACTGGTCAAAGAGGTTCAGAAGAAAAAAGTCGGGCAGAAGGCAATCCTCAGTCTCATAAGGGATGGGAAAGGGATGACCATCGAGGTGACCACTACTTCTATGCCGGAGAAACTAGAGGTGTCGAGGGAAAAAGAGGAAGAGGAAGAGGAAAGGCTGGGGGTAAGGGTTCAAGAGCTAACACCCCAGCTCGCGCTCCGATATGGAATTACCGGAGTTAGGCGCGGTGTGATTGTCCTGAATGTAGGGGATGGAAGCCCTGCTGATGATATCGGCCTTCAGGAGGGAGACGTCATTCTGGAAATCAACCGGAAGAAGATCGAGACGATGAAGGACTTCGAAAAAGCGGTAAAAGATGCCAATGTTGAAAAGGGCATCCTCTTCCATATCCATCGGAAAGGAAACAGTTTTTACCTGACCTTCAAAAAATAAGGAAGGTGCTAGGCATGCGGGATTGGGTTGAAGGTGTGAGGTAGAGTCTACAAAGCTGTATGCTATGCCCTCGTGCAATCCTTAAGCCTTCGGCCTCAAACCCGTTGCCTTGGTTAGGTGGCTGCTTTTACATATCTCATCCTCAAGTCGTAAAGTGCGCTCTCAATCAACTTATCCTCATCAGGAGTCAAGTTCCCTTTGGTCTTCTCCTTCAACATCCCGATAAGGTCTATTGTCTGTTTCGCTAAAGGAAGGTTCTTGGCCTGTTGTTCTGTGAGCGGATCTCGGATCTCGCCCAACTGAATGATTGCTGAGGTGCTCAGGGAAAAGATGAAATTGGTGAAACTGATCTCGGGCAGGGGAATGTTCTGGTTGAATCCCTCCTCTTTTCTGGCTTCCTCCCTCTTCCCTACTTCTTTGATCTGAGGTTCTCCTTCTGTTTCTTCCTTGGCACTAAACCGCTTGTCCTTGACAACAAACCCTTTTTCATTCCCTTCGTTATTCTTCTCTTCTTCCATCATAACCCTCCGAAAGAGTTGAGATTTCCTAAAAAAGAATCAATGCTAAATGAAATCAAAAACGTATAGAAATAACACTTGACAATTTCGTTTTTCTCCGCTATATTAGCACTTAGAGTTGATGAGTGCTAACAAGATCGAGGTGATTCAAGATGTCAAATTTACCAGTTGTCAAGAATTCCTTAGAATCCTATATGTTACAGATCAACCGGTTTCCCCTACTAGCTCAGGAGGAAGAGTTTCAGCTGGCTGTAAGATATCGTAAGCAGAATGATATTGAAGCTGCCCATCAATTGATTACAGCAAATCTAAGGTTCGTTGTCAAGGTAGCTTTTGAATATAAAGCCTATGGTATTAAACTCATTGACCTGATCCAAGAAGGGAATATTGGTCTTATGATGGCGGTCAAGAAATTCGATCCTTACAAGGGATATCGATTCATATCCTACGCCATCTGGTGGATTAGAGCTTACATCCAGAACTTTATTATCAAGACTTGGAGCTTGGTGAAGATTGGGACGACTCAGGCACAAAAGAAACTTTTCTTCAAGATTGGAAAGGTAAGAAAGGCGTTAGAATCGAACCAAGAGAACGAAAAGAAGTATGAACTTCTGGCCAATGATTTGAACGTCGCCAAAGAGGAAATCATCGAAATGGAACAGCGGATGTCCTCGAGAGATCTCTCTCTAGATGCTCCCTTCGATGAAGGTCACGAACTGACACACCTCGACCTCCTTCAGGAGGATTCTCCCGATCAAGAAGAAGCCCTTGCCCAGGCACAGGAGAAGCAGATTAGGGAACATGAAATCCTTAATGCGATGAAGCGTCTAAACGAGAAAGAGGTCTATGTAGTCAAAAACAGGATCATGGCCGACACGCCGCTTACCCTTCAGGAGATCGGGAATCATCTCAAACTCTCAAGAGAAAGGGTGAGGCAGATTGAAGGGGAGGCACTGAAGAAGCTGAAAAAGGAGATCAGCGCGAACAAGAGTGTTTATTTAGAAGCCTAAGGGGAGGTAACGAGAATGCCTATCTACGAATATGAGTGTGTGCACTGCAATGAGATTTTTGAGATCTTTCATAAGATAGACGAGGATTGTAAGGTAGCTTGTCCAAAATGCCTGAGTCCGGCGAAAAAAATGATCTCAGCGCCGAATTTTGTCCTGAAAGGTTCTGGCTTCTATATCAATGACTATCCTTCTGAGAGCCGACGAGAGGGGAAGAAGAAAGAGAAAGAAGGCGTAAAGGAACCATCAAAAGATGGAACAGACAAAGGACAAGGCGGAAAGAGTGAGGAGAAAAGGGCAGAAAAAAAAGCTGAATCAAAATGAAATGATAAACAACGTTGTAAATAACACGGCATGGTTGCTTTTCACATATGACCAATTGGCTTAATAAAGATGTCATTTAGTGCACCTACCACATATTGCTGCTGCAATCCGAATGATGCCGCGCACAGATTCCGACAATCAAATCTCCGATAAAACGAAACTACAAAATCCCAAGATCCAAGTGAGTACAAACAGACTACGCTCTTGCACACTGGATAATACTTTAAATCATTATGTCATTTCTCGTGTGAGCCTATTTCAGAGCAGGCAAGTGGACCCCTTCAAGTTCTCGGTCTAAATTCTACTTATGCCCAGGCACGCCCTTTGGGCGCAGCTGATCATCCACTTTCTTCAATGCTTCAATGATCTCGGTTTGCCGTGGGCATTGCTGCTCACATTCGCCGCATTCCTCACAGTTCGATGTCTTACGCTCTGGCAGCATCCTCCCATTATAGAATGCTTGAGACACCTCTCGATACTTAAGCATATGATAATCATTATACGGTGTGAAGTTCACAGCAATATTGACCCCATGGGGGCAAGGCACGCAATAGGCGCAGCCCGTGCAATCAACCTTCAACAGCCGTCGATAGATGTCAGCGACTTTGCGTATGGTCTCGATCTCTTCCAGTGATGGTGAATGCGGGCGGGTATCCTCGGCGATACGGATATACTCCTTCAGTTGTGCTAGGGGCTCATTCCGCTGAGGGCCGTTGAAACCTCGGGGGTGGTTCCAGACCCATCCCAGCTCCCATTCGGCGGGAGTCCTTCCCTGCCTGGTCAAATCCCATACACGCTGAACCTCCTCGGGAATCTTGTCCGTGAGCCTGCCTCCGCGCAGTGACTCCATGATCACTACGCCGATTTCCTCGGAAGCCGCGTATCGGAGCCCTTCCTTGCCGGCTTGACAGTTCTCGCCAAGATAACTGTGTTGTACTCGGCAGGTGGCCCAATCATAGGAATTGATAATGTCTTTTAAGATCCCGACATAATCATGGAAGAAAAAGCCCACATATTTGACCCAACCGTCCTCCTAGATTTTGTCCAGAAAATCAAGCACACCCATCTCAGTCATTTCGTGCCAGTTCTGGCGACTCACCCCGCGAAGCAGATAGAAATCGAGGTGATCCGTACCCAGTCGACAGAGGAGTTCATTCAAGATTCGGTTGAAATCGTCATGGGTTTCAATGTTCTTCAGAGGGGATTTCATGGTGATAATCACTTTGTCTCGGAGTTTCTTAATCGCCTTGCCCATTATGACTTCGTCTTGCCTCCACGGTACAGATAGGCTGAGTCAAAATGGTTAATACCATCTTCAGTCGCGCAGTCAATCCTCTCGATCGCTTTTCCTTGATCAACAACCATTGGGCGTTCAAAGAAAGTTTTGGCGGTCTCTGTGCCTTTTGCTATGGGCAGTCGCGTGCAGCTGAAGCCAAGAACAGAAACCTTACGTTACTTCTACCTAGTTTTCGGCATTGCATTGAATATTCTCCTTTGAATGGCGGCGCCACTAAACCGGAACAGACGATAGGTAATGGTCATTGAAACAACCACTCCAGACGAACTGAACAGGACTGGTCTTCGGACTTGGTTCGAAACTGAAAAACGGCGCGGATGCGGATCAGAAGCAAGCAGAGGTATCAGGCCAGGGCGTCTGTAGGGTCGGCAGTAGAGTGGCTATTGTCCCTTTATTATGATCCCTTCAAGTGAGACCACGACGTCTTCCCAGAGTGTTCAGATAAATGAATGCCCCGATTGATTAGAAGCCTCCTTGGGGAACGCTGAGCGCTCTGGGTTTATTATTCAGAAGGAACGTTTCTTGAAGGGGATAATATCTCACACATGCGGCAAAGAAATGTGAGAAAGGATTTTGATTCGATTGCTGAGAACTATGCGATGAAGAATCTAATTGTGCGTTTCTACGCAACTGGAGACTGGTTCATTGCTCACTGCTACGCCTTCATCTTAATAATCTCAAATTTAGAAAGGTCGCTTGATCCGATACCCAGCGCCTCGGCATGTTCAAATTGGCGGCGAATAATGGCTTCGTTCGCTGGTGTGAAAGTGTCGTCGCATTGCTTGACCAAATCCAGTGCAATGACATCAGCGGCGACCATATCCCCGGTGATAATGAGTCGGTTGACCCCTTCAATGATTCTGGTATTCTCTTCTCTGAATGGACCGGAGACGGCCTGCATTGATCGAACGTCGGTAATCGTGAGTTCAGGACGAATGGCAGAAGCGAACTCTGCTAGCTTGCGGTCATAATAGTCACGGTCTTTCTGCAAGGATGCATGGGCCAACCATCGATGGGGACCGTAGACAGAACCGAAGTGATTCTTGAGAGCACTTGTTATCTGACCGGCAAAGTGTCGTTTGACAACAGGCATGTTGATGATGACCGGTGCTTCCTGCAACTGACGCGCAACCCGAAGGCGAGAGCCTTCGGTTCGTTGGAATTCGGACTTCAATAGATTTTCCGGTGGACGAAGTTCAATATCTTGTAGGGCGACATCAGGATCCATATCGCCGCGCCATTTTTCGTATTCTACCAGGACATAATGGTTGACATCCGCAGCGCAAGAAA
Organism: Thermodesulfobacteriota bacterium; assembly: GCA_050014415.1. Lineage (GTDB taxonomy): Bacteria > Desulfobacterota > BSN033 > BSN033 > UBA1163 > JBEKDJ01. The sequence continues at coordinate 257 of JBEKDJ010000196.1, read as the reverse complement.
TCTGGATATCCATGCCTGGGAACTCCTCTCGCCCATAGTAGAGATCCAGCTCCAGCTTATGATCTTCATGTACAATAATATGTTCTACCCCTGCTTTTCGGCAATGGGAGGCCACTGCACGTAAGGCTTCAGGTGCGGTAATAGAGGGGAAAGGATCTCGTTGGTTGGTGTTAGGTTTGAGAAGAACTTCTCGGTGATCACCGATGACCCGATCCAACCCGCCAATGGCTCTCAGCCCGGCATCAATCATGGTACTA
>JBEKDJ010000195.1:0-8612 GCA_050014415.1 Thermodesulfobacteriota bacterium | reverse complement strand
CTTAGTCCCCGAAGAAACGGGGTTTTACAATTTGAATGTCGGTAATGCGACCTTTGTCGACCCTAATTAGAGGACGAGGCTGCATAACGACATTGTTAACGCCGAGTGCCTTTAGTCCTCCCATGGTGGCGGGCCCAAAAACGCCTTGTATGTTCTGCATTTTACTAAATGTCTCGGCCACTTTAACCGGGTCAAGGCTCTGCGCTTTCTGAATAGCCTGTGTCAACATCCAGAGAGCCGACCAACCTCCAATATGTCTCTCCTGGTAGACGCCGGGATACTTGGCATCGATTCTTTTCTTTATTTCTTGCGCAACAGGCGAATAGTTAGTAGATGTCGGATTAAGACAAACTGTAATGAGGTCATAAGCTGCGTCTTTTCCTGCCAGCGCCGTAATCACATTTGGTTCTATTGAATCTCCACTGAAGAGGGGACCGGTGAATCCGAGCTGGCGTATGGCTTTTATGATACCTGCTTTCCATGGTTCGGGTCCGAGCCCTAAATCTATGGCATCCGGTTTTGTATTCCAGAGCCTCGTGCACAGGGGGAAGAAGTCCTGCGTGGTGACCGGGTAATTCTCTGCAAATACTACTTGCATGCCGTTCTTCTCTACCCACTTCTTTGATGTGTCCATCCAATAGGGCGCACCGGGATCCTCGGGGCATACCTGGGCTATTTTTCTTACCTTGGGATATGTCTTAGCAATATAGTCATACACTGGGCCTATCATAGAAACCGTCGACATGGGACAGAATGTAAATGGGGTGTTCTTATTCAGTTCTACGGGTGTGCCAACTCCCACACTCAGGACACGCACCACCTTCGCATCTTCACTTATCTTGGCCATTGCCATGCCCAGCGGTGGCACAGCAGGACCGATGAGGAATTTCACTCCCTCCTGGAAAATCAATTTATTAGCTATGGCAACACTGCTTTCAGGCGAACTCTTATTGTCCTCCAGCAACAGCTGGATTTCATATTTTTTCCCCGCAACATCTATACCACCATTATCATTTATCCACTGTGCACAAGCAGCCGTTCCCTGCTGCACAAGTTCCAGACCGGGAGCAAATGGGCCGGACATCTCCAGCATTTGTCCGATCTTCAAAGTCTGCGAGCCTGGCGCGGCTCCGGAAGCTGCGCCGGCTGTACATATGGGAACGACGAGCAGGGCACAAACCAAAATAAAGAATATTGCCAGATAATTGTTCTTCATTTTTCCGTCTCCTTTCTAAGGAATCTTTTGAAATATTAAACCGCGTTTTTGTTGAAATGCTTCAATATGCCTTGTATCACCTCCTTTCAATAATATTACTTTCACTTCCTGTCCGGTCGGCGCGCGGTCATTTCAAATTCGTCTCATACGACAGACAGCGTGTTGCGTGGTGACTGAGCGCCCAGTCTCAATGCTACCAGAGTCATATCCCCGTGTCAAGAAGTTTCTTCTCACCTTCCTGCCGCAAATGATCCACACATATCAAGTAATAAGAGCGTATATAATACCATCTCCACACAGCCGTCGTCCCCTCATCGTACGGTCAGCGTAGCGTCTTAGTGACTGTTTAATCAGTCAAAATTGCATTTCTGGTTTAAGAACCAGCACATGAAACCCATAACTAGTAGAGTGATTCCAAATTAACATATCAATGCATGGTTTCCATGTGAGTAATGCTAATTTGGTCCACTTTGTGTTTCCACTTGAACACAACGGGCATCTGGTTGACCTCGTCAATGTATTGAAGGATACGTTCTTTCAACTCCGATTTTGATTTCACCCGGATGGCTCTCAGGAACGACCGGGTGGCTTTACTGAAAAACGTTTCGATGATGTTGAGCCAAGAACCATGGGTCGGAGTAAAAATGAAGTCGAAGCGATTTGGGACTGAAGCAAGGTATCTTTTTGTTTCTTTGGAAATGTGAGCAGAATGGTTATCCAAAATGATTCGGATCTTAATACCAGGAGCATAGAAGTGATCGAGCTTCTTAAGAAACTCAACGAACTCCGCACTTCGATGTCTGTCTTGGACATCCCCATGGATATGGCCAGAAAGGAGACCGATGGCAGCCAAAAGGGAAACGACACCATGCCGCTTATATTCATAGTCCCTTCCGATGGAAGGATGCTTCCCAGGGACAGGCGGAAGCTCCGGGGCATATTCTGGATCGCTTGGATCCCCGGCTTTCCGTCGTAGGAAAGCACAGCAACATAGGAAGCTTCCTCGTCTGAAAACCCGGAGGTTCGAAGCATCTCCACCTCCTTATAGGTCAAGAGGACTTGGGCCATTTTGAGATCGAACTCGGGGCCTCGACGTTCCCAATAATACTGAATCTTGTGTGGTTTGACTTCGCTTCGCGCAAGAATCTTGGATACCGTACTACGCGATAGCCGACACAAAGAGGGATGACCGCTATTGAGACAATGTTTTCGAATATGCCCAGAAAGCGTTCTGGTCGTCCAGATCTCTGCAGCATAGCCGAGGTCTTTTGGTTTGGTACAAGCCACCGAGACAAGCCATGCCCTGGCTTCCGCTGAGATCTGCGAGGAACGACCCCGACGAGGAAGATCTTGTAATGCTGATCGAATTCCATAATCCAGAGCTCTCTGAATGGTCCGTTCAACCTTGGGACGATTCGTTCTCATCTCTCTGGCGATTTTCGAGATCGAGTCCCCTGCATGGTATGCCAACAAAACCTTAGCTCGATGAACCCTGGCTGCCCCCTCTGATCGTGAACGGCTGCATTGAACCAGATGATCCATGTCCTCTACCGGTATTTCTAATTTGTCTCGGGAACTTACAAACGGCATCGAGGTCCCTCCTTTTAGAAAGGATACCTCATGACACGTTAAACAAAGAAATATTGCAACATTAATTTGGAATCAATCTATTAGAAGAATCACCTCTCATGGCGCAGAATGGCGCAGAAATAGGATTTGAGTACTCTCTTACCTTGATATTTTTCAGTATGTTACAGACATCTAACATCATCTTAAGTTGGTTTGACCTGTACCTATTCTCCCGGCCATGGCTAATCTTTCGGCATAATATCCTTGATCGTACGGGGAGTCGGAAAAACTACAGAGCCATGCACCTTTGAAGGCAGAATCACGGTAGCACCACCGACCACGGTCCTGTTTTTCCACTGGTTATCTGCCCACAGTTCAATATCGACGCAATACTTGCCATCGTCCACATATTTCCTCGTTATCCTACCCTGGAACCAGTTGGTATCACCATGAACCACGAACCGGCGAAATTGAATATTGTATTTCCAGAGGAATCCGTCATCGCCCATCCAGTTGGTGAGCAGTATGGATCCAAGGCATTCCCTTTCGGCCCCGGTATCGTAAGCGCCCGGCGCTCCGGTCACCCTGCCGAGATCGTAATCCAGGTGTGCCAGCTCTCCGTTTACGAAGGCATTGATCCTGGCATCCCATATTTCGGGACCCTTTTTGCTACCTTCCAAAAGCATGTTCTTGATCCATCTCCTGGTAAGACGGCTCCCCGTCCCGCCCAGGGCAAAACATCCCTGGGTACCTGCAATATGCGCTATTGTATCCATTATCGTGTGCGGGCCTATTACCAAATGACCAAGGGAATCACCTTCGGCAACTTCTTCCCAATACCTGGGCTTGTCACCGCGCATCTCTTCTTTGTCCTTGTCCTCTTCGATTTTCTGCAGCTCCTCGTCCGTATACTGGTACGGTTTCGCAATCTGTTCATACTTGCCCGTTACCCTTGCCGCCGAGTCAGCCACCGAACTATGGACGAAACCCTTGACCAGGCCGACCGTTTCCTTCTTTTGGTTCCAGTACTGGCAGGCCCCGGTGATGATTATCATTTCACTGCTAAATTTGCTCGCTACAACTTTGGCATCAATCACACTGAAACCATTGAACTCGAGTTCGTTACCCTCCAAAACAGGCCTGTAGAACTCCCATTCAGAACCACTGTGAAATCCGCGGGCGCCCTCAATTTCTGTTTCCAGCATCCCGCTGCCCACAAAACATACGCTTTGAAGGAAAAGAGGTGGGGCTACAAGGCGGCCGTATTTTGTTCTAGCTGCGTACTCAGGGACTGTGAAACGGGGATTAAGGTCACCCATCGCCGATGCCCAGCGCCGAATATTGTCCCTGGAGGCGGTTTCATTCGAAATATAGCTGCCTTTGGGCACTTTAGAATAAAGCACATTCTTATCAAATTCATGTGCGCCCCTCCATTTTCTCAATATAGCCAAGCGCTCTTCTATGGTAGGTACTTTTATTTCTGACGGATTGTTCATTCTTTCCTCGTTTCTCGGGTATCTTGAGCAGGCCGGCCTTAGGCAATGCCTTTACGTCGGCCTGCTCAAGAACAGTCTTTTGTTTCCCGCTTTAGTAGATTACAAATGTCTTTTTATACGGAGCGTTTCGCCGGTCTAATTCAGGCATCCTGTATTCCAGCAATACATCGGGGTTAATTTCACATCTCAACGGCAAGCCTATGTCGATCCTGCCGGTGCAGCCGAGCAGGCACTTAATGCACTTCCGGTATGGTTTCCCTTCTTTAACTTTATTCGGATAGTCGGGGTCGGCGATGAGTTGCCTGCTAGACGCCATCATATCGGTCTTGCCCTCCAATATGGCTTTGCTTCCGAGCGCCGGATTATGAATAGAGGGCGTGATTACCGGCACCTTGACAGCCCGCTTGATTATGGCCCCTTCCTCAATTACGGATCCGTCTTCGTCAGGGACCATAAATGCGTGAGACTCATGATGGACGCCATTTGACAGATCGAAGAAATCGACATAGGGCTCGAGATATTTACAGATTTCGGCTGTTTCCTCAGCAGTTAGACCGCCCGGCACATGTTCCGCCGCGCTGATCCTGATTCCAAGCGCAAATTTATTACCTATCTTTTTCCTAGCCCTTTCCAGGATGTTCCGGGTGAACCTGGTCCGGTTCTCCAGGCTCCCGCCGTATTCGTCGGTCCTGAGATTGGTATAAGGAGAAAGAAAATTGGCTCCCAGTACACCGTGAGCAGTGTGCACCTCTGCCCCGTCAAAACCTGCCTGCTCCGACAGGTATACAGTATTGGCTACCTGGTCCTCAATGCGGTGTATTTCTTCTACCGTAATCTGTTTCGGCATTGGATATGTCTTCTGGATGTGATAGTGGGCTTCAAGGTCGAGGCCTCTCTTTTCCCATAGTCTTCGGGCTTTCTTCTGGACAACGAGATCGGGATCCATATGTATAGGCACAGGTGAAGGGGCCAGCGCATTGCCATCTCCCAGCAGGGCTCCCAGCCTGCCGGGGCCTCCGGGCGAAGCTTCTACAAAGCTCTTTGATCCCCAGGCATGGATCGTCTCTGCAAGCTCGGCCCACCCGGGTATATGAAGACTATTGTAAAGCCAGGGATTCATATACTTTACACTGGTGATATTAGGTTCAATCTCTGCAGGTAGGGAAAAAATAAGCCCGGCGCCTCCCCTCGCCCGTGCAGCAAAAAAATATATTATGCGGTCGCCCACAAAACCACCTGGTTCTATGGCATCGATGCAGGTAGCCGACATGGCAAATCGGTTCTTAATCTCGACCGGGCCTATTTTCAGGGGTTGGAACAATTCTGGGTAATGTGTAGAAGTGTTTTGTTGTGTCTCAGCCATATTCTCCTCCTTAATTATTTATTATAAGCTTCTATGCTTACTTGGATAGAAAATGTTAATAATTCGGAAGATTTTGCGATTTACCACCTCCTTCAACTCATGCTAAGAACTCCCTTTTTTCAAAAACGAAAACTTCCTGTCCGGTCGGCGCGTGGTCATTTCAAATTCGCCTTATACGACAGACAGCGTGTTGCGTAGTGACTGAGCGCCCAGTCTTAATGCTACCAAAGTCGTGTCCACGTGTCAAGAAGTTTCTTCTCGCCGTTCCTGCCGCAAATGATCCATACATAATCGCCACCTTCTTTTCCAAGGTAATGCATAATGTGACCGATAAATTCAAAGATGATGTTCTTGCTGGAACCAATTTCTCTGCATGGCTTTTGCTCAACTTACTTATCGGGAGAGCCTCCGAGACATCGAAGCTTGTCTCCGTTTGGCTCAACGAAAACTCTATCATATGGGGTTTCGCAGCAACATCTCACGCAACACCCTTGCTCATGCCAATCAGATCAGGGATTGGCGAATCTATGCGGACTTTGCCCAGATCCTCATTGGCCAAGCGCGTCGCCTCTACGTCAACGATTCCTTCGGTGTCGAACTGGATCAAACGGCCTATGCCTTGGATTCCACCACCATCGATCTGTGTCTGTCTCTTTTTCCTTGGGCCAAATTCCGAGTCCACAAAGCCGCTGTGAAACTGCACACTCTCCTGGACCTCCGGGGAAGTATCCCCTCCCTCATTATTATCACGCATGGCAAAGTTCACGACGTCACCATCCTGGATCAGTTGATCTTCGAACCCGGAGCCTTTTACATCGTCGACCGCGGGTATCTGGATTTCGATCGCCTTTATGCTATCCATCAAGCATTGGCCTTTTTTTATCACCCGAGCCAAAAGCAACTTCAGGTTCAGGCGACTCTATTCTCGACCTGTCGACAAATCCACCGGGATCCAGTCCGATCAAATCGCTGTCCTGGAAGGTTTTTACTCCAGGAAAGCCTATCCGGACAAACTCCGACGGATTCGCTATTTCGATACCAACCAAAACAAACAGTTTGTCTTGTTAACCAACAACGTTACCCTACCCGCATTAACCATTGCCCAGCTGTTTCAGTGTCGCTGGCAGATCGAAATATTTTTCAAATGGATCAAACAGCACCTTCGCATCAAAGCGTTTTATGGAACCACCGAGAATGCCGTCAAAACTCAGATCTGGATTGCCATCACCGTTTACATCCTGGTAGCCATCATCAAGAAACAACTGAAGATAGATCTGAGCCTCTACACAATTCTACAAATATTAAGTGCGGCACTTTTCGAAAAAACGCCCATTTTAGAGGCTCTTTCTGTCATTCAACCCCAAGAATCAAAGGGGGTAATGTGTAACCAATTAACTTTATTCGACTAACATTGGGACACTACTGTAAATAGATATATGCTAAGACAACTAGGACACCCCGGAATAAAAGACCAATCAGTATAAGGCCGCTGAAGAACCATAGTAAGGGTGACTTCCCCTTCCTCTTTGCAATATTTGCAGTTATTACTCCGCAAAGCATTTGTATAAGCAGAGGAACATAAGATTGAAGCAAGCTGTTTTATCTGGGGGGGGCGACAATTCCTACTTCACGAATTGTTAGGATGCTTAGGCCTATTAACGCTATCCAAGAAAACATATATACGGGCTTGGTTAAAATTGCAGAGAGAAACATATCTGTAAGTCGTCGGTCAGTTGAGGCTAAAACCGATTGCGGTGAACATTCATCAATTACTGCTTCAGAAAAATCTGTTTCCACAATTGGACTCTCTCCTTTTTATTGCACCGCACCTTCCTCATCATCCAGAGGCGTATCTAATTCGTGTCCGCACACACACCTTAAAATAGAGTCATGGTTTGTAAAACCACATTTAGGACATTGCCAATCCATTATGTCTCAACCTCCATCGCTACGAAGGTGCGCACCGACATAGATCATTTTTTTCTTCGGGATATCCGCCAAAGATTGTTGGACAACTGGGCTTAGAATCTTGCGGAGACCTCCAAAAGGGGAAAACATTACTCCCCTGGAGGCTCCGGATTGGCACCTTCGGAAAGCTCCTCTTCATATGACTCTCCAGAAGGTTACATGTTTGGTTGGTTAATGCATTACTTACGGCTTGGAGGGCAACGATATTTTAAAGATACTCTTGGCTTCAAAGAAAGTCAGGAGGAAATTGTTCTTGAAAGTTGGTCCGTTGCTCAATCCAAGTTACTGATTTTCATTTCAAATGTGGCACTGTCTCAGAAAATCCAAAATGCAAGATTACAGGAAGAAATCAACGGTCCCAATTTTGGGGCATCCAGAAGTTGAACATATCTTGCCAATACCCGATCCGAATAGCGAAGACGGAAAGAGGTGGGTTTGATCTTCAGACCGTTACTTTTTGGAGCTTGAAAAACGCAACGTCCATAGCAGAAATCGGTTCCTCGCAAGTCCGAAAGAGGGTTACGACTTAGAAGTAGGCATCTTACCGCGATCGCATTGACCCGGGAAGGTCTGAAGCTGATCAAGACTGCGGCCTATGTCTGTAAGATTGAGGCGATCTGGATCGGCGGGAAAGACGCGACAGACATCGCGTACGACCTAAAGATACCCTTAGAAAACGTCCGCGTCTCCTCAGCCTTTCCTGCCCTCTCTCGCTTCCCGGGTTGCTCTTCTTGACTAATAAGAATTCGTATTTTAAGTATCTACTCGAAATAATACCTCTCTTTTGCGAGGCCGGAAATGAAGGTTCCGAGAAAAGATGCCGTCAGGATCCAAAAGGTCTGCTTGCGGTCGCAAGTGAAGCCTTCGCAGAAAAGGGCTACTGTGAAGCGACGGTTTCAGAAATCTGCGAACGAACCAAATCCAATGTCGCTGCGGTAAATTACCACTTCGGCGATAAGGAAACCCTCTATGTCAAGGCCTGGCGGCATGCCTTTTATGA
>JBEKDJ010000194.1:0-8623 GCA_050014415.1 Thermodesulfobacteriota bacterium | reverse complement strand
CGACAGGCGTACAAGCTCTTACCGAGCCTCAGCGATTTGCAGGCTCTCTTTTTGTGTCTCCACGTTCTGATTGGCAATGTCGATCCGTTTCTCAATGGTCCTTATCAAGATGTAGGAACTCGCCACGTTAGCCGTCAGGCTCACCAGGGCGTTGTCGTAATCCGCGACCGTCGCCAGTAAACTGGCATCGGCTGACTCAATCGCCCGCCTGAACTTCCCCCAAAAGTCGAGTTCCCAGGCGGCTTGAAACCCAAGCTCGGATTGCCGGAAGTTCAAAAGAGGAGAGATAAAGTTGGGGGCACGTTCGCTCGTCCGGTTATACTGTAGGGAACCGAAGGCCTGTTGGGTCTGAGGGAAAAGTCCTCCCAAGGCAATACCGAGCTGAGCCCTTACCTCCAGTACCCGTACACCTGCGATCTTGAGGGATAGGTTCTCACGATAAGCCCGGTCAATGAGCCGATCCAGGACAGGATCATTAAATATCCGCCACCAGTTACGGTATTCTGTCGACTCTGTTTTTACCCGCGGATCACCCGCATCCAGCCAAGCTTCCGAAACTGTCACCGGAGGACGAGTGAACTCCGGACCCACTTTGATGCACCCAGAGAGTATGAGAATGGGGACCAGCAAGATGATGCAGAATCTGCTACAGCTCTCGTGGCTTATCCTTTTCATATCAATTTCCGGGTGATGTGCCTTTCGGCAGCACAGCGCCGCCTCAATTTATTGATACTTCAGCTCTCCCATGGGCAGAAAAGCTCTCCTCTCAGCTCGACACGAGAATGGCATCTTAACTAAAAGAGTACCAGATATCGTTAGCGGGATAGAATAAGGTGAAATCAGTATTTATTTGGAAGAAACATTGTATTTTCGCCTTATGGAACCTTGTGCGCAATCCAATTGAAGTTCTGTCTCACCCTCTCCGTTCAAGGTGACGAATACCACCGCCGCTCGCGGTGATCAGGTCTGTTGCCAGCCTAAGGAATAGTCCGTGCTCCATGATCCCGGCCCGTGTACTCAGCGTGACCGCCAGCTGAGCTGGGTTGTCAATCGGGCCAAAGTCACAATCCAGAATCACATTTCCTGAGTCGGTGATGAACGGTGATCCGTCCGCTTTCTGCCGAACCTCAACCTGCGCCCCCAGCGATTCGAGATAGCGAAACTGAGAGCGCCAGCCGAAAGAGACCACTTCGATGGGCAGCGCATGCCGTAAGCCCAACTGCGGCGAAAGTTTGCTGTCATCCGCAACAATGATCATACGGCGGCTTGCTTGGGCAACGATCTTCTCGCGCAGTAGCGCGCCGCCGCCGCCCTTGATCAGGTTCAGATCAGGGTCCACTTCATCCGCGCCGTCGATCGTCAGATCAATGGTGCTTGGCATCTCCTCGGCCATCATAGGGATACCAAGCTTTCGAGCTTCCTCCCAGACAGCCCTTGAGGTAGCGAAGCCGACGATATTTCCTAGTCGTCCATCGTCGAGCAACAGGGCGATGTGCCGAATCGCCAAAGTCGCTGTCGAGCCTGTTCCAAGTCCTACAACCATACCCGACTGCACAAACTCGACAGCACGCACAGCAGCTTCCTGCTTGTAAGTAGTCCGAAGTTCGGTGTCTATTGGGAATTTTCCTGTGCTCATTTTCGAAATATCGAGTATTACAGATGCAAATATCAGGGCTTTGATTTCAGAATTGAGAAATCTTGGAACTTCGGGAGTTCATTCCCAAATGCTAGAATTGGCAATCCCTTGACTCATTTCGGACAGTCTGTAATCTACGATCTGGGATCCGAGGTCCGCAGGCTGCGACCGATTTACCTCTGCCATAGGATCAGGGGGACTTCGAGAGGAACCACAAAGCCAGTGCCGTCAGGTATCACTCGCGCAGTATAGTCTGACGCTAAACGTGTCGCTGGCACCTGCGCGTTATAGATGTAGCCATTTGCACCTACCAGTTGTCGGCCACGCGTCATCTCCTGCTGCAATGGCTTGCCTCCACCCGCTACGTCAGCAAATAGTTCGACGCGGATAAGTTCCGGGTCGAGGCCGCCAAGATAGACCTGAGTCTCAAATGTGTGCAGTCCTCCCTCAGTCACCACTTTCGTTTCTCCGAAGCGTAGATTGGACCAGTTCTGCTCAAGAGCATGCCGCCAGTTCATCGCCCGCATCCCCATTGCGCACTTATCGGCAGCACGCTTTCGGTAGGATGCGGCCGCAGGAAGGTAATACCGCTCAGTATACTCGATGACGGCGCGGTTGGCGGAAAAACGGGGCGTCAACCGGCCCATGCTCTCACGCATGCGAGCGACCCATGCCGTCGGAACGCCGTAGGCGTTGCGGGTATAAAACTGAGGAACCACCTCCTGTTCAAGAAGTGCATAAAGCGCTTCGGCTTCGACGGCATCCCAGGCAGGGTCCTCATCGTGCTCCTTGCCATCACCCAACGCCCACCCCACCTCAGGCGTGTACGCTTCTGCCCACCAGCCATCCAGCTCCGACAGATTGATGCCTCCATTGACCAGCACCTTCATGCCGCTTGTCCCGCAAGCCTCCCAGGGCCGTCGGGGTGTGTTGATCCAGACATCCACCCCTTGCACCATGCGCCCGGTCAAAAGCATGTCGTAGTCGCTCAGAAAGACCACATGTTTGCGCACCTCAGGCCGTCGGGCAAATTGTGTCCACTGTTGGATCATTGCTTGTCCCGCATAATCCGCTGGGTGCGCCTTACCCGCAATAATGAGTTGCACAGGACACTTTGGATTGGTGAGGATACGAAGCAGCCGTTCAGGATCGTTCAAGAGCAGGTTCGGTCTCTTATAAGTGGCAAAGCGCCGTGCAAAACCCATCGTCAAAACGTTGACGTCAAAAATGTGATTGGCCTCGTCACACTCTTCAGGTGAGGCACCCGAGGCCTCCAGCTGCCGGGAAAGCCGCTCACGGACATATTCGATGAGCGACTTGCGTGCGTCTGCTCGAAGTTGCCAGAACGCATCGTCCAGGACGCAGACCATTTGCTCCTCCAGGCTTTCCGTCGCCCCCCGCCAGCGGTCCTTCGTACAGGTTGCAGTCCAGAGATCGTCTGCCCCTGCCGAATCCCAGCTCGGCATATGGACCCCATTGGTGACGTGTCCGACTGGCACTTCTTCCTCCGGCCAGCGCGGAAAGAGAGGTGCAAAGATGCGCCGGCTCACCCTGCCGTGTAGGCGGCTTACCCCGTTGACTGCACCACTTCCGCGTATCGCCAGGTAAGCCATGTTAAAGGGCTCAGAGGAATCGTTCGGGTTCTGTCGACCCAGGGCCAGCAAATCATGGAGCGAGATGCCCAGCTTATTCTGGGCATACCAACCAAGGTACTGCTCGACAAGACCGGGAGTGAAGCGGTCAAAACCGGCAGCCACTGGCGTATGCGTGGTAAAGAGGTTGCCCGCTCGTGTTACGGATAGAGCAACTTCAAAGGGTTGCCCTGTTTCGTCCATGAAGCTTCGAGCGCGCTCCAAAACGACAAAAGCGGCATGCCCTTCGTTCAGATGGGAGACTTCTGGCTCGATGCCGAGAGCGTTGAGTAGCCGCCATCCACCGATCCCGAGCACAATCTCTTGCTTGAGCCGCAACTCCGGCCCGCCTCCATAAAGCTCGCTTGTAATTCCTCGGTTTGCCGGAAAATTTGCTGCGTCGTTGCTGTCGAGTAAATAAAGCTTCACTCTCCCCACCTGTACCTGCCAGACCCGCAGCCAGACCGCGTAGCCCGGGAAAAGGACTTCCAGACGAAGCCACTCCCCGTTCGGCTCACGCAGAGGCGTGATAGGCAATTGCCCGGGATCGTTATAGGGGAAGAGGGACTGCTGTGCTCCGTCCTTGTCTATCACCTGGCGAAAATAGCCCTGTTGGTAGAGTAGCCCCACACCTACCAGCGGCACACCTAAATCGCTTGCGGCTTTGAGTTGATCACCGGCGACATTGCCCAGCCCTCCTGAATAGATGGGCAGCGCCTCGCTTAACATAAACTCCATACTGAAATAGGCGACAGCGTTGACCGGATCCTGGGAATGATGTTGCTGAAACCATGCGGGCGACTCTGCCGCATCACGTTTGGCTCGAACGAGGTCGCTTACCCTCTGGCGGAAGTCGGGATCGGCGAGCGCGTGCTCAAGCCGGTCCCTCGACACTGTTTGCAGGACGACCCAGGGATTTTCGGTGAGCTCCCAAAGCGCGGGATCAAGCTGCTTCCACACTTCGTCGGCAGAATGATTCCAGGACCAGCGCATATCCAGGGCCAGTTCAGCCAGGGAATCAAATCCTTCGACCTCGATGGGGAAAAAAGCATATATCGGACTGCTGACTTTTCTTGTTTTATTCATGGCCTTTTCCTCTCCCTGTGGTTGATCTCCACCCGGATCCGGTCGGCTCCGGCACCCAATATCACAAGCGAAGTGGATTCGGGGTGATCTCCTCAATCAAGCTTTTCGCCCTTGTTGAGCCTCCATGTCCAATCACGGATTTCTGGCATATCCTGACCATACTTGTTGACGTATTCTTTGTGTTCAATGAGTTTGTCGCGGATAGCCTGTTTGGCGTAGGCTGCAAGATGCCCAAGTTCTGGCACCCGATCGATCACGTCCGCCACCAAGTGAAATCGATCCAGGTCGTTACGGACGACCATGTCGAAAGGTGTGGTCGTGGTCCCCTCTTCCTTGTAACCCCGAACGTGCAAGTTCTTGTGATTTGTGCGGCGATAGGTCAAGCGGTGGATCAGCATGGGATAACCATGATAGACAAAGATGATGGGTTTGTCGGTGGTGAACAAGGTGTCGAACTCTCGGCCAGACAGACCATGAGGGTGTTCCTCTTTGGGCTGAAGCGTCATCAAATCAACGACGTTAATCACGCGTATCTTGAGCTCAGGTGCTTGCTCCCGTAGGATCTCAACGGCGGCGAGGGTTTCAACCGTTGGCACGTCACCACAACAGGCCATCACCACGTTCGGTTCGGTACCCTTATCATTACTTGCCCACTCCCAAATCCCGATTCCTGAAGTACAATGTTTGATCGCTGCCTCCATGTCGAGCCATTGAGGTTGAGGTTGTTTTCCCGCCACGATGACGTTGACATAGTTGCGGCTCCGCAAGCAGTGATCAGCCACAGACAATAGTGTGTTAGCATCGGGCGGGAAGTAGACTCGGACGACGTCCGCCTTTTTGTTTACCACATGATCGATGAAGCCGGGATCCTGGTGGCTGAAGCCATTGTGGTCTTGACGCCAGACGTGGGAGGTCAAAAGGTAATTGAGGGAGGCAATCGGACGCCGCCAGGGAATTTCCTGGCGGGTGACCTTTAGCCATTTGGCATGCTGGTTGAACATCGAGTCAACGATATGAATAAATGCCTCGTAGCAAGAGAAAAACCCATGGCGGCCGGTAAGGAGATACCCTTCCAGCCAGCCTTCCAGAGTGTGCTCGCTGAGGATTTCCATCACCCGTCCGTCCGGGGAAAGGTATTCATCCTCAGGGACCATGTCAGCCATCCATACCCGATCGGTTACTTCAAATAAAGCATCGAGGCGATTCGAAACCGTTTCGTCCGGGCCCATCACCCGGAAATTCCTCTGGTCCGCATTGAGTTTGATCGCGTCCCTCAGAAATTGGCCCAACACCCGAGTGGCTTCCGCAACCATCTTGCCAGGCTCGGGTATATTGACGGCGTAGTCTCTGAAGTCGGGCAGATTCAGATCTTTCAATAACAAGCCGCCATTGGCGTGAGGGTTGGCACCCATGCGACGCCTTCCCTTGGGAGCGACCTCTGCCAGTTCCGGAATCAGTTTTCCCTTTTCGTCAAATAGTTCCTCAGGCTTATAGCCCTTCATCCAATCTTCAAGAAGTTTGAGGTGCTCTGGCTTTGCCGCTATATCCGCGATTGGTACTTGGTGGGACCGCCAGGAACCCTCCACCTTCACCCCGTCAATCTGTCTCGGCCCTGTCCAGCCCTTGGGGCTTCGGAGAATGATCATCGGCCAGCGGGGACGCCTGGCAATGCCACTGATGCGAGCCTTCTTCTGAATCTCCTGAATCACGGCAATTACGGCGTCCAGAGTCTTCGCCATCAGTTGGTGCATGACCTCTGGTTCAGAGCCTTCGACAAAGTAGGGCCTGTAGCCATAGCCGGAGAACAGGCTCTCCAGCTCTTCATGACTGATCCGTGCCAGAATTGTTGGATTTGCAATCTTGTACCCATTCAGGTGCAGGACTGGGAGGACCGCTCCGTCAGAAACAGGATTAAGAAATTTGTTAGAGTGCCAAGCAGCGGCAAGGGGACCGGTTTCAGCCTCACCGTCGCCAACCACACAGGCGACGATGAGGTCAGGGTTGTCAAAGGCAGCTCCGTAAGCATGAGACAGGGAATATCCGAGCTCCCCTCCCTCGTTGATGGAACCAGGTGTTTCAGGCGCCGCATGACTAGGTATACCTCCTGGGAATGAAAACTGTTTGAAGAGCCGCTTCATCCCCTCGGCATCCCTGGAAATGTGAGGATACAACTCACTGTAGGTTCCCTCAAGGTATGTGTTAGCGACCATTCCTGGCCCGCCATGGCCAGGTCCACAGATGAAAATCATGTTGAGGTCATTCCTCTTAATCACGCGGTTCAGATGAAGGTAGATAAAATTGAGCCCCGGAGTCGTACCCCAGTGTCCGAGGAGCCTCGGTTTGATATGCTCCAACTTCAGGGGTTCATTCAACAGCGGATTGTCACACAGGTAGATCTGCCCGACGGAGAGGTAATTTGCAGCGCGCCAATAGGCGTTAATGGCTCTTAGCTCTTCATGGGAAAGCGGTCCTGTCATAGTAGTTCCTCCAGTGATGACGGGCTATTCTATCGTCCGGTAGCTTGGTTGCCAACGACACTCGGTTCCTCAGAAGTCCTGTTCCGTGTCTGTTGAGGAGTTGCTTTTGACATTGAATTGGCTGTTTTGGCTTACTTCCTTTCTTAAACCTCAGCCTCAACCTTGCCCCCTTTTTCTCAGGAGTTGGTAGGTGTGCCTTGCAATCATCAACTCTTCGTTCGTCTTCATCACCCGAACGGCGACCGGACTCCGCTCATCTGAAATAATGGGGCCGTTCACATCGTTTCTGCCAGCATCAAGATAGATGCCAAGAAATTCCATGCCCTTACAAATGCGCGAGCGAATGGAAGACACATTCTCTCCAATGCCTCCTGTGAAAATGAGATGATCCAATCCACCCAATACCGCTGCCATGGCGCCCAGGAACTTCTTTGCTTGATAACAAAAAAGTTCGATCGCCTCTGCCGCACGGGGGTTTTCAGCCTCTTTGCTGAGGAGATCCTTCATGTCAGAGCTGATCCCAGAGACCCCTAAGAGTCCGCCCTCTTTGTTTACCATATGGTTCACGGCCGCCACGTCCAGTGCCTTTTCCTTAAAGAGGTAGAGGATGACCCCAGGGTCCAGGTCTCCCGAACGCGTGCTCATGACGAGCCCTCCTGCAGGAGAGAATCCCATTGTTGTGTCCATGCTCTGGCCCCCCTTGGCAGCTACCATGCTGGCCCCGTTTCCCAGGTGTGCCACGACGACCCGGCCTCCAGATGTCTCCACCCCGGTCTCTTTTCCAAATTCCCCCAAAATGTATTCATAGGACAAACCGTGGAAGCCATACCGCAGGACCCCTTGCTGCTTTAGGTCTCCGCCAAGCGCATATCTTTGAGCTACCTCTGGCATGGTCCGGTGAAAGGCTGTGTCAAAACAGGCGACCTGTTTCACGTGCGGATAAGAAACCTTGAACACATTGATGGCATTGATCTCATGTGGCAAATGGTCGGGAGCCAGAGGCACCAGCTCCTCGATCACCTTCATTAGATCGGGAGTAATCAGATGGGGCTGGCTGAACCTATCCCCACCATGCACCAGTCGATGGCCTACGGAGTCGAAGCCGTGTGCCGCGGGATTGCCTTGTAGCCACTGGATAATTTCCGCCAAAGCTGCAGCATGGTCCTGCAGCTGAAGATGCCTCTCAATCAGAGTCTTTCCAGCTGCATCTTTGACATGGAAAATGGCGGACCCGCGACCAATTCCTCCGATACTCCCTGCCAGGACTTCTGTTTCGACTCTTCCCATGCGGTAGAGCGCGAACTTGATGCTGGACGAGCCGCTGTTGATCGTCAAGATGGAATTGGAGTCCCTTTCAACCATGAGTCCCTTTATTGGGGCGTCCAAGAAGTAAGGAGTGAAGGATATCAGAAGATCACGAAAACCGAACATCAGGGAAATCTGTTTCAGAAATTGATTCTACCTGATACCCTGGCGTCCCGCCTGCCGGCCGAAGCCCCTCGGCAGGCATAGGCCTGATACCCACCTCCTGGTAATCTGATAACCCGATGCCCTGATGCACCGATAATCTCCTTCCAGCCCCTGCCTTGATAATCTGCTGCCCCGATGGATGCTTGCCCATCTCGATCACGCTGCACTCCTATTCTTTGAAGTTGCGGCGTTTAAAGCCTCGTCAACGATTGTCTGGGCTTCCTCCAGGATGCGTTGGAGATGATCCTTCCCTTGGAAGCTTTCAGCGTAGATCTTGTAAATACTCTCTGTCCCTGACGGACGGGCGGCGAACCATCCGTTCT
>JBEKDJ010000193.1:0-10546 GCA_050014415.1 Thermodesulfobacteriota bacterium | reverse complement strand
AATCGAAATGGGTTACGCTATAAATACTGGATAAAAATTTGGCCTATCCCTTCAGATTTACTATGAGTTTCGAAAATAACGAAGATCTTCTGTAACGCCAAGATCTTTCGGAAGCCCTTGGAAGTGGATTCACTTACGATTTGGATGGTGAAATAACCTTTGAGCACTTGTTCCCAAACCTTTAACAACTATGGAACCCGAAGCTCCTTCAAACGATACACTATCTCGTTAAGATTCACTTTCCCGGTTGCAAGAGTAAACCGTAATATGATATGTATCTCTTGTTCCATCCACGATCTCCTTCTGGTTTTTGTCTGCCCACTTCAACCTTAAAAAGGAAGATCGTGCTCTTGTCAGAACATTTATGCCTCACCTTTTAAACGTTGGCCACCTATGCGCATTGGCCTATGAAGCAGAAGGAGAGATCAACATAATGAAAGCATTTGGTGGGTTTAGTCAACGCAAAGGATATTTTAAGGGTGCCATTCAACCCAAGGAAATATCAGAGTTGATTGATGAGGTTTTTACGAATGATGTGAGGGCTACGATTCTGAAAAAGAGGAAATCGCACTCCCCATGACACCATGAGCGTATAGATAAGGCTCAACTTGCTATACGCCGGAGCTGAACTAACACAGACTTAAGACGGTAGGTTTGGTTAGAGTTGAGCACAGAAGCTGGAGGAGGCTATGGCAGATAAACCTAAAATAGAATTCAACCATTTGATAGGAGAAAAGCTTCCTCACTTCCGTTCGCTATCAGGGATTGAATATCAACGAATATATGGCCGGAAAGACTGGGATAAAGTGCTTCCTGATGCTGCGGAATACCCCTTTACGAGAGGCATCCACAGGGATATGTACAGGGGGCGGCTCTGGACCCGTCGGCAGCAAAGTGGTTTTGGGTCTCCTGAAGAGAGTAATGAACTGCTAAAGTATTTACTGAAGATAGGACAGACCGGCATCAACATAGATTCCGATATAGGGACGAAGCTGGGATTAGATCCGGACTATCCTCTGGCACAGGGCGACGTCGGTCTTCAAGGAACGTCCATGTGCACCTATGAAGATATGGTGACGCTTTTCAGCGATATTCCCCTCGATCGTATAAGTTCGACGCTCATATTCCCGCCCCCCAGTTCTTCGGTACTGATGGGTCAGTATCTCCTAATGGCAAAGGAGCGAGGTATCCCATGGGAGAATTTGATCGGGACCATCATGAACTGCCCCTTTACCCAATTGGTGGGACCAACGTTCCAAGCGAATACCGCATTTTTTCCCATAGACTTGGCCTTAAAGATAGGGCTCGACCTCATAGAATTCCTCGTACCTCGCGCCCCCAAATGGAATATCCTGAATGTCAATTCTCGGAATATCCGGGAGAGCGGTGTTGATGCGGTTCAGGAGGCAGCCTTTGTGTTGGCATTGGGGACCGACTATATAGACAGACTCTGCAAGAGGGGTGTCAATGTGGATAGTATCGCCAGGCGGATTGGGTTTTTCTCAGCGGTTCACCTGGATTTGTTTGAAGAAGTGGCCAAGTTCAGGGCAATGCGCCGTATATGGGCCCGGACATTAAAGGAAAGGTTTGGAGCAAAGGATGAGAAGAGCATGTGGTTTCGTGTTGCTGTTCAGACATCTTCCCTAACGCTCACTGCCCAGGAGCCCATGAATAACATCGTGAGGGCTGCAATACAAACCTTGGCGGCAATACTCGGCGGGGTCCAGTCTGTTCATACCACCTCATATGACGAGGCATACTGTCTTCCCACCGAGGCAACCCAGAAGCTTGCCATCCGGACGCAACAGATCATCGCGTATGAAACCGGAGTCACGAAGTCGGTCGACCCGCTCGGAGGTTCTTATCTCGTTGAAAAGCTGACCGACGAATTGGAAGACCGGATCTGGGAGTTAATAAAGGTGATTGAACAACAGGGAGGCTTCATTGAGTGTTTCAAGGAAGGATGGGTAGAAAAAGAGCTTAACCAGGCCAGGTACAAACTGGCAGAGCAGATAGAGACAGCAGAGCTACCCGTTGTAGGATTAAATCTCTTTCGAGACGAGGGGGGAGCTGCAGAAATCGATATCTTCAAGCAGGCACCCGATATGCAAGCGAAGCGTATCGAATATGTGAAGAACTACAGGAAGAATCGGAATCAGGAACCTGTTCGCCAAGCGCTGAAAAACCTTTACAACAGGGTACGGAAAGAACCCCATAAGGATCTCGTGATACCCATATTAGAGGCTGTGGAGGCCCGGGCAACATTGCAAGAAATTTGCGACGTCATGAGAGAAGCAAGTGACTTTTCCATTCCACAATAGAAGGGAAGTTTAGCATGTCAAGGAAAAGACGGATCATTATGGCTAAAATGGGGCTGGACTCCCACGACAATGCCCTAAGAATTGTATCCAAGTGGCTTGCCGATGGTGGATACGAAGTCATATACGCAGGGGTTTACAACTCAGTGGAACGGGTCCTGCGCATGACCATCGAGGAAAGCGCAGACGCTCTAGGTCTCAGTTTTCTCGGAGGTGAGCATCTCCACTATGTACAGAAACTTATGAGGCTCTTACGAGAGGAAGGTCTCGAGAAAGTCAAGGTCTTTGTGGGAGGGATCATACCTCCTAATGATGTGGTGACGATGAAAGAAATAGGGGTAGATGCTGTTTTTACTCCCGGAACCAAGCGTGCTGAAATACTCAGCACAATAGATAAATCCATGGGAATACCGGAGGAGACCAATGAAAGCTGAGGAGAAGATCGTCGATTTTGTATACGATACGAGGTTCAAGGATTTACCCCAGTCAGCGCTGAAGACCATAAAGAACCAAATTCTGGCCGTCACTGGGACAACGTTGGCAGGTGCCACAGAGGACGGCTGTGAGCAGGCAGTTCACTTTTTTCGAGAGCTCGGAGGCAAGGAAGAGGCTACCATACTTGTGCACGGAGGCAAAATCCCTGCCCACGATGCAGCCTTTGTAAACGGTACCATGGCCCGGGCCCTCGATTTTTGCGACGCCATTGCACCCGGTCCCCATATCGGTGCCGCTCTATTCCCCGCTTCTTTAGCACTTGCGGAGCTGGTAGGCGGCGTCAGTGGCCAGGATTTTCTCGCAGCCCTTGTCGTTGGTGCTGAGGTCGCAGCGAGGATGAACCTGTCTGAAGCGGCCTATAACGGTTTCGACCCGACTGGCATCTGTGTTATCTTCGGGGTGGCATCGGCAGCATCTAGAATACTCGGTTTGAGCAAGCAAGAAACCTGGAATGCTCTGGCTTTATCGTTTAACCGTTGCGGCGGGAGCTTCCAGAGTAACATCGATGGGTCTCTAGGTGTCCGCTTTATCCAGGGCTGGGTTTCTCAGGGAGCTGTTCTCTGCGCCCGCCTTGCTTCCAAGGGCATCACGGGTCCGAAGAACTTTATTGAAGGGGTGTATGGGTATCTGCATCTTTACGGAAAGAATCTGTTTAAGGCTGAAGACATTGTAGCGGATTTGGGTCAACGGTACGCATTACAGAACATCGTGTTTAAGAAGTACCCGAGCTGTGGTCTCACCCAAGGCCCCACAGATGTGACGCTTCGGCTCATGGCGGAAGATAGGGTTTCGGCAGAGGATATCGATCGTATCCTTTTTATTGTGCCCCCGTACACTCATAAATTAGTCGGACATGAGTTTAAAATCGGAAAGAACCCGAGAGTCGATTCACAATTCAGCATCCAGTACTGTGTCGCCAATGCATTGGTCAGAGGGAGTTCAAGGCTTGAACATTTCGAAGAAAGCAAGGTGCGGGACGAAAAGGTGTTAGATCTCACGAGAAAGATAAAGGTCATCCCGGACGAAGCCATGGAGGCAAGAGGTCACACACCTTTCGATTTACGTGTTTGGACTCGAGATGGTCGAGAGTTGTTCCGGCAGATGGATATTGCGCCCGGGTTTCCCGGCAATCCCCTGAGCGAGGAGGATCATGAGAGACGTTTCACGGACTGTCTCGATTTTGCAAGAAAACCCGTAAGCAGGGAGAGGGCAGCGGAGATCATTTCCTTGATAAGGGATCTTGAAATGGTTAATGATGTGCGGAAATTCGTTCAATTACTTCTAACGTAACACTTTAACTCTTTGAAATGGAATGGGGTAGGGCCCCCGATCAGAGATGTTTCTAAAGTTTTAGAATGCGGTCTCTTATGTCTATCCTATTGGAATGGGGGAGTGAACAAAACACTGTAATAGTTTTGAAGCCATCTGAATGATACATTAAATGTATCCGCTCTAGAACTTTTCCAACATCCCTGATCGGTGTCCCATGGAGGTGATTTTTCAAAGCGCTAAATTGTTACCTTCTGACATAGTTAGTTTGGGGGAGGGATGATGACAGTTGTTGATCTGGTGGCAAGGAATGCCCGGTTATATCCGAATACCATAGCCTTTGTGGAAGTAAGGCCAGTCAGTAAGGTCCGGAAAGAAATCACCTGGGCTGCATTCAACGAGAGGATGAATAGAATCGCTCAGGTATTGGTCGCCAAGGGTATCAGGAAAGGGATGAAGGTAGCGCTTTTGAGCAGGAACTCCATTAACTGGCTTGAGACATTTTTTGGCATCATGCAGACCGGGGCGTGGGCAATGCCGCTCAATTTCCGGTTTACCAACCAGGACATCAAGTACTGTGTTGACATTGGAGAGCCGAGCCTCTTTATCCTTGATGAGGAGTTTGCCGAGAGGATTGGCAGCATGAAGTCCGAATTACCTATTATACGCGACTATCTCTCAATAGGCTCGATGCCCCGGCCCGGCATAGAGAACCTTGAATCTTTGATGGGGAGTGTGCCTTCCGCGCCTGTGGGGGTGGAGATAGACGATGAAGATGAGTGTGCCCTCTACTTCACCTCAGGCACTACCGGGACGCCCAAGGCAGTGCTTCACGCACACCGGAGCCTAACGGTGGCTGCAATCACTGAGGCCACATGTCATGGCTGGAAGTTCGGCGACCGCCAGCTGATGATGCCGCCCCTATATCATCTTGCCATCGGTCACCTCCTTGGAGGAGTGATCATAGGTGGGACGAATATCTTGCTTACCGAGCTGATTAAACCTGCGATCATCATCGAAACATTGGCAAGAGAGAAAGCTACCATGGTCTTCCTCCTTATGCCATGGACGCTCGATATCCTCGGGGCCTTCGATAGGAGAGAAATAAGACCCGAAAACTACGACCTGAGTAACTTAAGGCTGATGCATATGGGTGCCCAGCCTATCCCGCCAAGTCTGGTGAAGCGATGGAAATCCTATTTCCCGGAGATGGCCTACGATACGAGCTACGGATTGAGCGAGGGGGGAGGCCCTGGGGTCACCCACCTTGGCATGGAAAACGAGCATAAAATCGGGGCTATCGGTAAGCCAAGCATCATATGGGATGTCCGGGTGGTGAGGGATGACGGAGCCGACGTCAATGTCGATGAAGTGGGTGAGATTATTGTGAAGGGAAGCGGGGTCATGAAAGGGTACTACAAGAACCCGGAGGCGACCGCACAGATAGTACGCGATGGCTGGCTGCATACAGGAGATCTTGCGAAAATGGACGAGGACGGATTCATCTACATTGTGGACCGAAAGAAGGACCTTATCATTTGTGGAGGAGAAAATGTCTATCCCGTTGAGATAGAGGCGGTCCTGCAGAAACATTCAAAGGTGTACGATGTGGCGGTCATCGGCGTTCCCGATGAAAGGCTCGGAGAGGCCATTGCGGCGGTCATTCAGCCGGTTCCAGGCGAGAAGCCTACAGAGGCGGAAATGTTCTCCTATTGTGAGGAAAACCTCCCCCGCTACAAGCGTCCCCGTCAGATCATTTTCGCAGAAGTGCCAAGAAGCTCCACCGGCAAGCTGGAAAAACCGAAACTACGTAAAGCTTATACAGAAGGAAAGCTAAAAGGATGACCATCGTCATAGGACTCATATCAAAAGACTTTTCCAGCACACTTAACAGCCTTTTCAATGTAATGGGGTAATGGGTCATGACGAACAAGTCACCCTCAGCCATGAAAATTACCAACGATTATCCTCCCCCTTGATGGGGGAGGATTAAGGTGGGGGTGGTGCTGAATGTTCCCCCCCTCACCCTTGCCCTCTCCCACCAGGGGAGAGGGGGGAATGGGGGTATTTTCTAATAAACGTCTGAGATAACAAAGAAAGGAGAGAAGAATCATGAAGATTAAGGGAGCAGTTTTGAGGGAGATAAACAAACCGTATAGCATTGAAGAGTTGGAATTAGAGCCGCCAAAGGAAAAGGAAGCGCTTGTAAAGTACGCTTACACCGGGTACTGTCATTCGGACTACGGTAACCTTATAGGGAACGTAAAATTGTTGTTGCCCATTGTAGCCGGACATGAAGGCGCAGGGGTTGTCGAAGCGGTAGGTCCGGGATGCACTAAGATAAAAGTAGGCGACCATGTAGTTGCGACCTGGATGGTTCCTTGCGGAGAATGCCCAGAGTGCCGCAGGGGCATGGGTAATATATGCAGCGGGAACTTCAAGAATTTTGTAGAAGGAACGCTGCTTGATGGTACATCTCGAATTAAAGATAAGAACGGGAAGATGGTGCGCCACGGCAATTTTGTGTCGGGATTTTCCAACTATACTGTTGCTCCGGAGAGTGGATTAATCCCAATTCCGAAGGAGTTTCCTCTTGAGTATGCCTGTCTGATGGGTTGCTGTATCCCAACCGGGTGGGGTACTGTGACAAATTGCGCCAAGGTTCAGCCCGGGGATAGGGTCGCGGTATATGGGCTTGGCGGTGTAGGCTTGAATGTACTTCGGGCCTGTGTTTTGCGCCATGCAAATCCTGTCATCGCGGTCGACATAGAAAAAGATAGGGAAGATCTCGCGAGAGAGTTTGGCGCTACGCATTTTATCTGCAATGCGAAGGAGGATCCGGTTCCTAGGATTCAGGAGATAACAGGCGGCGGCGTGGACTATGCCTTCGAAGCTATTGGAGATGCGGGTGCCCAAATTCAGGCTTACTGGTCCACAGGAAATGCGGGGAAACTTGTTTTAATTGGCCTCACGCCGCATTATCAAACGACCAACATCCCGCTTCAGGTAACACCGTTCCAGCAGAAAACGATAGTCGGGACCCTCTATGGTATGATATCGACGCATATTGATATTCCCAGACTTACCCATATGGCAATGACGCACGATCTGAAGCTTGACAAGCTTGTTACCAAAAAGTTCAAGCTGGAAGACATTAACGATGTGGTGGAAAAGATGTCGAAGAGACAGATACGCGGCCGCTGGATCTGTGCTTGGGATTAATCAAAAATGTAAAATCATATAAATCGGAAGTCTGATTTTCTTTTTTCTTGGCATCCACAGTAGTTAACAAGACAACGACCTTGAAACTATTTGAAAATGAACGTGCTGTGCAGTAACAATACGGGCATCCTTGCCGTCACCGTGAGATGAAACCAGTTTTCTGGATTATGTGAAGTGAAGTGGGGAGCTATCTTGGTTTGTATGTTACCAGTTGTTTCTTATAGCTACGCAGGGGGTGACCCCAGAAGTGAATCAAGAAGGGAGAAAATAAATGGGGATAGTAGACGGCAAAGTATGTGTCATCACCGGCGGGGCAGGCAGCATTGGCCTTGCGAGCGCCTCGCTTCTTTTGCACGAAGGCGCGAGGGTTATGCTGGTTAGTCGTAACGAAGAGAATCTGGTCCGTGCGGTCAAAACCCTAAAGGCGAGGCCTGATTTTTTGGGGACGATAAAGGCGAACGTAGCTGACACACAAGAGACACAGAAATATATTAATCAGACTGTTAGCCGATGGGGCAAGATCGACGTGTTGTTTAGCCATGCGGGCATTAGCGGCGTCGTCAAACCTATTACCGAATATCCCGAAGAAGTCTTCGACGCCGTCATGGCGATTAACATCCGGGGCTCATTCCTGGCCTGCAAATACGGCTTGCCTAAAATGAATGACGGCGGCAGCATCATCATCACATCCAGTATCATGGGCGTGACAGCCGATCCCGGCGTCTGCGCCTATGTGACATCCAAACATGCACTCATTGGACTCATGCGTACGGTCGCAAAAGAAGCGGCGCCGCGTAGAATCCGCGTCAATGTTGTCGCGCCAGGCCCCATCGACAACTCTTTTCAGTCAAATATCGAGGAACGCCTCACAGAGGTCGTCGGAGAGGATGGCACCGAATTTCTTAACCGTATCATCCCTCTAGGCCGTCATGGCCGGGCCGAGGAAATCGCGAGATTAGTCCTTTTTCTCGCTTCCGATCAAGGCAGCTTTTCGACGGGTAGCGTTTTCATGGCAGACGGTGGAATGAACGTATAAAATGGAATCGGACCAGCGAAGATAGTGCCGTGGCGTGGAGGAAAGACATCCGACAGCTTCGATCAAACCTCGGCATCATGTTTGTCCCAGCGGAATTATCCTTGGTGGATTCATATAACCAGAAAGAAATACCTGTCACGGATCTCTATTGATCCAATATTTAGTTCGAAAAACCTCTTATTTGATGACATCGTACTTTTCGAAAAACCTCTTATTTGATGACATCGTACTTGGATATCGCTTATCGTTGATTTCCTCACAAGCGGAAGGACAATACAAGAGATCCTCCGGGAATATCCAGGTTTAGAGGAAACTGACATGGACACACTCCCGAATCAGCATCCTCAATGTACAATCCGCATCATTGACCTTTAACGACAAGCATCCCTCCTTTACTTCTTGCTCATTGCCCATCGCTATTTTTCGTCCTTAGGATCCCTGGCCCTCGTGCTCACATTTCTCATCACAGGTCGTTTTCCTTGGCTCTCTCCTGCCCCTGCTCGCCTCTTACTTCCTGAAATGTTGTTTTTCAATTTCTACCTTTCAATGTAACATTTCAAGTGTAAATCAGCGAGACGGGTTAAACATCGGGGGAACAGAAGAAATGACCACTGATGATTATCAATTTGAGTTACCTATGTTTCACTAAAATCCCTGTTTGCGAATTTCAAGAAGTACTGTTTACCCGGTTTCAGGGTACTCATTGGCAGACTGTTTTGGCCGGGAATCTGGTCGAGACTCAAGCCGCTGAAAAACGCCAATACCTATTTAAGAGGCCTTAAAAATGCCGGAGGCGCTTCTTGCATCTTTTAGACCTTGCCGGAAAACTCCCCGGTGAGCGGGCGAGGAAACAACTAATAGGGTCCCACTCTTTCGATGGCTGGATGGGGAAAAGAAATCCCTACAGTATGCGGCATTATGCTGCTATTTTGCTTGACTTGAAAGATATTCAGCAGTAAGATGAAATCCAGGCAATGCGAAATAAACTACTTATGAGGAGGAAAATATGGAGAAGAGGAAGCGTATGTTCGTTGTTGCCTTCGTTTGTTCGTGCTGTGCGTGGATGCTATTGGCTTGGGCCGGAAACGCACAATCCGTGCCTCAGGGCAGTAGAGTATCGGGATCGCTGACACTGAACAAGGACAAGATAAAGCTCACCCACGCATATGTCGATCTGGTCAACCCGGAAGAGCCCATTATTGTCCTCTCCGACAAACCGCTGCCCCCTGATAATTTCTCCATTTCTATGCTCAGCGAGAGCTATATAAAACAGAAAAAGGTGCATGCCATTCTCTTCAGCCTTTCCCCCAAGGAGAAAAAACTCTCGGGATCTCTCAACTTCTTCTATTTCCCGGGCAAGAAGACGCACTTTGTAGCGTTGGGAAATGAGGCGACGCTGACCGTCACTCGCTTTGACGATACCGCGATAGTTGGGAAGTACAAGACTCCCAAACCGGTAGTCGACGACTTCAACGAGGTCACATTATCCTTCGATGCTTCTTTTCAGGTGAGCCTGGGAAAGTCGCAGGCCGGTCTTGCCCCTTCAAAAAAAAAGTAACGGTCAAAGGTGATGCCAGTCCGCCTGCTAAGGCATATGCTGAATATTACAGGGCATGCCTTGAGGGTGACGTCAATAAGATGCGTGAGTTTATTGCGGAAAAGGAGCGCAAGGAATTTGAACGTGATATCAAAGAGAGTCGCGAAGCGGTCATGTTTGTCATGACGCAACGACCCTCTGAGGCGAAGATAGGCACCCCTGCTATCGCAGGAGACTCAGCATCGTTCACCGTTCATGGCTCCATGCAGTTCGGGGAAGAGGCAACGGGGTCTGTCAAGATGGTCGTTGAGGAAGGAAAATGGAGGGTGCGCGAGGACAAGTGGAAGATCACCCAAAAATGACCCTGACCAGTAGTGGAATGAGGGTCACTCATTAAAGGTGCAGGCAACAGCCGCAATAGCCCTTCTGTACATCGCCCTCTTCTTTGGAAGACCTGTCCTATAAAGGCTTAAAAGCTGGCGTTTGACCTTGCGGACACTGCAAAGTTGGCCAACGCTTCCTTCCTGGAGTCAACAAGCTGGCTTTTTGGGCAAGTATGCATGATTTGAATTGGTAATCATCAGCGTCCTTCTTCTTGCCCGGTTGGCGCTTAAAAGTATGAGGAGGTTTCTCCCATATCTTGTGGTCAAGTTTTCTTGACTTACTACT
>JBEKDJ010000192.1:0-16798 GCA_050014415.1 Thermodesulfobacteriota bacterium | reverse complement strand
GCTGGCCATCGGCATCGAGGGTGATGATGACCTCATAGCCTTTTTGTATGGCATATCGGAACCCAGTCCGAAGGGCAGAGCCTTTCCCCAGATTGAAGGGATGCTCCAGAACAGATCCCCCTTTTGCCATTGCAACCATCTTCGTTTCGTCCTCGGACCCGTCATCAATGACGATGGTATCGATCTCGAGAGGTTGAATCTTAACCAGAACCTGGCCAATGGTTCCTTGGGCATTGTAAGCTGGGATGAGAATACAGATTCTATCTGAACTTTCCATAGCACTGATCATTTATTTGACACAAGACTCTCTTTTATGTTTGCCCCGAAAGTAATTAAATAGCAAGAGTTTGAGGCTAGAAAGTGGAAGGTCGTGCACGGATATGGGAATCCTGAGTCTATGCAACGAGAACCTCCTGGATCGAGGCGAATTTGAAATCGTTCAGGAGGCGAATCATCCGTTCCTCCGTCGTTTTGATCTTCCCATAACAGACAAAACGTTTGATCCAAGGAAGTGCAATCTTTGGAGGAAGGGCATCAAAATCTGAGGGGTGACAGAAGATAAGGGCAGGATGGCCGAGACGATTCAAACGATCGACGGTTCTCCGAATGCTTTGATAGGGGAATATCCGCAGTCCCCATCCCCCCCCAACGGGTAGATTCCCGAGAGGAGATCGCATAACGAGAGGTGGGAATTCCCTGATTTCGCCATAAGGGGTGGAAAGAGTGTAGGGCGTTCTGGGAGCATTTGGGATGCCGATAAAATGGAGCGGCGCAATGCTCGAATCGTAGATAAATCCATTCTGTGCTAAAAGATCGAGGGCCCAGAAGGAATCTCTCTTTCCCTTACAGATCGACCATTCCGGTGCACGATAACCAATGACCCTCCCTCGGTCACTGCGAATAATCCCTTCGATTATGTCCTTGGATTGAAGAAGGTCCCGGAGAAATTCATCCTTCTCCTGTTTGTAAACTTGAACATGGCCATAACCATGGGATGCAATTTCATGCCCCTCACTGTGGATCATCTTCACCACATCCGGTGTTCTCTCTGCAGCATATCCGAGGATGAAGAAGGTAGCTTTGACATTGAAGCGGCTGAAAAGGGTGAGGATCTTCTCGACATAGGTGAGGATACGGCTCTCACACCGATCCCAAGAGGAATGGGGCAGAATGTGTTCAATATCACAGATGTGGTACCAATCTTCCACATCCACCGTCAGAATATTTCTCATCGTCAGCTCATTCCTCGTCAGCCCCCTCGTTATCTACCGACAAGCAGGTGCAACTTGCCTCAATTTGTTGGTGGCCGCTCATAACCAATCTACCATCTATCCATTCTTTCCTCAACAGTCAATATTGATACATTGGTAAAGCGTTTGACTCCCCTCCCTTGACGGGAGGGGATGAGGGAGAGGGTCTATTCTATGCTCCGATTAGTAAGTACCCGAAGTCCTACCAATTTATTTTCCAAACACTCTAACTCCCTTCGTCCTGAAAGATTGCACTTGACATATTAAATATAGTATAGGTATTATATAGCATGTGGCGGGTCGGAGAACACCGGCGGGTCGATAAGCAAGTGGCGTCAATCCCGAAGGAGATCCTGAAACGGTACGAGAAATGGAAAGACATCGCCGCAATTTCTGGTCCTTCTGGACTGCGTTTGATAAAAGGGTTTCACGACGAAGCCTTGTCGGGTGAGTGGCAAGGCTACCGGTCCTCTCGGCTTGGTTTACAATGGCGGGTGATCTACCGAGTTATTCTCGAAAAACTTTTGTTCCAGGTTGCTTCAATAACCGCCCATGACTATCGGAGGTCTTAAATGAGGGAGTATCGCCCGGCAAAGAAACGGATTACGGTTTCGATTGGGGAGTCTGTACGAATCATTCGTGAACTTCAGGAATTAAGCCAAAATCAACTATCACGGCTTACAGGCATTCCCCAGGCTACGATCTCGGCAATCGAAAATGATCGGGTCCGCCTTGGGGTGGAGCGCGCGAAGGTTCTGGCTCGGGCCCTGAAGTGTCACCCAGGTGTTCTCGTCTTTCCTGGCTGGGAACTTCCCAAAGAAGCTGCGGCATAGCCTTTCGCTTCAGGAGAGTCGCCCATAGCTCACCGCGAAGTAAAGCTCTGTTCAATGTGTCGAGTTGATTTTCGAGAAAGCAGAAGAGCGAAGAACCGCCTGGGTTGTTAGAGAAAATCAAGAGCCTATGGAGTCAAACCAGCTCGAAAGAAAATTGGGTGGAGTGACATTTCGATCTTCTCACGATCTCAGGTAAAGATAATAATAGTGAAAATCATTCCTATCAACGATCTTAATTCAAGATTCAAGGCCTGATGAATTAAATACCTTATTACCGATGCCTGACACCAAGTCCTTCTACTACGTCACGTCCGTCTGTGCAGGAGCGTAATTATTAAGACAACTTAATGATTCAAGCAAAAGGATCTAAGGACAGAGAATAGAAGAATCGGAGTTGTGGTAGGAGGCGCGGAAGAGAAAAGTGGCGAATGAGAGCACGCCATTTTGCCAGTTATACGTGACGGCACAAGTCTTATGCAGTTTGTTCCCTTGCTGCGAGTAGTCCACAAGCCGGGCCGATTGCTTTATATAGAAATTACGTTGAAAGAGGAGGACTTATGAAAAGATACGATGTTATCATAATTGGAGGAGGAATAGCGGGTTCTGTCTGTGCAAAATTTCTCTCTCAGAAAAAAGCAAAAACACTTCTTGTGGAAAAGTTTAAAACACCCAGGCACAAACCTTGCAGCGGGATTCAGTTTGATTATTTTTCAAGGATTATCGGTGAGAAATTTCCATCTGAGAAACTCTGCAGGCATCAGTTAAATAAGGTAGAGATACATTATCCCGACGGGTCGTCTTTTAAAGCTCCTTTTTTTATGTATAATTTTATGCGGGATGTTTTTGACGACTATTTGAATCAGACGGCACAGCGCTATGGAGCTGAATTCTGGAATGAATGCGAATATGCCGGCCATGAAGAAACGGATAATGGTATCCATGTTGATCTTAAGATGAAAAATAAGATAGAAAAAGTAACCTGTTCATATCTGATAGATGCCAGCGGGTTAAGACCAGTTATCCGAAAGAAATTGAGACCCGGTGATTTCCGGAATGTCTCAACGGGCGGAACGATAAATTACTATATTGAAGGTGACAGTGAATTGGACCCTGAGACCCTCTACCAATTCTGGAATCTGGATTGGAACAACCAGATGTTTGCCTGGGTATATAATAAAACCTTGGACGGACGGGATCTATGGGTTGTGGGAAGCGGTTATGACCGGGATCTGAAAAAACATTGTGAATCTTTTCTGGATTTCATCCGGAAAAAATACAAACTAAACGGCAATATTGTAAAAACAGAAGGATATTCTTCAACTATTGAACTAAATTCTACCGATCGGGTCTGGCTTGGACAGGGCCATATCATGATGATCGGGGATGCTGCCGGGCTTGTGGATATCACAAGAGGTGTGGGAATGGATGCGGCGGCTTTGAGCGGAAGACTCGCAGCAAAAGCGATAATTGCATCACTTAATAAGAACAAAAATGCTATGGATGAGTATGTAAAATATACCCGTAAAATGACCGAACAAGTAAGAAAAAACCAATCCCAGGGAATCAACCGGTTCAAAACGAATGAAGAACTTCTTGGACATTTGAAAAAGGGTATGAAAAAAGCTGGTTTCAGCATGAAAATAAACACTATACTCAACCGTTTTCGGCATCCGGAAAAAATTACTTTAATACCGTAATAATTGATTAAGTAATTTACATGAACGCCATCCTTGGGTTTATAATGTGCCGATTTTCGGCCAGGCGGGCGTACAACACGGCATAGGCGTTCCGGGGCTGACGCCCCTTCAGGCTTCGCGACATTTGGCTTTGGCAAAAAATTTGCGGTCGAAAATCTTCTGCCAACCCTGCGGGCCACCAAACGTCGCCTATGCCCACCGTTATACTCCATTTTAACCTGCCCGTTTTAAAGCCGGGGGAATTTAGTTGAATTCTTTCAATTATTTCTCCTCCATTCTATTTACGCTCTGTATTACGCTTGCATTACCAAATGGCCAACTATTTTATGGATGACACCGAAGGTATTAAATAATCAGTTTGTACGTATGTTTTCTAAGAGCTTATCTGTAAATAATGATTGCTTGTAATGTCCCCCTTTGGAAAAGGAGGATTTAGGGGGATTTGCCAATGGTTGACACTTTAAATCCCCCCTCGCCCCCCTTTACTAAAGGGGGGAAAATTATTTGCGGATAAGTTCTAAGTAAAGTTAGACAATGGTTGTTTGGTTAGTTATAGGTTATAAAATATATTGTTTAAATAAATCTAACATCGACCAGTTTAGGTCAATAAGGAGGCTCGTTTCGTGATCCATTTGGTGGGCAAGCTCAAACGATTTTATCTTGTTTACTTCAGAAAGGGGTATGTAAAGCGACAACTGGCATTACGAAAAGGGGAATGCCATCAATGCGCTCGATGTTGCTCTTTCGTCTTTGTTTGCCCCATGTTGACGCGACAACGACTTTGCCGTATTTATGATAAATTCCGGTTGGAGATGTGCAAAAGTTTTCCAATAGACCAAAGAGACATCGATGAAGTGGTTCTTTGCGGAGACACATGTGGTTATCGTTTCGAGAAACACCCTCTTTAATATCTTCCATCTCATTCGATTCAAGCAAATTTCTCAAAACGGATAGAAGAACTTCTAGACTGAACCTCTGGCTACCTCTTCTGATGACTTGATTACTCCAAACCCCAATAACCCTTTGATCCCTTCTTTTATTCAATCCCTAATCCCCATTCCGAATTCTGCATTCCGCATTTGAATGCTGCAACTTCTTATGGATGACGCATGTGAATAGTGTAGAGCTGACACCGGAGCCTTCTGTGGTTGGAGCATTTTTGCCGGAAGACAAAGAGCAGAAAGAAACCGGGGGCATAAGAAGAAACACCTCACCCTTTTTAACTTCAATTGCCAAGTTGTTTTAGAACCTACGTCCCCTCCCTTCATAATGCTTGCAAGAATTATTTGGGCAATAGCCCGTGTAGACCTGACACCCTGGACCTTCCTTCTTACATTATTTTTTTAACCCGACCAATCTCACCACTTTCTAAGCGGACTTTAATACCATGGGGGTGAGTAAGAGATTCCGTCAGAATGTCTTTCACTCTACCTTCGGTTAGTTTTCCAGAATGCTGGTCTTTTTTTAATACAATTAAAACCTGTAAGCCTGCTTTCAAATTTGCACGATTTGTACCGTCCATGCTCCCACTTCCATTAAGGATTATTTTAGCCTCAAATTTGCAGCCCTAAGTCCCAAATCGCCCTAATTTTCCCGATATAAACTTACGATTCAAATGGTTAGCTTGGTCCGACCCGGTACAGGCATCCTGCTTCAAAACGTAGCTTTACTTATGATCCTGCCATCTGGGCAAAGAAGTTAAATAACTTAAGTACGTCCCAAAGGACAGGGTGCGGGAGTTACACCGAAATTTTACGCGGCCCGGCGAGGCTTCACGACACGATCTATGGTCTCACCTGCCGCCAACTCGGCCACGCGGAGATCGTGTGCGGTTTGCAAGTTAATCCACGATTGTGCATCCGTGCCGAAGTACCGCGCCAGACGTAACGCCGTATCAGCTGTGATGCCGCGCCGCTCGCGCACAATATCGTTGATGCGGGCGGGCGTCACGCCCAACGCGTGGGCCAAAGCGGTGGCTGACAGCCCCAGCGGCGCCATATATTCCTCACGCAATATCTCGCCCGGATGAATGGGACGCATACCGTTCTTGATCATGATAAGGCCTCCTCAATGGTAATCACCAATCTCAACATCAAATACATCTCCGGCTGTCCAGGTAAAACACACACGCCACTGTTCGTTGATACGGATGCTGTACTGGCCTGCACGGTCTCCTTTCAGTGTCTCCAAGCGGTTGCCTGGCGGCGCCCGCAGAAAATCAAGAGTCGCCGCAGCATTCAACTGAATCAACTTCCGCTCAGCCACTCTACGGATGGCCTGCCAGCGGCGGGGGCAGCGCCCCTCGAACAGGGCTTGGGTGTCTTTGTCACGAAAACTCTTAATCATCAGCCTTATTATATATCGATATTCGATATATTGCAAGCCCGGTGGTGGTTTGACCCCACGGATCCCACCAGTTAGTATTCCTTTCCGCAAAGCTCAACGACGTTGGGCAGCAATGGATTCCTCCCTGATTTCTTCATTAAGAAAACGGGGTGAACCGGGGGATACCCAATGCGCTATGCGAGCTTCTGGAGAAAACCGAAATCGAATTGGGAGATCCAGGGGCTATTGAGGTTGGCTGCTTTTGTATTAGGATTTTTGGTAGGAAAGTATGAATGACACCAAATCTCAAACTTCTCAAGCCTGAGCCCGTGGCCCCTCCCTATCTTTTCGAATTGCAATATTGCAAACCCGGCCCCACAGTTTTCTCCCTTATCCTTAATGTCCCTCTGTCAAGTTTCCATTGTGAGCACTTTTTCAGATGCAATCTTTCCGTCGTGGAGCAGGTAAACGGGGATCTTCGGATCCTGCTTTTTGAATATTTCGGCTGTCTCTGGATGGCACGTGAAGAATAAAACCTGGTATTTTTCAGCCAGCCTGAGTACGGCACCTGCGGCTTTGTTAGCACGGTTCGGGTCAAAATTGACCATGATATCGTCCATGATGATTGGCAGGTTTTCTCCGTTAACGGTGTAATTCGATATATAACCAAAACGTATGGCCAGGTAAAGCTGCTCGGCAGTCCCGCGGCTCAGCTCTTCGGGAGGTTTGTGCTGCCCATTATGCGTCACGATCTCGATGGTGTTTTCGCCAATCGGGGCAATGATCTTTTGGTAGCGACCGCCGGTGATGGTTTGAAAGAAGCTTCCAGCGTCATAGATTACCTTGGGCTGCTGTTCCTGCTCAAAGCGCTTCCGAGCTTCGGATAGAAGGTACTTGGCAATTGCATAGCGTCCCCACTCGAAAGCAAGGACGCGCAACTCTTCGATGACTCTTTCCTCCTGTGCTCGTAGGCGCGCGATCTCATCGGCGGAAGCCAGATTTGAAATCCGAAGCTTCAGATCCGCTTTATCCTGATGAAGTTGATTGAGCTCACCATCCACGTTCTTGAATTGTCTTGAAAGCTCCTCATGTTCTGTTTTAAGTCGCTCCATACTGAGGCTACTGAGCTTGTTTTTCAACGAGGAGATAACTCCTTCTCCTGCGATTATCTTCAGGTTTCTTTCCTTCTGGGCAATTTCTTCAAGGAGCCGATACCTTTCTTTGAATAGCCTCCCTTGGGTTCGAAATGTCTCCTGGTCTGTAGTCCCTCCGGCCTGTAGAAGGGCATGTAACTCTCCTTCAAGACATTCAATCTGTCCCTGTGAATTTCTCAACTTCGACTCTATGCCATGGGCCTTTTTTTCAAGCTCTTCTCTCCGAGCTAGGTCTGTTTTGCTCTTTTCTAGGTTATCTCCAAGTTGATCGATGGTGGCAAGAAACCTCTCCGCTTCAGGTACAGGGTCTCCGAGTTTCTTGAGGGCCTCAACTGCGCAGCGGTGGTATTCCTCGATCTCATCTTCAAGGCGCTTAACCTGTTCAGCCAATTCCGACCTTTCATTGACCAGGCGAACACATCTGTCGATTTCCTGAAAGGCCTCCAGAGTCGTTCCAGGAGACAGCCCTGGATTGAGGCCTCGTTGTATCAACCACTCCTGCCAGGCTATGCGGTCCTTCTTTTCATCGTCAACGGCCTGATCGAGAAGGCTCCTGGCCTCCTGCAAAGCCCTTTTTGTCTCCATTTTTCGGCGCTTCTTTTCCTCAAGAAGCTGCTCTGCTAATCTCCTTTCATGCCGTTTTTCTTCGATCTCCCGGCTGCGTTCAAGGAACGTGTCCACTGTCGAGAGGAAGTCCGTCAACTTTCCCTCTACTCCTTTGGCCAAGGAGGGAACACCCTTCGCCAAGGTAACATACGCCTGTTTGACTTCTTCCATCTGGCAGATTCTCTCTTCCAATTCGTGGACCCGTCTAATCTGGGCTTTGATGGCTTCAACCTTTGTGAATATTAGACTCACCGTCCGCGGGGTTACGCCCGATCGCAAACCGGTACTTTTTAGGTATGTTTCCCAGTCTTGCCCTGCCTCTTCCAAAGCCGATTCGTTCCCCACATTCTTCCTGACCAACTCTTCAACCGTCTCTTTTCGCTTCTTGACTTTTGATGCAAGCTCTTCAATTTCGTCTGCAAGTTGATTTCTCCTGTCAAAGAGGGTGATGGTTTCGTCGACTTCGATTTCAAGTCTATCTATATCGCTGAGTTTCACCGAGTCAGGAATCTTCAGACCGGGAGTGAACGCGGCTATTCTCTTTGACAGGTCGGCAAACTGTTCTTTCATCGCTTTCAGGTGAGCACCCATGGTGGACACCTGACGCTCAATCTCAGCCAAGCGGGATTGGTTGCTGGCAACCTGAATGGCCCATTGGGTCCGGGTTTTGCGATACAGGAGAACTCAGAAATGTGAGAACCCCTGAAACAATCAAACCCAGCAGCACGGTTCCCACGGAAGCCCACCTGAAGACATCCGTCGAGACTCCCCGGGAAACCTGACCGTGGCGGGTCACTTCCTGCTGTTTGTCTGATAGCCGTTCTTCCTGGTGCCTGATTTCTTCGGCAAGGCTTTCACGCTCCAGGAGATAGTCCCTCAAAGCCCGTAGCGAGGATTTCCGGACAGTCAGTTCATCCCGTCCGTCTGCGGGAGAAGGGGGCATCTTTCCAAGTTCGCGAACCTTACTGTTGTACTG
Source organism: Thermodesulfobacteriota bacterium (assembly GCA_050014415.1). Classification (GTDB taxonomy): domain Bacteria; phylum Desulfobacterota; class BSN033; order BSN033; family UBA1163; genus JBEKDJ01. Next base: position 7,957 of record JBEKDJ010000192.1, on the reverse strand, counting down.
CTCCTCAACGTTCTTGAAATCCGTCTGGGCCGATTCGAGCTTTGTTTGAATCTGTGCGACATCCCTTCCGGCTCCTGTCAGTCGAGATTCATATTGCTCGACTTTCTCCTGGGCAGGGATTGAACAATCGAAACAGACTATATCGGTCTCGCTCCAGTCTGGATCGATCTCCTTGACTGCCTCGTCAAGCTGTCTCCTTGCCTCATGGTGTTCTCTGCTTCTCTGGGGTAGGTCTTTGACGACAGAGGCAAACTGATCCCTCCCTTGCTGGAGAGCCAGTAGCGTTTCGTCATCCGCTTCCATTACAACATTCCGATACCGTTCGAGGTTCCTTTGCGCCTCTTCTTCCGCCCGTTGAGCAGTCTCATCCTCCTGTTGCTTCGACGTCACCAGATCCTGCGCCCGATCCCGGATCGATCCTAGATGATTCAGGTGCTCCTGTTGCTTCAGGATTGCCTCCCGGGTGAACAGAGACCTGTCAATGCCTGCCACCTTCGCCTCGGTCCATTCCTTCCCAAAGCCGGCCAGAATAGCCAAAACTTCCTCCTTCTTGGATTCAAACTTTTGCCTGATCGCCGGAAGGGTTTCCGTGGCTGCAACGTAACCTCCCTTTTTCTCGAGGAGTGTCCGGATCGACGCTGACGCCTTCAGGATCGCATCATCAACAAAAAGCCCGTCCATCTGTACCCTGAGATCGTCACGTTCAAGCTTGATCTCGGCAAGGAGTTGTTCTTCTCTTTCTCGCTTTTCAAGACAACGGTCGAGCCGTTCAACACCATTTTCAGGGAAACTAGTGATAATTAAAGGAAGTTCCGTAAGCCTCGTTTCTATTTCTCGCAGGAGAACCCAATCCTCCCAGAGTTTGAGGTAGGTTTCGATCCTGTTTTTCGCCCTGTTGATCGAACTCACTTCCGAGTTCAGTTTTTGAAGTTCTTCCTCCTTTTTCCTCAATTCAAGACAGGCTGCATCATACTGATCGATGCCGCTACGGGCCTCGTGCAATTTTGACCTCACTTCGTCGAGATCACCGAGTTTCTTGTTGATCCTCGGGTTTCTGCCTCCGGGTTTGAAGAGCTCCTCTAATTTCCTTTGTATATGTCCTTGCGCGACTGGCAAAGCCAGCATCCCCGCTCCTGCGCTGGCACCATAAAGGACGCTCTTGACCATGTCATCCCCAAGGGTTTCGATGGTTTGAAGTTCACTCAAGCTGAAAGCGTAAACATTCCTAAAAAGCTCGCGGCTCGTGCCGCCCAAAAATTGACGTAAGGCCTCATCGGTGCCCTTTCGGCCATCGGCGTAAGAAACAGTGACTGATCCCCCACGCTTACCAGGCCACCGTTCAATGATGACCTCTCCCAAACGTTCGCTGATGATGGTAACCCGCCCTCCATGGCGGCCTCCGGCCAGGGGCGGGTAATCGTTCTCCTTCGAACGTTTGTCGCGAAATCCAAAGAGGATGTCCCTGAGAAAGGAAAGAAAGGTCGATTTCCCTGCTTCGTTATCCCCGCTGAAGAGGACGAAACCAGCGGGCAGGTTTTTCACTGACACATCATGGAAGATGCCAAACCCGTCGATATGAAAATGAGAAATTCTCATTCACCCACCTCGAGCTTGTTGAGGCAGAGGAGTTCGGCCTCCTCAAGTAGACGATTTATCTCAACTCCGGAAAACTCGCCCAGTGCCTTCTGGATATGCCGGCTTCCAAACAGTTCCGAAAGAGCCGACTCCAGGAGTTTAGATGTTGTGTTTTTTGAATTGCGAGTCTCCTGTACGATGCGAAGCACCTGCCCGAGAAAGTCCTTACTCTCCCTCCTTTTTTCAAGGTCCACCTCGGGACGGCAATTGATTTCGATTTCTTGAACCCAGACGAAGGGGCTCTCTGCGGCAAAATTGTCCCTTGCCCGGTCGAGAAGGTCATCGACCGCATTTTCCTTCTGAAGCTCATCGTACATCGGGCCTCGTCCCACGATCTCGATGCGACAGACAACCGAACGGGAATCGGTATCCTGCGTGAGAGACTGAACAGCTCCAGACAGGGCAGCGTCCAACCGGTCAAGTGTTGTGATGCCGTCGATGCTGATCGTGGTACGAAGCCACCGAACGGTATCGAGGGGATGAAACTCCACATTCGCAATGGAACGCCCGCTCACGGTCACGAGGTAACAGCCCCTTTCTCCATCCTCTCGGATGCTCCGCCCCTGGGTATTACCGGAATAGACCACATGGGGATCCTTGCACAGGATTGCCTTTTCATGGACATGACCCAGTGCCCAGTAGTCCATTCCGAGACCCACCAGGTCTGACAGCTCACAGGGTGCGTAGGGATCATACCCCGTAACAGAGCCGACGTTGCAATGGAGAAGTCCGATGTGAAAGAGCTCGGAAGTCTCCCGGACGAATCTCTTCGCCAGGTTTTGCGTCTCTTTTCGCCTGGAGTGGCTGATCCCTGAGATCAAAGCGATGGGGGTGCCGTCGCGCTCGCATGGCTTGGTTTCCACTTTGTGACAGCCGAAGCTATGAACCTTGTTGGGCCACTCGATTGCCGATGACCGGCTGTCGAAGGGGTCGTGATTTCCGTGGACCACGAATGAATCGATCTCATTTTTTGCCAGCCTGTCGAGGCCGTCGCGAAACCGGAGCTGGGCACGCAAGCTCCTGTCGGCCCCGTCATAAACGTCTCCGGCAATCAGGAGGAACTCAACCTGCTTTTGGATGCACAGGGCGATCAAAGCGTTGAAGGCATCGAATGTTGCCGAAGACACAGAGTCGGTGATAGCAGGATTGTCTGCAGTAATTCCCTTGAACGGACTGTCCAGGTGTAGGTCGGCTGCATGGATAAAAGAAAAGGGCTTCATGATTTAATTCTCACATATAAACAGGGACACATCACATCTTCACTGCCCCCTGTTAGGCTCTTAAGGCAATGTTTTGAAATCAGTTCCGCCCATTATGGATGTGAATGTTGCTGACTGAGGACGACAGGGGTTTATTTTTTAAGGGCAACTATTTTCTCCAGGATGCTACTAATGGTTTTGCTTTTGCGGCCCTGCTCCTGTGCTTTTTGGATTATTGTCGCGATTACCGTCGGGTTTTTTATTGCATGTTTTTTCTTCGGAATACAGAACCCCTTTCTGCATTCGGTTAGGCATTGCTCAAAATAATCTGCGCCGATTTCATTGCAAAGCGTTGTTTCAATATTCTCCTCAAAGCATGCAAAATTTCCTTCAATCTTTGAAGGCCAGTCTTCTTCTTTTTGATTCATGAACCTTAAGAGCCTACGATTGTCTTTAGGATTAGCTTCTGAGTCCCCTTTATCGCCATCCCATATTATATAAACGGGGATTCCTAGTTGTTGGAAGATTGTTGCAGGCCGGTCCAGGTTTGTCTTTCCTCCACATGGGATGACTGAGAACCCTTCGCTTTCTAGTTCTAATCCTTTTATCCCTCTTGCCGCGCCAAGTATTGCTGCTCTGTCATCCTCTCCTTCTACAAGGATGGCTACGTCTGCGAAGAATCCTTCACTCATCCATGGTGTCATGATTGCCTGAAGCCGTGGGAGCAAGGTCCTTCCGGTATACTTATCGCCGATTGCCCCGTCAGCTTCCCATACTGCTTCTGCTACTTTGTCGAGGTCTGTGCTGATGATTTTCGTAACTTTAGGCTTCTTCTCTTCGTTTAGTATCTTTCGTAGGAGCCGGATCTGGTTTATTCGGTCGATGCCTACGAAGAGAGGGGAATGGGTGCTGTATACTATCTGGGTTTTGTGAGCTACGCCGGGCGTTTTGCCGCTTGCAAGCTGAAGGAGAATTTTCGCAAGGTGTCGCTGCCTGTTCGGATGCTGGTAAAGCTCCGGTTCTTCGATTGCCAATACGAGGCAAGGAAGGTCATCAGATTTCTTTTCTTCCCTTCTAGTTGAGCCCGCTTGTGCTACGGCGAGATGTTGAAGCATTGTAAGGATGAAGGCCCTTTGAAGCCCATGCCCTGTCCTTGTTACTGCGGACTCATAACTGTCTTCTATCAGCTTGACATCTGCTTTTGGCATCGGGATATCAATGTCTCCGAGAGGAAGCCATTTCAGGACAACACCTGCGTTAGATACGTAAGTTTTCAGGGTGACATTTATCTGATCAGAGAGCGTTTTCAGCTCTGTCAGCTTATCCACATCCATGATATCCTTGTATTGCTTCTGTGTCTCTTCCTTGAGCTTGACAACGGCCTCCTTGTTAGCAATTACGCTCCTGACAACAAGGTCCATGAGTGTTGTAAGGACTGAGCCCTTGCTTTCAGCAGCATCATCTGATGCTTCCCTGACTGCCGGGATGAAAAGAAACTGTGTAAATCTTCCGAGATAGCCTTCTCCCACTTCTCTAAAACCAAAAAACTGGCCTTCATCTCTCATCATCTTGCATTTTGAGGTGTTCTCTAGTTCCCATTTGCTCAATAATTCAGGTGTTTCTGTGGCGTTTTTCCACTTCGGAAGCGTTGAGTATTCTTCTTTTGACCTTAAAGATTCATAAGCTGTTTTCTTGTCACCCGCGGAACCTGCGTCACGAATAGCCTGGAAATCAGGGTTTTGAAGCTTGGAGCCGTGAATCTTTGACCCTGTCTTAGAACCATCCCAGGTGAAGACCCTTTCCACGGTGAGTTTGTCTCCCTGCATATAATTCCTGAATTTTTCCTTTGCAGCTTCAGAAAGCTCTTTATAAGTTATAGCAACAGAAGCTTCTTTGGAAGTGTTTCCGTTGTAAAAGTCCTCAATGTCAAATTTTGGCGAAGTGCTGTAAAAAAGCTCCAAGGCCCGAAGAAAGGTTGACTTGCCTGAACCGTTGGTCCCTACAAGGGCAGTGAGTTGCTCAAAGTTAAGTGTTTCGTCAAGGATTGACCGAAAGTTCTTAACATTCATTGATTCGATAATCATTCTTCACGCCCTCCTCCCATGAAGAATCTGAAACGTCTGGCATCAACTGCGGTCTGGGCACCGCTGGTCAGTTTGAGTCTCTCATACCGTAATGCCTTCAATCCCTGGCGAACCCCTTTTGCAGTTTAAGCCTACATACAAGTCCTCTTTTCCCGATTTTCTATTCCGATTTTAAAGGCTTCCTTCGTTCCGATTCACCACATTCATCAGATTATTCTCATTGAAAAGTGTCATCGAAGGCTTTTAATAATTGAGATGACATACGCTTCTTTTTCATACCATCCTTTCCGCACGAGGAATGTTCTCCCTTTTAGGGAATTAACCTATAATGGGTTGTCTTAGTTCTTTAATGAAGTTCCCCGTTGAGGTGAAGCTTCCGGCTAAATACCTGGACCCACCCGAATCACACCCGGAAGTGAGCTAACTATATCAAAAATTGAATATTATGGCAATTTCCAGATGGCCCAAAGTTATTGGTTAGGGAATGGTATCCATCCTTCGTCCCGCCTTGCGGGACTATGGAGGACAGGTAGCGCATGGGGCCACTAAAGAAAACAAAGGCCTTTTTCATGGCCCACGCCTGCCCGCCGGAACCTTGGCGCAGGAGGGGGTCACCTCCCGGCCATGGGTGAACGAAGGAATTAATGAGGAAGGTGGAGGCCCCTTTGGAAGTCCTTCTCACGGCTGGTTTAAGGATGGCAGATTGGGAGCCGGAAGAAGCTCAGCGGGGTCGCAAGCCTGACGTTCGTCTTCTTGTCGAAAATCATTCGGTCCTGGGTGAGGAACTAAACTTGGCCGAGGAAAGGCCTTCGTTTTAGCCGGAAAGATTCAAGTGGGTCGTTTGTGCAGAGCGTACTTCACATCAATAGGGAATCAAAGTCTGAGGTCTGGTCTATTCTTTGACAACTGAAGATTGCATTCTTCCTTTGATCCGTTATCCAATGGAGCTAATGGTGTATAATCAGGATCAGAACAGGGTTTAAAGCCTTCTGGCCAAGATGCGGTGATACTACACAATAAGCGTAATTGCATCGGAGCCTCAGAATTGACTCTTTCAACAACCACCCTCGTATTCCTTAGAGGCTCTTTTAAGAATACGTGAAAATCCCTATTTAGATATCTTGGAATATATCCGACAATTACAGGAGGATCCTCCGTTCTTAATGCAATCGCAAACAAGTCATTTGGATTTTGTGGATCTGGCATCAAATATAGCAAGTGTCCAGGGGTTAAGGTATTGATTCTCAGGATAATTTCACTAGGAAGATACCTAATTCCTTGGCTAAAGAAGTGGAGATGATAGGTGTTTTCTTCAGTTTTCTCGGGACAGGGGAATACCATTAACGAGTCTGTTTCCCGAATGCCTCCCGTGCGGGCTAACAGTGCAAGAGGATCTTCCTCGGATTCCTTTACATTAAGCCAATAAAGAAAATCCTTATACTCTGGACGAGACTTAGACAGCAACCTATTCGCAAAAAGAGGGAATAATTCCTCTGACTCGTAAATTGCACAGAGATCAGTCATTCGGCCGAAAGGAATGAAATTGGCGAACCTCAGAGCTCCTTTGGTGTAAACAAAGCGGTACACTCCGTTTTCGAAACTCAATCTGCCTACTGGAACCCAGTTTCGATCCTCTGGGTTCTGCCAAGCCAAATAGACAACTTTCATCATAATTTCCCTTTCAGGGTCAGCAGTCTCTTTCGGTTGAGTTCAAGGACTTTATGAGCGAAGTCGACCCCAACCGAAGAAATCCGATCTACCGGAATCTGTTCTAAGATTGATCTTGTGTCCGAGGGAGAAACCTGCTCAAGTCGGCTGAGCCAGGCATCAGCTGCTTCTGGGTACAATTTACCCGCATCAATAAACGCTTCAATTGTTAACAATGGCCTTTCAGAAGAAGTGGATTCAAAAAAGGCTGATATTGCCTTGTTTACGTAGTAGTCCATAGAAAGGCGCATATCATGGGTTGTTAACCGTTGTAATCGGTTTTCATCGTTTTCGTGACATCCAAGACTCGAAGCATGGTCATACGAAGGAGCCAGATGGATTGTCTCGGACTCTAGCCTAACAACAAACCCCCAGTTTTCATGATGTCGGTCTTGGTTGGCTATCCATGCATCCATCATAAGATATCCCACAAATACTTCAATTGCGGTGCGAACGGGTAGAGTCTCCCAGCCGAATGGTAACCGGAAAATTCGCAATCCCATCAGCCCTAACACTCGTCTGAGGGTATACTGTTTTACACCATATAACTTCGTTGCCGGATATCCAAGAACAACTTTTGCCAACAATTCGTTTCCGTGTACCAGTCTACACCTAGGTGGAACGAAGCTTGGGCAAATTACACCTTTCGTATTCTTCCATATTGCCAAGTCGTATTTGACGTGTGGAATCCCCATAAGAGCGAACAATTCACTTGCAACCTTTTCGGCCCAATCCTCTCCAGTATTGGGGCGAGCTTCTTTGAACAAGTAATTGACATTATTATCTTCATACCAGAATTTAGGCTTTGTACCAAGCTGTTCAACAAGATCGGCTGCATCCCCGGGAACCGTGACAATTGGAAACATGATCTACCGCTTAAAATGGCAAAAGGTCACGAGAAAGGTTCAAATGAAATCCAGTCTATTAGATTTGGGAGGATAAGTCAAAGGGAATCTCCAATCTCATAGCCCCGACAAGCACGTCGGCCCAAGCGAAAAAAAGGGCTAAGCGGATTCGCCTAACCCCTTGATAATCAAAGTGCCGGGTCGCGGAATCGAACCACGGACACGAGGATTTTCAGTCCTCTGCTCTACCGACTGAGCTAACCCGGCATCCTGAGTGAATAGGGAATTTATATTACAACCTTCCCAATGTGTCAAGAGTCAATTTTTTCCAGACACTCCCGCTTCAGCAAAAGTTGCCATTTCATCGAGGATCTTAAGACTGGCCTCCACCAAGAACATTCCCAATGCTGCGCCGGTTCCTTCACCCAAACGGAGGTCAAGATTGAGCAAAGGTTTTAGACCGAGAAATTTGAGAATGATCTTGTGT
>JBEKDJ010000191.1:0-8693 GCA_050014415.1 Thermodesulfobacteriota bacterium | reverse complement strand
TATTTCTTTCTGCATCGAGTCTTGGAATATAATCATATAGCCGTCTGCCTGCCCTGGCACTGTTGAATACCTGCAATCCTGCTACGTATTCTCCTGTTGTGTAAACATACGGTAGGTCTTTCCCCATGATGTAAAGTCCTCCGGTACACGTATGATTCTCGGGGCCAGCGTAGAAAGCTTCCCCTCCCTGAGCCTTTTTGAGCATTTCACAAAGACGCATATTATCATCCAGTTTCTTGACCCCATCCAGCGGGTTTATCGAGAATCTAACTCCAACCGGCAGCACCTCGACCTTAAGTTTCTTAAACACCTCTATCCACCCCTGTAAATCCCAATCATTAGATGTCATGCTAACCTCCTTTTATTTATATTGTATTTGCAATCTTCCAACCATCGGCAATTGCCTCAGGTATCATTCGGGGCTCCCTACAATCGCCAATAAGATAAACTTCGGAGACTTTTGCTGTGAGGCTTCTAAGTAAATCGGTATTTGGCATTAATGGCATTGCCGGTATGATGGTATCCGCTTGAAGGGTTAGCCTCTTGCCTTCTTTTGTAGTCACAATTAATCCTTCATTTGTTATCTCCTCATACTTCACTCCGCTCATCATGGTCACACTCTTTTTCCGGAACCATGAAAATAGCCTGTTCTTTCTCTCAGGGATCAATCCTTCCCCCAAGGTCTGATCTGCATCCGCAATTGTAACTTGTCTGCCTCGTTTGACCATAAATTCGGCTAATTGGCAGGCTGCTACTTGGCCGCCAATGATAACCACCTTTTCCCCTACAGGCATCCAGAATTTTGTCAACCACCTAAGGATGCCAGGTCCGAGAAATCTCAGAAAGATCTTCAATTTCTTATAAAGATCAGAACTTCTGATCACATTGCGTCCATCAATTCCTGGTATCTTTGGAAGTGAGGGAATACCTCCCGTGGCAAGAATGACAACATCCGGTCTAACTTCATCGATCAATGACAGATTGAACTCTTTTCCAGTTCTTATCTCCACGCCCAATTGAATCATTTGGTTTTCAAGATAATGAGTAAGTGCTGGCAAGTTTTCAATTTCAACTCCCTTGACAAACGCTGCGATAGGTAATGCCCCCCCTAATCTATGTGCCTTCTCACAAAGCAACACATGATGTCCCCTTACTGCCGCTACTCTTGCAGCCTCCATCCCTGCAGGGCCACCACCAACGACGACTACCCTTTTCACCTTCTCCGCTTTCTTGATTTCATATTGCTCTGTTCCCAGGGCAGCATTTACCCGGCACTGTTTGGGCTGGGCATTCATCTTTTGACATGTGCCGCAATAAGTGCATGGTGCTATGTCATCGAACCTTTGTGACGCAAGCTTATTGGGAAGGTCGGGATCAGCGAACAGCGGCCTGCAGATACCAATGAAGTCAGCCTTACCCTCCTGCAGGATCTTCTCGCCTCGTTTGGGCTCTATTCCGCTGACAGTAATGATGGGTATCGAGACCACTTTCTTGATGACTGCAGCTGCAGGAACATTCACTTCCTTACCTCTACGGCTCCAATCCAGTCCCTTTGAGAAAGCTTTCAACGGGAGTGGGGGCTCCGGATAGAAAAGATTCTCCTGGTTGTAGGATCCGACATGATTTCCGAGCCAATGGGACCTGACATGGAGAGCATCCACACCCGCTTCCTGCAGGACTTGGGCTAATGCTTGACTTTCATCATACGTCATGCCTTCGTCTCCCATTCCAGCTTCCAAAGCATTCATCAGGACACTGATAGGGAAGTCTCCTCCTAAGCTTTTCTTGATTTCCTGAATGATTTGGACTAGAAAACGGCTTCTGTTTTCCATGCTCGCACAACCGTAGTCATCCTGGCGTTTATTCCAGTAACGAGACAAAAACGTAGCAAAAAGGTGGTCACAGCCGGCATTAAGCTCAATGCCGTCAAATCCAGCCTTCTTGAGACGGTAAGCTGTTGAGACGAATATGTCCCTAAGTTCACCAATCTCGGCAATGGTCAATTCCTTAGGGGCTGCTTCACCATGTAAATCGAATTCTGATACTGGCGCCCTCACCGGTGAGGCCGCTATGTGGGGACGATGAAGCGCATACGGTTGAAGCCAGGGTCCACGATGATAGAGTTGCACAAATGCAGGGCAGCCATGTTTATGGATAACCTCAGCTATTTCACTGATATCTTGAATATATTTGTCGTCGTCAATACGCAAACGTTGGTCCCCCGGTTCATCGAACGGATATTCTACGATCGGAGACTCCACCATGATAAGGCCGACACCACCTCTGGCCAAAGCCTCGTAAAAGGCCTTTCCCTTTTTGCTGACCCGATGGTCTCCTGTATTCCAGAGATTTGTACCTGAAGCTGTCTTAATGATCCGGTTACGTGTTTTTACCTTCCCTATGTGGTAAGGTTCGAGTAGCTTGTGGAATTCTGGGTTATTGGCCATTCAATTACTCCTCGCATAGACGGCGGAGGCCGCGTCTTCGACAATATCTTCTTCCGGGGTGCCTCAGAAGAACAGTCAAATATGAAGAGGTAAGAAGTAGTACATGGATATCTGGGATACAGAGGAGAACCTTCGAGGCCCTGCAGAACGACTTCTACAGGGCCTTTTGGAGTTTTCCCCATGTGTCCACTTCGTCCACCTTGGGTAGTCCCTGCCTATTTTCGTCGGTGCGTTATTATAGTATCCCTTTGTCTGGCATATAAGGGTATTTCTTGTTCACCTCATCAGCAATCTTCTTTACCTTCTGGCCAAGCTCTCCGAAGCTCGAAAACTGTTTTTCATTGTACGGCTCAAGCTGCTTTGCCCACTTGTCGCGTTCCGCTTTGGGCAGGTAGTAGACGGTTACCCCTTTTTCTTTAAATACCTTCAGGTCGCTATCTGGGAGTTCCGTTACCATGACGTTGGCCATCCAGTCCGCGGCCCGGGCCGTTTCCTCCTGTAGTATCTTCTGGATGTGGGGTGGCATTTTTTTCCACACATCGAGATTGATGCTGTATCCTGCGGAGGCAGGCACGCTAAAAAACGCCGTGAAATATTTACAGACATCCGGGAAAGAAAATACCACGCCTCCATGGGCGCTCTGGGCAGCTGCGTCTACTGTTTTTTTCGCCAATGCTTCGTATGTTTCAAAAAAAACAATGGTGACAGGAGAGCCGCCCAGATCTTTTACCAGGGTTGACGTAACCGGGCTTACGGAGGCCGTGAGCAGGCCTTTCCAGTCTTCGAGGTTCTTTATCGGTTTCTTTGACCACAAACCGAGTCCCCCTGTATTCATCATCGCTACCCCTTTGGCATTGAACTTCTCCTGGAGTATCTGATCATATTAGAGGCAACAAAAGCTTCATTCCTGCACTTGTCGCATGATTGTTGTTAAAGAGAAAGGGAGTTTCTAACAGGCCCATCCTGGGGTCCAGGAACGAAAACATCCCCCAGTTTGAGAACTCCATCTCCACTGCCCCGATCCTTACTGCATCGAAGTACTCCGGCAGTTTTGCCAGTGCTCCGCCGGCGTGAACCTCGATGACATACTCGCTCTTTGCACGCTCGTTGAACCTTTTAGCCATCTCCTTGTCTCTAAATGTCTGTGGGTAATCCCCTTCAGGCGTAGGTAGCACGTGTCTTATGACCACCGGTTTTTTTTGCGCCATGGCAGTGCCCGAGTCAATTGCGCTAACGAGAAAGAAGGTCATAGCCAACACTGATAAAAAAGTAAGTGTTTTTTCCATGATTTTTCCTCCTTTTCTGAGAGCTCTGAAAAAATACTATTCGCTTTCTTGATTACACAGATTCTAAAAAATGATTACACAGATCCAACTCTACCTCCTCCGCTTATATTCATCCAGTCCCCTTGTTCACCTCCTTTCCGAACTAACAGTTCACTGAAAAAGTTATTTTCCCAGGGCTGCTCAAAAATGTCCAGATGCAAGGCGCCCGAAATCCTGAGGAGTGAGGCGTACTTGTATGTACGCCGACACGGAGCTTGCCCTGAGCCTACCGAAGGGAAGGATAAGGGCAACGCCGCAGATGGGCATTTTTCAGCAGCCCATTAAAGAATATTTTGTAATCCCAGTGCTTCGATTCTGTCTTTCCGGATCTCTCCGGTAGCAGGGTCGAAACCCATCGCTTCATAGTACTGCCTCTTCAAGTCCTCGACGTCAACGGTGATGCCCTTGAGTGATCCTATCTTGAATGGAGGGCTTCCGTATGCCCTCGGCGGCATGGTGAAATCAGCCGGCTTAAATCCTTCTCTCAGATTGAAAGCATGAAGCAGGGCAGAAATTCTCTTTCCTGTCTTTATCAGCTCTTCATGATCCAGATTCCATCCGGTGACTGCCTTCATCATTTCGAGGAGGGAAAAATTGAGTCCGTCTCCGGCAAAAATGCAGAGACCCGTTGTATTGATTAAGTGCTGCCAGGCCGTAACCAGCGAGTGGGCCTTGCCCTTGCCCGTCGGATCGTACCTCTCCATTTGAAGCGGGAGCCCCAGGATATTCATTGCCGCCGGGTTGGCCATTCCTTCCTCCTGAAATGCTGTTCCGCTACGGGTGTGTCTGGCAGGGGTAGGATCTGATACGTAGGTCGCACCCATTCCAGGAACCTGTCTGGGGTCATGCATAGGAATCAGCTCACCACCCACGTCCATGGAGAATTGCTCTGCTCCTCTTCCTATCTTTTTCGCAGCCTCTCTGGATCCTTCCGCCAACAAATCACCGATTCCCTCGCGCACGCACATCTTTTTCAAGACCTCGATGATCGCATCAGTGTTACCCCAGGTCAGCTCCAACCCATCCGTGTCCTTCTTAGTAATCAAGCCATTTTCGTAGCACTCAATAGCAAAGGCAATGACCGCCCCTGCGGAAATCGTGTCTAATCCATGCAGATTGCAGAGCTCATTGGCATAGATTAAGGATTCCATGTTGTCGTTCAGACAATTCGGGCCAAAGGCTGCCATCGTCTCATATTCTGGCTTATGGCCCTTCTCTACTCTATATTTCCCGGTGCTGACCTTCACCCAATGCCCGCAGGCAATGAAACAGCTTGTGCACGCATACTTCTTCGTCACATATTTCTCCAAACTCTCCCAGCCAACCGCCTCCCACTTGGACTCGGGAAAGTCCTCTATGTTGTTCCCGGCCCAGTTCTTTATTGGAACGTCATGCATTGCCATATGGGGCATCATAGCACCTGGCGTTCCGGAACCGCTGAGAATCTGGTACATACCATAGGGATTGCTCTTCGTCTCCCTCACCAGTTCCTTCATGAGGTTTTCCACCCTTGCTTTGTCAAAGATTCTGGGCTTCTGTGTACCGCTACAGGCAATCGCCTTAAGGTTCTTCGATCCCATTACCCCACCGAGGCCCGATCTCGCCGCGGCCCTTCCCCAGTCATTGATGACAGCCGCAATCCGAGATCGCTTCTCTCCGGCAATACCGATACAGGCAATCTTGAGATGGGCTTCGCCATTTTCCTGTCTGATCATCTGCTCTGTTTTGACCGTATCAACACCCCATAAATGTCGGGCATCCTTGAATTCTACTTTTCCTTTCCTGATAAGGAGATACACGGGATGCTCAGCCCTGCCTTCAAAGAAGACAGCATCGTAACCCGACGCCTTGAAGACGTTCGCAAAATCTCCCCCGCTGTTCGCATCGCCCCAGTATCCTGTCAAGGGAGACTTGCCCATAGCTGTATAACGGCATGTTGAGGTCATTCCGGAGAGGGTGAGCGGACCGGTTCCAAAACCCAAGATGTTGTCCGGCCCAAAAGGGTCTGCCCCAGGCTTCATGCGCCCCATTATGATTCGCGCACCAACACCGTAACCGCCTATGAAATTCCTTGCGAGTTCCTCCGAAAGATCTTCTTCGTGGATCTTTCGATTAGTCAAATCAACAAAAAGCATTTTGCCCATATATCCATATTCCGCCTTCATTGGATGAATCTCCTCTTTCCTTATCTATTCCCTAAAGCGGTTCTTAGGATGGGTTGGAAAGTTTTGTATATTTAGAAGCAAGTGTGGCATGGACGAACAGAATAGGTTTGCCCACCCTTCTGAAATTGAGAGGACAATGAACCAAACCCTTTGGGATATAGACACTTGTAGGAGTTGTTATTTTATGTATTTCCTGCTCCTCACCAAGCCCCATCTCAATTTCAGCATCCATATCCCCTAAATCATTTACTCCGAGAAAATATAGATACATGTCGAAGTCGTGTGAATGGGGCGCATCCTCCATAAGGCAGGGCGCAGAAATGTAGGCAAATAGAATGGAGAAATCAGATGCGTAATGTTCTTCACCAGTAAGGCGTGAAAGAGGTCCAAATTTCCCACTTTCAAGAGGGATTCTTACCACATATTTCCCATACTTTCTTTCAGCCATGCTCGTCTATCCTCCCTTTTATACAGAATAGGCAGCTACCTGCCCATATATCTCAAGGCGTTCTTACCTGCAATGCGGCCGGAATTCACTGCAAATCCTGAAGATAGACCTGAAGAATCGTGGATGCAGTAACTATCCCCGTACATTCCGCCGGCATCGAATCCACCGGCGTAGAGGCCGGGAATAACCCTGTCTTTCTTATCCACAACCTCCATATTGTGGTTGATCTTGATCCCTCCAAGGGTTCCTAAACAGATGGTGCGGGCCTTGACGGCATAGAATTTCGGCCACTTGAGCCGCCTTAAGTATTTTGGATTCTTTGCAAACAGATCATCATGGCCTTTGTCACAGAATCTGTTGTATTCGTCGACAGTGGCCTTCAGGACTACGGGATCTACCCCCATCCTCCCGGCCAAATCTTCTATTGAATTTTCCATGAATAGCTCCGTGGTCCCCCTTTCGAAGGCAACGTGCAGTTCCTTGTCGAAGTTCACAGGTCGGGTACCAGGAAGATTGTCCTCTCCCACACCCCTCTCAATGCCTTTATCAAGAATGAGTTGCTTGATAGAGTCATCAAACAGGCTGTAGGTGTAGCCTTCCTTGTATCGCGCGTTTGCATTGCCTGCGGAGGTTTCGGAAAATGCTATGCTTTCATCGCAAAACCTTTCTCCACTCTGATTGACCCATAGATCGGGTTGGGCAGGGATAAATTCAAGCTGGCCCATCATGGGAAATTCAGACCCCACAGGACCGACACGATACATCTCCAGCACACCAAGACCCTCCTCGGCCGCGCCAATTTCCCACGCCATACGAATGCCGTCCCCCATCTTATCGACGTTGCCCACGGGAATTATATTGACCCCAAGGTCGAATCCTGAATACTTCTTGATCCATTCTTTTTTGTTCGCATAACCACCGCTGCCTATGACAACCACCCTGGCAGCCACCTCGATGTCTTCGCCCTCCTGCTCAGCAATGACACCCGCGATCCGGTCGCCTCTTTTCAGGATCTTCCTTGTCGGCGTTGCAGTTCTTAGATCTACCCCTTTCTCTTTTACTCTCTCACTGAGCGCTTTCACTACTGCTGCCCCTTGCCCTTTGACGACATGATACGTCATAGGTGCATCGGGAAAATTGATCCTGGCTTCAATAAAGTCAACGCCTTGCTGCTGCAGCCAGGCAATAGTGGCCCCGGATTCATCGACAATGGCCCTCACAAGACGCGGGTTAGCCCGCCAATGACTATACTCCATGATGTTTTTGAAGGCCTGATCTCGACTGTAGGTAATGTACCTTTCCCGTTGCATCTCACTTTCTACTGCGAATATTCCGTAGAAAAAGTTCGAACTTCCGCCCAGGGACCGCTGCTTCTCAAAAACGATGACCTTCGCGCCGCCTTCGGCTGCAGTAAGAGCCGCAGCCAGACCTGCAACACCGGAGCCAATCACGACAACATCCGTTTCCATTGCTCTTCTTTTCATTCTTTTTCTCCCCTGCTCAAAAAATGCATAGGGTAGAATGCATAGAATATAGAGTTAGCTGACAAAGCACGGGCGCCTTCGATTTTTCCCATGCCCTCTGCGTACGCTCTACCCCGGGCTTTATTCGGCTACCACGCCGCCATCTACGGGCAAAGCAGCACCCGTCACATAGGAGGCTTTGTCTGAGCATAACCAGACTGCCGCCTCAGCGATTTCCCTGGGTTCGGCTGTTCGACCCATGGGAACGGTGTTATGTATCTGCTCGACCCTATCTGGGCATACTGCCGCCAGCTCTTCATTCATCCGTGTCGTCGTGGTTGGCCCTGGACAGATGCAGTTGACCCTGATACCCTTTCTCGCGAACTCTATAGCAGCCATTTTCGTCAATCCTATGACCCCGTGCTTGCTTCCTGTATATGCAGGGTTGCTCTGGGCGCCAATCAGTCCAGCTGCCGAGGATGCATTGACGATAGAGCCCTTCCCCTGCTTGAGCATCTGGGGAATCTCATACTTCATGCAAAGCCACATACCTTTGAGATTGACGTCGATCATCCGGTTCCAGTCTTTTTCTGCGAAGGCAATCGTCCCGATGAATGTCTTGTGAATACCGACATTGTTAAATGCACAATCCAGGCTCCCATAAGTCTCAACGGTTTTGCGGACAAGGGCCTCTACTTCAGTCGCTTGAGACACATCGGTCTTTATAACAATGGCTTCTCCCCCTGCCTTTTTAATGAGGCTCACCGTTTCTTCACTCGACTTCACATCAACATCGGCTACAACGACCTTTGCCCCATCCCGGGCAAAAGCCAGGCAGGCTGCCC
>JBEKDJ010000190.1:0-8696 GCA_050014415.1 Thermodesulfobacteriota bacterium | reverse complement strand
CTCATTAACATGGAGGGATATTTCTTCTTTACGAATGCTAAAGGCAAAAATGCATATGGAGTCTACACAATCACTGGAGCGATGTCTGAAACTGGAGTTTTCTCAGGGAAAATGAACCCGAACCCTACTTCAGGAACCTTCCAGCTTAGTGCAGCCTGTGATAACGGGAATAAATACACCTTTAATGGGCAAGTGGTTACGCCATAATCTAAGCTCAGCGACTTCCAATCCAGAACCCACGACCCTATCCGTGGATGAATAGTTGCTCTGGTACCGGATGTTCGGTCCTTGCAGGGTGTTTGTTAGGACCCACGGGCAAAGCCCGTGGGTCCGTGTCTTTAAGGGGTTTGTCAATCAGTGGAATAAGCTACGTTTCTTCTTTAAGAAGTGAATCTCAGGAGATAAGGCCTCAGGGTTTTACCATTAATGGCAAATTTCATTATCCCTCGATTCTCTTTCGCCAAGTCTTTAACTAATTGAAGTTACGAGCAACAATGAAAGGGCGGACAGTGCACCAGCATCATGTCCTTAGGATCTTGTTTCGCCGGCTAATCTGAAGCGACTGACCATTTCGAAGTAATAGGACGACTCCCCGTGTCCAGAAGGTATCTGTCCAAAGAGCCAAGACATTCCTCATTCATTGCTGACTTCAGTATGACCAAGCATTGGTTTCTATGAATTTTCTTTTGACGCTCGATATTGATTCGGTTTTTCTTCTATTCTTAACCTCAACATTAACTTCGTGTTTTTGGGTTTTGTGCTGTCTGTTCTTCTGGCGGCTTGATGGCACGGAAACTGCGGTACAGCAAGATGTCGTAAATGATCTTGAGGCCGCCGGACAAGAAGAAAGGGACGCTCAGCAGTGCTGCCTTAGCGAGCAATAGTCCGGCGATGACAGGTGACAGGGATGCGCCGGTTGTACGCGCAATGCCAGTAATGCCTGCGGCGGCAGATCGCTCATCCGGGCTCACGACAGCCATGGTGTAAGACTGGCGGGTGGGCACATCCATTTGCGAGATGCTAAAGCGCATCAGAAGGACAGCGATTGATAATGGTAGATTGGGCATGAGGGGGACCAAGATCAATAAGATGTTGGAGGGAATGTGTGTGAATACCATTGTCCTGATCAGCCCGATCTTGGATGCCACCCATGCGGCTGTCAGGGCCGAGACGCCAGCAAGTAAATTCGCTCCGAAGAAAATGCTTCCCAGCAACCCGGGCGAGACATTGTAACGAACGTGAAACCAGTAAGCCAAGATACTCTGCAAAACGAAACCACCTGCAAATGCATCGATTGAGAAGAGTGCAGAGAGCTTGAACACGACCCCGCGCGACCGGTGGAGACCGAAACGGATTCTGGTTTCTTGGGAAGGGTCAGCGACTTGGGAAATCTCTATGGCCGACGTAAGTTGCGTGAATAACAAGCCCAACAGCAGCCCTATGGCAGCATAGCCAATTACGACGGCCCGGTAGCTTAGCAATGGATTCGTTCCGAGGCCCTGAAGGGCTTGCACTAATGAGCCGCCTGCCAGAGAACCCAGGGCCGTGGCGAATGAGCCTACGAGGTTGTACCAGGCGAAAATCTGTGTTCGCCTTTCGCTTGGAACAGTCTCCGACAACCCGGCCTGCTCGATCGACAAGAAAGGGCCGACCTCGTAACCACTTGGACTGATCACACCGATTGTTGCTGCAATCAAAAGGAGGACAAAGTCGCGGGTTAATGCGAATAATACCCCAGCGAACACCATGAGGCCGGCTCCCACGATGAGCATCCTCTGCCTGCCGATACGGTCAGCAGAGGTGGTTATCCAGAGGGAGATGATTGTGTCTCCGACAAGCGTTAAGGTCAGGAGAAGTCCAATCTGCACTTCGTTCAGGCCGACTTGGGCGAGGTAGAGGACGAGCACCACAGAAAGAAACCCGTATGCAAAGAGACGGGCGATACGAGTCGTGAAAAGGAGACGACCATCTTTGGTCAATGTTCGCAAGCTTTCGAATTGGGGTAACTTCAAAAACATCCTCTGCCCTCCGAATCGAAACAGATATTTCAAAATCTAATTGTCAAAGAAAGCTCAAATGACTAAGAGCTTATCCGTAAATAATGATTGCTTGTAATGTCCCCCTTTGGAATAAGGGGATTCAGGGGGATTTGCCAATGGTTGACACTTTAAATCCCCCCTGGCCCCCCTTTACTAAAGGGGGGGAAATTATTTGCGGATAAGTTCTAAGTCTCAAAGTATTCTCCTTCGGACAAGAGAATCGATGACCATTTGTTTTCAACTTTGAGCTTCGGCGTTTGACATTGTTTCATCTCTCTCATGGAGCATAGCGATACTTAGAATGATAAAGAGGTGTCGCAGAAATCTTCTTTATCCCGTGGTCCACATTGGCTGCAGCATGTTCCAAGATCTTGAATACTGTCTCAACCTCTTCCTTTAGTCCGATGGCAGACGCAATCTCCTCTGCCGTGAAGGACTTACCTTTTTCCTGGCGGAGAAAGGAAAGGGCCTCTGTCTGAAGTTGAATCACCAGTGCCGCAGCTTTCTTTCCAGCTTCAACTCCTGGTTGATTGTACGGATTGAGGTTTGTAAGCGATCCGTAGAAACCCACTGCCCTTTCATAGAGAGCAATCAGGACACCTAACGAACGAGCGTCTATCCTCTCGATCGTAATAGTGATCGATTCCCGACCCTTTTCCCACAGAGCCCTGCGGGTCCCTTGAAGAAAACCGTTCAAGTAATCGCCGCTTGCGACATCCGGGTCAACCTGCAACGAAACCCCTTGGCGGTCCTTCAGCACTTCAATAAATGTAACAAAGAAGTTGTTCACTCCATCGCGAAGCTGCTGGATGTAGGCGTGTTGGTCGGTCGAGCCCTTATTGCCGTAAACTGCAATTCCCTGGTTTACGATCTGACCGGCAAGATCTTTTTCCTTTCCAAGCGATTCCATAATGAGCTGCTGGAGATACTTAGGAAAGAGCTGGAGCCTATCTTTATAAGGAAGGATGACCATATCCTTTTTTCCCCGGCCACCCGTTGCATGGTACCACATGAGTGCAAGTAAGGCTGCTGGATTAGTACGGGTCTCTTTTCTCCGGGTCACTTGGTCGCAGAGTCGAGCACCTTCCAGGAGACCGTCTACCTCAATTCCTTGTAGTGCTGCCGGCAGAAGTCCAACCGCAGAAGTTTCGGATGTCCGTCCACCCACCCAGTCCCAGACGGCAAACCTTGCAAGCCAGTTCTCTTTCTCAGCAATACGATCAAAATGACTGTCTGATTCTGTGATCATAACGGCATGTTTTTCGAAGGAAAACCCTTTTGACTCATAGATGGCCTTTGCTTCAAGCATTCCATTCCGAGTTTCGATCGTATTGCCACTCTTGGAGGTAACGATGGTCATTGTTTCCGATAGACCATCCCCTATCTCAGTCAAAACCTGGTCCATTCCGTCGGGATCGGTATTATCGAAAAAGTAGGGGACCATTGGATCTTTGGAGGTTCGAAGTGCACCCGATACGAATTGAGGACCGAGGGCTGATCCACCCATACCGATTAACAGGATGCAGGAAAATGGCTTCCCATTGGATGCCACAATCTCACCGCGATGGACATCTCGAGCAAAATTCTTGACAGAGCAAAGGGTATTCTTTATGTCAAGGGAGATTTGTGGATTCGGAGCCAAGTCAGGGGCCCGCAGCCAATAATGGCCGACCATGCGTTTTTCGTCGGGGTTTGCAATGGCCCCTGATTCAAGAGCATCCATGTCCCTGTAGGCCTTTTGGATCCGAGGCTCCATCAGATCGAAGTAGTCGTCTGAAAACGCCATGCGACTGATATCGACCATCAGACCAATTTCAGGATGAAAGTCCAAGTATTTCTTGTACCGCTCCCATTGATCCTGCTGGTTCATCAAGATTCCCTCTTTTTCAGTAAATGGTTTTAAGTTTCAGGTTCTGAGGTTAGGCTTTTCACTCGAAGCTTTGAACTCGCAACTTGAAACCGAATTCATCCTTGATTCTCTTAAGAGATCCACAGCATAAGAAGCAGCTCCAAGAAAGGCTGCCCCTTCATTCATGATGACCTTGACGGGGATACGAGCAACCACATCGGAGAGTCGCCCCTTATCTTTAAAGGCCCGCATGAAAGACCCTTCTTTCAGCTTCCAAATGATCCTTGGAGCAATTCCACCTCCGACATAGACTCCACCTAATGCCATGACTTGGAGGGCAAGGTTCCCAGCTGCGGCACCATAGATGGCAGTAAATAGGTCGAGGGTAGCCACACAGAGCCTGTTCGCTTTTTTGCGAGCGGTTTCTGAGATTACATGGGGAGGATCTTCCCGAGTCATTCTCTCGGAAAGCCATTCCGGCTCTTGGCCATGGCCTTTCACGTCCCGCAAGAATTTGTAGATCCTAAAAAGACCCTCGCCCGTAAGGATGTGCTCATAGCTGACATGATTGAAAATGGAGATGAGGTACTCAAGCAATTCCATCTCCAGACGATTTCTCGGAGCAAATTCAGAATGCCCTCCCTCAGAAGGGAAGGGCGCATATCGCTTCCCATTCCAGAATAGAATGGCTTCTCCAAGGCCTGTCCCCGCCGATATGAGGGCCGCGTTACCCTTCATTTTCTTGCCGGAATTGAGAGTCCTGAATTCATTCTTGTGTAGGAGGGCAATCCCGTAAGCATTCGCGACGAGGTCATTGATTAGGGTCACTTTCTCAAAAGAGAAGGCCTTTTGAAGCGATTTCCGATCCAGATGCCAAGGAAGGTTGGTCACGGTTACCCTGTCGTCTATCACTGGGCCCGGAATTCCAAAACAGGCTGCTCCGATTCTTTTCTCATCCTTGAGGAAGTCCTTAAGGATTGCCTCAAGATTTGGGTAGTTCTTACTCAAGAAGGTTTCTTCGTATCTGAGATGGCAGCGGTCATCCGTGACCCGGAAAAGGCCAAGACGAGTCTTTGTCCCACCAATGTCACCAGCCAATATGATTCGAGGTTCTTTTCTTTGCATCCCGATGGCCATTCTCGACCAACCCAGAATGGGTTTCGAGGTTATTCACGCGACTTCACCTTTCTCGAGAGGTTTTGAATTAAGTCAAATGTGCAATTTCTGCATTACGGTGAATCTCTTTGAGATTTCTAGCAGCTTCCCTATCAATCAACCATACGGTAATCCCGTGGGAGGGTTTGATGAGTGCTGCTGGAAATCTTTTTTTCTTTCCGTTCTTTCCAAAGACCTGATGAACAGCCTTTGCCTTCGAAGGACCGGAAACAAGAAAAAGTATTTGAGACGCGTTGTTCAGGACCGGGATGGTTAAGGTGACACGATCGATTTTCGGCCGTTTCACATAGACGGGAACAGCAAGCCTTTCCGTCTCCCGAAGCAGCTTTGACCCTGGAAAGAGGGAAGCCGTGTGGCCATCTTCTCCCATCCCGAGGACAATCAGATCAAACACAGGTATTCCTGACATCCCGAAGGACTTCCTCAAATCATTTTCATAGTCCTTGGCACCCTGTTCAGGCCCTTCTTCCCCTTTCACTCGATGGATATTTGAAGCCGGTATAGATATTTTCGACAGAAACAATTCGTAAGCGAATCCGAAATTACTCTCTTCATCTTCTTTTGGCACACAACGCTCATCCGCCCAGAAGAGATGAATATGGCGCCACTGAATTTCACGACGATACGGGTCGGAGCCGAGAAGTGAGTAAAATCTTCTCGGAGTTGAGCCGCCTGAAAGGGCGACTGCGAATCGACCTTTTTTAGCAACAGAACTTCTCGAGATGTCTGCAAAAACAGAGGCAGCTTGATGACTGATGGCCTCCAGATCTGAAAGAACTTGAATCTGTGCATTTGGTTCCTGATTCACAGTGGCCTCCATGCACGGCCGTCTCTTTCGATCAATAGAGCGGCCTCATGGGGCCCTGAAGCGCCTGCTGCATAATTTGGGAATCCTCTTAACGATGCTGTCGATTCAAGCTGGTTGATTACCGGTGTGAGCAACGACCAGGCCTGCTCCACGCCATCTTCTCTCACGAAAAGCAGGTGGTCGTCTTTCATACAGTCAAGAAGCACCCACTCATAGGCATCCATTAGGACATCCCTTTGGTACGAAAAGTCCAGGATGAGAGGTTTTAGATAGACCTTCGATCCAGGTTTTTTCGCCTGAAGAATGAGGCTCATTCCTTCGTTGGGATGTACCCGCAATATGAGCGTGTTTGGCTCGATGGGTTCGTTCAGAGTCTGTGAGAATAGCCGGTGAGGCACGGGTTTGAAATGTATGGAGATCTCTGTCCTATGGGCTGACAATCTCTTCCCCGAACGAAGATAGAAGGGGACTCCGGCCCACCGCCAGTTATCGATAAATAGCTTCATTGCCGCAAACGTCGGCGTTGTCGATGTCTCAGAGACCCCCGGCTCTTCGCGGTAGGCCGCAGTGGGTTTTCCATCCATCTCGCCTCTCCCATATTGACCGATGGCAATATGAACATCTAGTTTGTCCAATGGAAAGGGTAATATCGAATGCAAAACCTTCATCCTTTCATCTCTCACGGATTCGGCTTCGAATCTGGCAGGAGGCTCCATAGCTGAAAGCGCAAGAAGCTGAAACAGATGGTTCTGAAACATGTCCCGAATCACGCCCGCCTGTTCATAATAACCAGCCCGATGTTCGACACCAAGTGTTTCCGAAGCCGTGATTTGCACGTGGTCTATATATCTCCTGTTCCAGAGAGGTTCGAAGATAAAGTTTGCAAAGCGGAACATGAGGATATTCTGAACGGTTTCCATGGCCAAATAGTGGTCGATGCGATAAATCTCTTTTTCCTCAAAGAACTTTCTGAGGAGCCTATTCAGTTTTCTGGCTGAATCGAGATCTCGTCCGAAGGGTTTCTCGATCACAACATGGGTCGTGCCGCCATCCTGCCGTGTTAAGTCTGTATTACCCAAGTTGAAAATGACGTCGTCATAAAGGGTTGGAGGGATGGCTAAGTAAAAAATGTGGTTTCGACCTGTCCCAAATTCTTTTTCAAGTCGAAGGATTTCTTCTCTCAAAGATTGCTGATAGGATACCGCCGTCCCGTAATCAATCGGTGAGTAATGAAGCTTGGTGCCGAATTCTTGCCACTGGGTATCGTTGAAGTCGTTTGGGTATTCACCTTTTACGGCCACCTGCATTGAAAGGCGAAATTGATCCGTGGTCATTTCCGTCCGGCTCAATCCCAAAACAAAGAAACTCTCTGGAAGGAGACGGTGTTTATGGAGTCGGTAGAGAGAAGGGAGGATCTTCCTCTTTGTTAGGTCTCCAGAGGCCCCAAAGATCACCAGGCCACATGGGCTTGGCACTCTGACATCGCAGTTGCCAAAGGTCTGGTAAGCCACTTCAGCTATGGACCGATTGACCTCTTCCCACGGAGTCAACATCGCACCAACCTTTTCACGTTCTTGGCTTCGAAGACGTTCTGCGACTCCCTCCAGCAGATGGAGCCTGTCTCTTTTCTCTGGTTTTAAAAACCTCATGGCCCCCGAATTCATGCCTCAGGGCTGCCAGGACCTTATCAGAAAAGGCATCCGCCTGACGGGAACGAAAGCGCTGGAAAATTGAAGAGGCAATAACAGGGGCAGGTACGGCGGCATCGATGGCCTGTTGCACCGTCCAGCGCCCTTCACCGGAATCTTCCACATATCCAGAGATGGATGCAAGGTCTCGGTCTTTCTTGAATGCGGCCTCTGCAAGCTCAAGAAGCCATGAACGGACGACGCTTCCTTGGTTCCAGAGATGGGCAATCTTCGCAAAATCGAACCCTTCTCCGTAAGGCGATGCCTTCAGAATCTCAAAACCCTCTCCATAGGCTGCCATCATGCCGTACTCGATCCCATTGTGAATCATCTTCACAAAATGCCCTGCTCCGGTTTTCCCACAATAAAGATATCCGTCTTTCGGAGCAAGGGTCCTGAAGAGGGGTTCAAGATATCTGATGATCCTTCTTTCTCCTCCAATCATCAGGCAATAGCCTATCTTAAGGCCCCAAATACCTCCGCTCACGCCAACGTCCACATAATAAATCCCCGAAGGGGTGAGGTCTTGCTCGTGACGGATATCATCCTTGTAATAACTGTTTCCGCCATCGAGAACGATGTCGTCACTGTCGAGCAGGTGACGGAGTTCTTTGATATGGTCATCCACAGGCTTGCCCGCAGGAAGCATCAGCCAGACGGCACGGGGAGGAGCAAGTTTTTCCACCAGCTCCTCCAACGAGTAAGCCCCTTTTGCCCCCTCTCGAAGGATCTCCTTGACACGATCAGGGGTACGGTTATAGGCAATGACCTGATGTCTTCCTTTGAGCAATCGTCTTGCCATGTTCATCCCCATTCGTCCAAGACCTATCATTCCGATCTGCATACGTCCTCCATTTCGAAGGTTGAAAGTGGAAGATAGCATTTGGTTTTGACCACTTTCTACGCTCTACTCTCGGACACTTGAATCTGCAACATAATCTTCACCGCGATGAGAATGAGTCCCTCTTCTTTGCAATCTCTTCAAGAAGAGAGAAGAAGGAGTCGGAAAAGAGCTTGACACCTTCCGTCTCCAGTTGTTCTGTCACGCTGTTGATGTCGATGTTGACCGACTTCAAGT
The DNA here is from genome assembly GCA_050014415.1 of Thermodesulfobacteriota bacterium. Lineage (GTDB taxonomy): Bacteria > Desulfobacterota > BSN033 > BSN033 > UBA1163 > JBEKDJ01. The sequence goes on along the minus strand of JBEKDJ010000190.1, from coordinate 58 downwards.
CTTCAAATATCCGTTCTGCCTCTTCCAGGTGATCCGTAATGGTTGTCCTCGCTTGGCC
>JBEKDJ010000189.1:0-9085 GCA_050014415.1 Thermodesulfobacteriota bacterium | reverse complement strand
CCTCACATCCACCGAGCACCAGCCTCGAAGGACCGTCAACGTTGGACCACTCGGGCCTCCAGCCTGGACAGTGAAGCGCGTCTTGAAGTTCTGTGCCTGCGAGTTCAACACCCGTAAGTCACTATTCGAAAGATCGGTGCGCACCAAGATAACATCCCGGTCCGTCAGCCGAATCGTGTCTCCAGTTTCACTGAGCGCCGTGACATCCGTATTGGTGACGAATGTCGCTACAGCGTAATGGGCACCCCGGCGCTCTAGTGCATCGAGCAGGATTTGCACGTAATCGATGGCGAACGCCGTTGGTTGAGGCGGATTCGGGGGTGGGGTCCTACACGGCGACTGGACGCGCAACTGGTTCTGCACAATTTCATCCGCGATCACCTCGGCGCGGCACGGAAACTCTGATGATAGAATCGCCGCATAGATCAACGCCACCCTCTCAGGGATGTCGTTCGGTGTCGGGGCGCTGATCAGGAGATCGAACGCTGCCCCCACATAGAGGTTGCGTGTCATGACCGTGACGTCACGCTCGGAGGCAGCGGCAGGTGAAACGCCATTGAGGGCCGACGGCGAGGCGATGGGTGCCATTAGCAGCACGAGCGAAGTAACCAACTTGGTAACCAGGACGTATTTCCGTGTGGAAAACTTCATGACTATCTCCTTATCGAGGCACCCCTCTTTTTTGAGGGAGGACTCCAAAACTCCGGGAGCATGAACTACGCTTGAAGCAAGATCGTGGTCCAGGAGACCCACGTGACCGTTCGCAATCGCTATGGCGTGCGCGAGGGTGCAGGTGAGAAGTCGATCTCTCGCGAAGCGACCCGCGGTATAACTGCGCGTTTCCTATTTGACGCTATCGAGAATTGTTCATCCGTTTTTCCCATACAAAAGAAAATGTACACTTTTTAATAGAACCTGTCAATGATTGACCCTACAGGGGACAATGTCATTCAGTAACGCAAAAGCCGACAGCGAATTGGACTCTACCAAATTGAAACTTGAGGAATAAAAAGCACGGGTTGTAAGCAAGGAATCCGTTAAGGGTTACTTTTCAAATGACATGGTTCTGGTTCTAAACCATGCGAGCCCCTCCTCAAGGGTCAGTCGAGTTTAAGTGACAAATATAATCGATTAGACCTCGGAAGTTGAACAGCATGGGAGAATCCCACCCCACACCCTCGCGGAACCCGACGTGTGAACGACCCTTGAGACGTTAGCTATTGCATGGGAATGAGTGAAGGGTGAGACTTACCTATCTGGACTTCTTGACGATGCCGATGATGTTGGGAATAGGACGGGCAATCTTCGGAAAATCGTTTTCATTCAAACCCGTCTCATGGCTTCCAACCTTCTCAAATTCGACCCCCTTTCCCGAAAAATATAAAGTGGCCTCAGGACCACCTTCCAAATACACGGCGTTGTAAAGCGAAAGGGGAAGAGACAACAGAATATTGGTGAAGTCATGCACTGAAAAGGGAGATTCAGTAAAAATGAACAACCCATTCCCGTTCTTGTCTATACCAAAGGCGGCGATGCTCCACATCTTGTCTTGCTTTTCCCAAACATTCTCCTGGCGGCAACTGACCATTCTTATGCCCTGAATAAGCGTTTGATACTTTTCCTTTAGTCTCTCAAAGTCCTGGCATTTCAAGTCTATGATCTGAATCTCTGGAACAGTGGCATCGACTGGGTTAAAGGCCAAGACAGCTTTGTATCTGGTATTTAATCTTGGATTGTTAATATGATTGAAATTCTTCATGTAGCCGACGTTTGTCATCCCATCTGCCTGGAACATTCCAGCGTTAATTGCTGATACGATATTGTGCTTTTGGCACCACCTCTTCGCTGTCATCCGCAGTTTGCCGTTTTCAGAGGCACATAAGAGCTTGAATGAATAATACGCCGGATCAATCTTTATGAGAGTGAGTCTTTGGGAATGGATTTCGCTGAGAGACAATCCGTCATCAATTCTCTTCCATAGCTCATCTTGGGGAAGTATGGACAGAGGGAATAAAAGCAGCCAGAAGGCCACCATAACGAGTGACAAGAGAGGAATTCTCCAGTTCATAGGATCATCTTATTCATGGATCAATCCGTCAAGGGCAATATTATCAATGAAAGACGGAATTTACAATCAAAAAAGTAAGGCTACTTGACCCTGTGCAGATTCGTTTCCAAGAGCCTTCCCAGAGACAGTTCCCTGCCGAGTCTTTCCCTTTATGCCCACTTGGTCGACTTCTGCCCGGAGCCATTAAAGCCGCTTCCAGACCCACTCGTGCGAGTTGATTTCGATGAGTCTCCGCCCATCTCTTGGGCAACCCGGCAGCGCACGTACGGGTTGAAATGTGCAATCATAGGATAAGGGGGTTCAAAACTAGAAGGAAGAATAGAACAACAGAATGGATGCTTTTGGAAAGGTCAAATTTCGACATTCCCCCCTGATTTACTAAAGAAGAGAATGAATGCATGGTTCTTTTTTAGCAGGGTGTCTAAATTTCAACAAAACCTTTCTTTGCACTCGCTATCGATTAGAAGGCCAGTCTTGGGTGTTATTCCTAACAACTATTGAATAATCTTGATGAAAATCTCTTGTCATTTGAGCAGCCCTTCAATTGGCATAGGGATTGCTCTCATGACTTCGTCATGATTGTCTTGATCATCAAACATGTTGACATTGAGGGACCTGGGTTAATTGAGAATTTCCTGAGACAGGAGAGAATCCCCTATCAAATCCTCGGTCTTGAATCCGGTGTGCATCTTCCAAGACTTGACGACTTGGCCACCATCGTCGTCTTAGGAGGACCGATGAATGTCTATGAGGAAGATCACTATCCCTTCCTCAGAGAGGAAGACCTTTTTATTAAGGAAGCGATTCAGAGAGGGAAAACGGTTTTAGGGATCTGTCTTGGAGCCCAATTGATAGCAAAGGCACTCGGAGCCAAGATCTTCAAATCCCCTGTGAAAGAGATCGGATGGTTTGATGTCTCATTGACAAGAATAGGTTCACAGGATCCTTGCTTGTCTAGACTTCCAAAAACCTTCTCTGTATTCCAATGGCATGAGGACACCTTTGAGATTCCCAATGCTGGGAAGCTAATTGCCACCTCAACCTTTGTCCCTCATCAAGCTTTCCGATATGGAGAAAACGCCTACGGCCTTCAGTTTCACCTCGAAGTAACCGAGGAGATGATCCGGGAATGGATGGAGACTTATGAAGAGGAATTTGAGAATCTCCAGGTCCCTCCACCCTGTTCGAAGGCTGAAATCATGACAGAAACCGCAACAAACATTAAAAGTTATACGGAAAGGGGGATGTTATTTCTTAGGAACTTTTTCAGGCGGTAAATTCGGGCCTCTCCCCACTGGGGAAAGGACGGAGCAAGGGAAATTCCTCAATCCGCAATTTGAAATCTGCAATTCATGAAAGGGGTGACGCGATGAAAAGGATTTTAACTTTGTTGTTGGTACTCGGTTTTTTAATGGCAGGTGCCGCTTTTGCAGAAGAACTTAAGACAGCAGTGCCTCCGGCTGTTGTGTCGCCGTCTACCCAGACCGCCCCCGCCCCACCCAAGGTGGACACAGGGGATACCACCTGGATGTTAATCTCTTCCGCTTTGGTCATGCTGATGACACCTGGGCTTGCCCTCTTTTACGGCGGTATGGTCAGATCCAAAAATGTCTTGGGCACGATCATGCAGAGCTTTATCGCCCTTGGTGTGATCTCCATCCAGTGGGTCATCTACGGGTACAGTCTCGCATTTGGACCCGATATTGGTCACGTCATCGGAAGCCTCCGCTGGATCGGCCTCAGAGGTGTGGGCCTTGACCCATATCCCGATTATGCAGCCACGATCCCGCATCAGGCCTTTATGATCTTTCAGATGATGTTTGCTATCATTACACCTGCCTTGATTACTGGTGCATTCGCTGAAAGATTTAAATTCAAGACCTACCTTGTCTTCCTCATCCTTTGGGCAACATTCGTCTACGATCCCCTTGCACACTGGGTATGGGGCGTGGGCGGCTGGATCAAGAACCTTGGTGCCCTTGATTTTGCAGGAGGACTCGTGGTGCACATCAGTTCGGGAGTCGCAGCATTGGCGGCTGCCCTGGTTGTAGGGAAAAGAAAAGGTTATGGTGATGAGCCCATGCCTCCCCACAACTTGACCTTGACGCTCTTGGGAGCAGCCCTGCTCTGGTTTGGTTGGTTTGGTTTCAATGGTGGAAGCGCAGTCGCATCGGGCTCTCTAGCGACTTCTGCCTTTGTGGTCACGCACATCTCAACCGCCGCAGCAGCCCTCTCGTGGATGATCGCGGAATGGACGTACCGCGGAGAGCCCACGGTCCTCGGTGCTGCGTCCGGTGCCGTGGCAGGACTCGTTGCCATTACTCCTGCATCGGGTTTTGTGGGACCCCTACCAGCCATCATCATCGGACTCGTTGCCGGTGTGGCTTGTTATTATGCCATTAACCTCAAGACCAAACTCGGATATGATGATTCTCTCGACGTCGTAGGTGTTCATGGAGTGGGTGGCACGTGGGGTGCACTGGCCACGGGATTGTTTGCATCGAAAGTCATTAATTCATCCGGCAATGACGGCCTCTTCTTTGGCAACCCCTCTCTGATTGGTATTCAGGCATTGAGTGTTGTTTCCGCATGGGTTTATTCGTTCGTCTTGACATTCATCATATTGAAGATCCTCGATTGGACCATGGGGTTGAGGGTCGATGAAGAACATGAGGTCAATGGTCTGGATTTGAGTCAGCACGGCGAAGCAGGATACACTTTTTAAGAAAATCATGAGTTTTGAGTCCGGAGTGACAAGACATAACACTCCGGACTCCGGGCCAAATAGGGAGGCAAAATGAAAAAGATCGAAGCCATTATCAAACCATTCAAGCTGGATGAGGTCAAGAACGCCTTGACCAAAATGGGTGTTCAGGGAATGACGGTAACCGAAGTCAGAGGATTTGGAAGGCAAAAAGGCCACACCGAAGTCTACCGGGGAGCCGAATACACGATCGACTTCGTCCCGAAGGCCAAGATTGAACTGATCGTCACCGACGAGTTGGTCACCCAAGCGATCGAGACCATTGAACGCGCTGCCAAGACAGGAAAGATTGGAGATGGAAAGATCTTCATATCACCGGTCGAAGAGGTGGTTCGAATCCGAACCGGAGAACGCGGAAGAGATGCAATTTGAGTTAGGCATCACCAGAAACGGGCTCATCGATACCAAGAACCTGATGGCACAGGAAGTATCCTACCATTCCTCCCCGGGGGAATTCCTTCGCCGACATTCTGATATGGTGGACGGCCTCGTGAGAAAGGCCTTCCAAAAGGCACAATCCCAGGTTTCGGCTCCATCAGTCTGTCTCATCGCTATAGGAGGATATGGAAGGGCTGAACTAGCCCCTTACTCGGATGTCGATCTACTCCTCCTCTACTCCTCTTCAAAGAAAGACGAACTCCCTCCTTTGATCGAGAAGATACTCTACCCCCTCTGGGACTTAGGACTGGAAGTGAGTTGCAGTTCCAGGTCGATCAAAGAATGTCTGAAGATGGCCCAATCGGACCTGCAAATAAAGACAGGCTTGATCGATGGACGTTACCTCGACGGCGAATACGAATTTTTCCGGAAGTTATACGGCCTCTTCACGAAGAGAGTTCTCCATCGGACGGTCCGGAGATTTGCAGGGGGTTTGGCCAAGGATCTTCACCTCCGCCACCAGAAATACGAAGACCCTGCTTATGCGCTGGAGCCCAATATCAAAGAAGGAGAAGGAGGGTTGAGGGACTTTCAGATTGGCCGGTGGATCATCCGGGCAAAATACAAGACCGACCGCTGGGATTCAATCCTCTTTCCGGACCATTCCCGCATGTTAGAAAAAAGCCTCCAATTCCTCTGGGCGGTTAGAAACAATCTCCATCTCCTCAGCAGGAGAAGGCAGGACAATCTAACTTTTGAATTTCAAGAGAAAATCGCCCCGATCCTTGGCTTTCCCGCTGGTACGAAAGGGATCGAGGAGATGATGAGACAATATCATCTTTCCACACAGAGGATCTCAAACTTTGTCTACGATATTCTCGAGAGGACCCTCTACGAACCTTCCTGGGTAAAAAGAGTCTTCTTTTTCTTTCAACGAAAGAAAATCGATGAAAATTTCAGAATCGCTTACGGAGAACTCCATCTGTCCGATCCTGTCACCTTCAAGCGCGACCCCTCCCAATTGATGACTCTCTTTGAGCACTGTCAGACGTACCGGACCAACATGGATTTCCGGATGGAAGAAGCTGTGGTGGAGGCCCTCCCCTTCATCGACGACCGGTTCAGGCACTCGGAAAAGGTCAATCAGACTTTCCTCTCAATCCTTAAAAAAGGGGAAAGGGTTGAAACCTTACTTAAGAAAATGCATGAGCTTGGATTTCTCTCTCAGTATATCCCTGAATTCTCAGGAATTGCGGGAAAGGTCCATTATGATCTCTACCATGTTCATCCCGTTGATGTCCACTCTATCTTGGCTGTGGAAGAACTGGGGAAGCTAAGAGATGGCCTCTACCAGAAAGATTATCCTTTGCTCACCTCCCTCAGCAGAGAGATAGAAAAAACGGAGATTCTCTTTTTAGCAACCCTCCTCCACGACATTGGCAAAGGGATGGATGGAGATCATTCTTCCATGGGCGAAAAGATGGTGAAGCAAATCGGAGAGCGGATGGGACTGTCTACACAAGACCAGGAATTGATTGGATTCTTAGTAAGTCACCACCTCTTTATGGTCCAAACGGCTTTCCGCAGAGACCTCCATGACGAACAGGTCATCATGCATTTTACCAATGAAGTCAAGAACCTCAATCCTTTGAAGATGCTCTACCTTTTGACTTTTGCTGACATAAAAGCAGTCGGGCCTGAAGCCTGGACCTCTTGGAAGAATACCCTTCTTATGGAGCTTTTTCTGAAGGCCTCACATTTCTTTGAAAAGGGTGCCGTTGCCGGGCCATTTCTGAAAGGAGATGAGATGATTCGGAAGCTCCAGGAATCTCTATCTCCGGAGATATTCTCTGAATATGCTGAACATCTTCCCGACCGATACCTCTCCTGCTATTCCTCCGCAGAGATTATCCGTCATATTGAAATGGCTCGTTCCATCGAGAAGGAACTTCTCCTTGTGGGATGGGAGATTGAAAAAGAGATTCAGGCAAAGGTGACTGTATGTACAGAAGATCGTTATGGACTCTTTTCCAGAATTACCGGCTCGATGTTTTTGAACCGCTTGAATATCCTCGAAGCTCAAATCCACACCTGGGGAAACGGAGTGGCCCTCGACACCTTTTGGGTGGAAGATGTAACGAAAGAGTTAGAAAACCGTCTTCAGCAGTTTAAGAAGGACCTGAGGGAAATTCTGGGTGGAAGAATCTTCCTAAAGGATCTGCTTTCCAAAGGGAAAGTAGCAAACGGGATCAAACAAAAAGTCATCCCCCGAGTGCCGGAAGAAGTGAAGATCAATAATCAGGACTCTGATTTCTTTACGATCGTTGAAGTCGCCGGTCAGGACCGACTGGGCATTCTCTATGAGTTGACGCAGGCATTGACTGACCACGGCTGCGATATCCACTTTGCAAGAGTGTCGACTTTAGGAAATCGCGTTGTGGATGTCTTCTATATTCAGGATACCTGGGGAGAAAAGATAGAAGAAAAGAATAGGATTGACCAACTTAAGAAAACCCTTTCCCGACTTACGCAGAATACCTCCCTGCAATCTACCTCCGGCTTCACCGATTTCACATCGTTGTCTTCCAAGTCGTAAGAAAACCCATATTTTTTAATGGGTTATACTCACTTTGCACTCTTCTGAATATCTCGAGGATACATTGTTTTATTGTCTCTAAGGTATTATATTATATTAAAGAAGTGATTTTATTGTATGTAGAAAGGAAGTGAGGTTTCATGAAAAGTCTACTTGCTATTTCAATTGCATTTGCTCTGTTTCTAATGCCCTTTGCGGTTTATGGACAGTCTGAGCAGACAACAACGAAAGCTCCCCCGGTTTCACAGACGCTTGTTCCCGAGGGTGATTTTGCGCTGAAGCTTGTTACTGCCTTGAATCTAGGTACGGCAACCACGGAGGTGCAGGCTGAGGACATGCTGACATCGGTAGGTATCGCACCAAGAAATGGGTGGATTGCCGATTATCCGATGACCCCCATCATCATTGGTGAGGTGCAAAGTGCAGTGGTTGCTGCGGCGGCTGGCAAGAATCTGCCGATGGAAAAAGATGAAGCCCTCGAAGCATTCCAGGCTTTAACGACTGAGTTTGGGTTAGCTGTCGTGCCTGGATCCGATCAGTACGCAGAGAGTCAACCGCCAACAAGTAGCGAATATGTTCCACCTACGGAAGTTAACAATTACTACTCCGAGGAAGGTCCACCTGTAGTCACTTACTACCCTCCCCCGCCGGATTACTACTACCTGTATACCTGGGCCCCTTATCCATTCTGGTGCTCTGGATTCTTCTTCCCGGGGTTCTTTGTCCTAAACGATTTTGATATTGTCGTGGTTGGGAATTTTCACGGTCATCACCATCATCACCATCACGTGATCTCCAACCACTTCACCGACCCCAAGACCAGAACGGTATCTAGGGTTGACCCGAGAAACGGTAGAATGGTAACGCCTGCTGTGAGTGGGTCCCGTGAAAGAGGGTTTCATTCCACAGAAGCCAGAAGGGGCGCTGCGTCCATCTTCGAACGAAGCCGTGTGGGGCAAATGGGTAACATGAAGCCGAATCTCAGAGGTGTATCGAGAGGGCAAGCTCCGATGAACGGTGAGCCAGGACGACCTTCAACGATCGAGCGAGGAACAATTCGAAATCGCGGTTCCCGTGATCTGGGTTTCCGTAGCGAGACCAACTCTGAAAATCTCAACAGGTCTTCTGGGGGGGCTTCGAGCAGATCGTTCAGCACACCGTCCTTCGAGGGCAGAGGTCCTTCTAGTGGATTCCATGGTGGAGGTGGCAGCCACTCACTTGGAGGTTTCTCTGGCGGTTTTCATGGTAGTGGTTTCTCGGCTGGTGGCTTTGGCCACGG
>JBEKDJ010000188.1:0-8738 GCA_050014415.1 Thermodesulfobacteriota bacterium | reverse complement strand
ACATTAGGATGCAAGAAGTAATTGCGACGTTGATTAACATATTAATATCGTCCTCCATGTACATATTAGTGGCTCTGGGTTTTTCTTTTCTTTTTAACTTGCTGGGGATCCTCAATTTGGCCCATGGCGCGATCTACATGGTGGGGGGCTATATTGGATATCTATTGATAGTGGGAATGGGCATTCATTCGTGGGTAGCCTTGCTGTTGTCGATATCAATCATTGCTGCCTTCGGGCTATTCCTGGAGAAGTTCTGTTTCCGTCCCTTTGTCGGAAATCTCAACCGCTTAATAATGATATGCGTTGCCATTACCGTCATCCTGCAGACTTCCGTAAATATTATGGTGGGGACTAAAATAATAGCGATCCCAACCTTTGCGAAGGGCGTTCTCAAGGCTGGCCTATTTTCAGTGAGTTATGAGAGAATAGTAACTTTCTTTATCGGTGCTGTTCTCCTGGTGGGCATCCTCTGGTTCGTAAACCGCACAAGATGGGGTCAGCAAATGCAGGCCATTGCGCAAAACATGGAGGGAGCTCTCTTGCAGGGGATTAATGTCCACCGCGTTTCGGCGATCGCCTGTGCCCTGAGTTGCGGCTTGGCAGCATTGGCAGGATGCCTGATAGGAGCCTATTTGAGTTTAGGCCCTTTCATGGGTGATTTCATGCTGCTAAAAGTACTGATCGTGGTCATGCTGGCCGGGGTAGGAAGCATTGGCGGCATCTTCCTTACAGGGTTGATTTTGAGCAGTCTGGATGCTGTGTTACCCATGTTTTTAAGCGGCGCTATCAGTGATGCTATTTCGGTTACCATCGTCGTCATTATTCTGCTGCTTCGGCCCAAAGGTTTCTTCGGACGTGAGGTCGAAATGGCCAGTGATATTCCGCAATCTGGATCTACATTTTTCAAGCTTACAACCAGTGGGATGAGATGGGTCAAGCCTGCTGTCTATGCCGGGTTGGTAATCCTTATAGCCCTATTACCGGTATTGCTTAGCTCGCCCTATATGTTGCATATGCTTATTCTGAGCTTCATATATATCGTTGCCTCTGTCAGCCTGCGCACGATTACTATCTCGGGTCAGTTTCCTCTCGCTCACGGGGCTTTTATGGGCGTTGGGGCTTACCTTTCCGGCATGGCCTCAAGATGGCTCGGCTGGTCCCCCTGGCTCACTATCCCGCTGGCAGCACTGGCCTCGATGGGCCTCGGGATTTTAACAGGGTACCCATTTGCCAGACTGAGGGCGTTGTATTATGCCATGGGTAGCCTTTTCTTTGGCGTAGGGGTAGTCTTGATTTTTGTTGCGGGAGGTGTCTGGACGGGCGGTTATTCTGGCCTCACCGGGATTCCCCCTTTATTTACTGCCTCCAGGATTCCTTATTACTATTTCTTCCTGGGGTTAGCCCTGGTCAGCATCATCGCCCTTTACCGGTTTGAGTTCTCCCGCATTGGTACGCATTTAAAGGCTATTGCCCAGTCACACATGGTCGCCTCCAGTGTAGGGATCAATGAAGGCGGGTACAGAATTTTGGTTGTGGCTGTAGGGTGTTTCTTTGTTGGACTTGCCGGGGCCAGCTATGCTCACTACAATCTGGTCATATCTAGCAGCAGCTTTAACTTGATGGCAACCCTGTGGCTCTTTATGTATGTGCTCATAGGGGGGATTGACAGCTTTGCCGGGCCCATCATCGGCACATTTGTTCTGGTTTTAATCCCTGAAATTTTCCGTGACTTGAAAATATATTCTCCCTTTATCTCTGCTGCCATACTGCTCCTTGTTGTCTATCTGATGCCCCAAGGTCTTGTGGGTCTGCTGCAATTAATCAGATCGTGGTATAAGGAGTCGAAAGAGGAAAAAAGAGTTGTCCACGCTGCTTGAAATCAAGGGACTGACAAAACATTTTGGCGGATTGGCTGCGGTTAACCAATTTGACATGGAGGTTCATAAGGGGGAGATCCTTGTTTTAATCGGCCCCAATGGGGCGGGGAAAACAACGATCTTTAATTTAATTACCGGAGTCTTCACACCGACCAGAGGACAGGTAATCTATGATGGAACAGAGATAACCGGCAAGAAGCCGCATAAAGTGGCTGAGCTAGGGATAGGGAGGACATTTCAGCTAAACCCCCTTTTTGGTGGTTTTAGTGTTTTACAGAATGTATCGGCGTCGTTTCATCTTCATCCGAGGTCGAGTTTGTTCGATATCTATTTTAATACCGCCAAGTATCGGCGTAATGAAGCGTATATCTTGGAGCAGTCGTTGGAGATTTTGCGGTTGGTGGGATTAGATAAGGTAAAGGACGAGTCGGCCAAGAATCTTCCCCACGGGTATCAGAAGATGCTTGGGGTGGCACGGGCATTGGCGACGCGGCCCAAATTGCTGTTACTGGATGAGCCCTTAGCCGGGATGAACCCTTCGGAGATCGAATTTACATTGGCAAACATTCGCAGGACGCAGCAGCAGGGGGTGACATTTTTGATTGTGGAGCACAACATGCAGGTTTTGGAATTATGTGATCGGGTGGTGGTGATCAGCTTTGGGCAGAAGATATGTGAGGGTTTGCCTGGAGAGGTGAGGGAGAACCAGGATGTCATCAGGGCCTACTTTGGAGGGGGGCATGTTGCTTGAGATCCAAGGTTTGACGGTGTACTATGGGAAATCCATGGCGGTTCAGGATGTATCGTTAGAGGTATCGGAGGGGGCGGTGGTGAGCATCATCGGGGCCAATGGTGCGGGCAAGAGCACGATATTGAGGGCATTATCGGGGTTGGTGCGATCAACTTCGGGGGAGGTGCGGTTTCTTGGGGAGAGGATAGAGGGGAGAGAGACGACGGAGATTGTGAAGTTAGGAATCAGCCTAGTTCCCGAGGGGCGGCAGCTTTTTCCGTATCTCAGTGTATTGAGCAATCTGAAGCTGGGGGCCAGTTTACGTAGGGACAAGGAGGAAATCAGCGAGAGTTTAGGGGAGGTTTATAAGCTTTTTCCCCGGTTACAGGAGCGTCGGAATCAGAAGGCGGGGACGTTGAGCGGGGGCGAGCAACAGATGTTGGCCATCGGGAGGGGATTGATGGCGAAGCCAAGGCTTCTCTGCATGGATGAGCCATCGTTGGGGCTGGCACCGATTGTGATAGAGCAGTTGGGTGAAGTGATCAAAGACATCAACCGGAGGGGGGTGGGTGTTCTTTTGGTAGAGCAGAATGTTCACTTGGCCCTTGGGGTAGCGAGCAGGGCGTATGCGCTTCAGGTAGGGAGAGTGGTTTTAGCGGGTGACATCGAGAAGGTGAGGTCGAGTGATATAGTCAGGAGGGCCTATCTGGGAGGATAATTACACCGGATTTAAAATCCTCGCATGTTGATGAAAAGATTTTACATGCTACTGGTAGAACCAATGTCATTCGCGTCTTTTTTAGGAACTAATTGCATCGACTGAAGCATCTGGTGAGCTTAGACAGCAGGATGAAAGGAGGTGAAAAACCGAGTTGAATTAAATTTCATTCCCTTAAGACCCGATCGAAATAGGAGTAAGAGGAAGGATATACAGATGAGTCTTAAATAAAGAGGTTCTTATAGTGTAAGATAAATAGTTTTAAAGCTCTCCACAAGTAGATTCTTATTGAAACATTTTGAAAATTGATTAATGAGGAGGTTAAAAATGAAACAAAAAAAGTTATTCAAACTGAGTATCAGTGCTTTTTCAATTCTGGTTTTAGTCAGCATCGTCCTCTTGTCAACTTGGGGCAAGTCTTCCTTCGCTGCTTCCCAGGCAGAGAAATTAAAGATTGGTGCCCTCGAATGTTTAACAGGCTGGTTTTCTGGCCACAATGTCCTGGATTGGAATGAAGTCCAAATTGCGGCGGAGATGATAAATGAGAAGGGTGGAATCACTGTGAAGGGCCAGAAATACTTGGTCGAGACAATCGTTGAAGACGGCAAGAGTACCCTCGATGGTGTCACGGCAGCGGCCAACAGGTTGGTCTTTGACAAAGGGGTCAAGTTCATTATTGGACCGACTGCATTCTTTTCTACAGCAGCGGCACCAGTGACAAATCCAAATAAGGTAATCTATGTCATGGGCTACTGCTCGAACCAACCCGGAGAATTGGATAAAAATACACCCTATGGATTTCTTGGATATAATTCAAGCGTGGGAGACTCGATTGCCGCCTTTCAATTTTTGAAGAAGAATTATCCAAAGGTAAAGAAACTTGCCTATATCATGTGCGATGATGGTTCCATACCTTACCTTTCACCAATCATAAAAAAGTTATTCAAAGAACATGGATTCACGATGGTTGGCGACCTCGTTTCTTTCCCTCCTGAGATAGTAGACTTCAACGCTATTGCGGCAAAGCTCAACACAATTAAAGACGCGGATGCCATATTCCATTTGAATGGTACCTCCCAGCATGTGGGTGGCGTTCTCAAGGGGGTCCGCAATTTAGGCAACAAAAAGCCCTATGCAGGCGTTATCGTTTTCCCTTTGGATGAAGTAGGGGCCATTGCGGGGAGTGAGGCGTTGAAGGATGTGTTTACTTTTGCCGTTACACCCTACGATCTTTCCAATCCGCCTCTCATGAATGAAATAACCAAAAGAATCATAGCCAAATATGGGCCAAGCACCTCTATCTATCTTCAGGGTGCCAATTCATTATGGGTTCTAAAACAAGTCATTGAAGCGGCCCAAAGCCTTGACCCCACTGTGGTGAAGGCTAAATGGGAGGCAATGGACAAAGTGGATACCCTTTTTGGACCGGGGAGGATGTGTGGAGACATAACTTATGGAATTAAGCATCATGCCGTGGCTCACCCCGAACCGGTGCAGGTATCGAAAGAGGGAAAGTCGATATCCGGCGGATTAATAGACGTAGGTCTAATCCCATAACTAACCGATTAAGGGTTTTAGTAACGGGGGTGATGAAACTTTTCATCACCCCCGGGTGGTTTCTTGGGAAAGATTTAAATCCGAAGGAAAGAGAACCATATGGAGCTAGTGGTAGCAACGTCAATCAATGTTTTGATATTGTCATCTATGTATGTGCTGGTGGCGCTGGGTTTTGTTTTCCTTTTTAACATGCTGGGGATACTCAATTTTGCCCATGGCGCCATATATATGGTTGGTGGCTATATCGGTTTTGTATTGATAGCGGGGTTGGGTGTCAATCATTGGGCGGCGTTAATCATGACAACACTCATCGGGGCTGCGTTTGGAGCATTCCTGGAGAAGTTCTGCTTTCGTCCTTTTGTCGGGGATTTCAACCGCACCGTGATGATATGCATCGCTATTACAGTAATTTTGCAAACTGTGGTGAATATAAAAGCGGGGACTAAATTCCTCGCGATACCAACCTTTGCCAAGGGCGTTTTCACAGCTGGACCGATTTCAGTGAGCTATGAGAGAGTAGTAACTTTTGTCATCGGGGCCGTCCTTGCAGCAGGGATAATCTGGTTCATGAGTCGGACCAAATGGGGCCAGCAAATGCAGGCCATTGCCCAAAATATAGAGGGGGCTCGCCTGCAGGGTATTAATATTCAACATATTTCTGTTCTCGCTTGTGCTTTAGGCTCCGGTTTGGCAGTAATAGCTGGATGTCTAATGGGGGCATATTTAGGCTTAGGCCCTTTTGTCGGAGACTTCATGCTGGTAAAAACTCTTATGCTGGTTATCTTGGCCGGGGTAGGAAGTATCAGCGGTATCCTCATAGCGGGCTTAGTCTTAGGTGCCTTAAATGCAATATTACCCGTTTTGACAAGCGGCGCTGCCAGTGAGGCAATTGCTGTTGCCATGGTTGTCATCCTTCTTTTGATTCGACCACAAGGCTTTTTTGGGCATGAGGCATGACAACCCACTAATTGGGAAGATTCCCGAGAAAGTGAAGTATTTCCAGGGACTACGATCATACAGGGAGATCTTATTACCATTTCCACGGATTTTGGAATAATCTCAATAGATCATAAGGTTATGAAGGACACTCAGATTCCTGTATCTACATTCTCTAAAACAACAGGTGACAGAAAGTGGCTGAGGCCTGCCGTTTATACGGGATTGGTTGCCATAATAGCGCTTTTACCGATATTGCTCAGGTCGCCCTATACATTGCATATTCTCATCCTGAGTTTCATATACGTCGTGGCCTCCATTAGCCTCCGTACAATAACTATTTCAGGGCAGTTTCCTCTTGCCCACGGGGCTTTCATGGGCGTGGGGGCTTACCTTTCAGGGATGGCCTCGAGATGGCTTGGCTGGCCCCCCTGGCTTATTATCCCGCTGGCGGCGCTGGCATCGACGGGTCTCGGAATTTTAATAGGATACCCCTTTGCAAGACTAAGAACACTCTACTATGCTATGGGTAGTCTCTTCTTTGGCATTGGGGTAATTCAGATTATCTATGCCTTCGGAGATTGGACAGGCGGTTATAGCGGTCTTACTGGTATCTCCCCTATCTTTACCGGATCAAAGGAGTCCTATTACTATTTCTTTCTTGGGTTAGCCCTGGTCAGCATCATAGCCCTTTACCGGTTTGAGTTCTCCCGCATTGGTACGAATCTGAAGGCGATTTCACAGTCACACATGGTCGCCTCCAGTGTGGGTATCAATGAGGGCTTCTACAGAATTCTGGTTGTGGCTGTAGGGTGTTTCTTTGTTGGTCTGGCCGGGGCCAGTTACGCCCTTTACAATCTGGTACTTTCTCCCAGTAGCTTCAACTTCCTGGCAACCCTGTGGCTTTTTATGTATGTGCTCATAGGAGGGATAGACAGCTTTGCCGGACCTATAGTTGGAACCTTTGTTCTAGTTTTAATTCCTGAATTTTTTCGTGATTTGAAAATATATTCTCCCTTTATTTCTGCTGCCATACTGCTCATCGTTGTCTACTTAATGCCCCAGGGACTGGTAGGTCTGCCCCAGCTCATAAGGTCGTGGTATATAGGATGGAAAAAAGGGAAAAAGGCTGTCCATGCTGCTTGAAATTAGAGGATTAACCTTAGCCAAGAAATTTTGCAGCTTGACCGCGGCCGACCAATTTGGCTTGTAGAGGAAGCAAAACTTGATGCGGAATTTTTTGGAATCGATGGATTAAAAATGTTTCAACTCGAAGGAAAGATAGCAATTGTGACAGGTGCAAGCCGTGGCATTGGTAAGGCAATCGCAAAAGGGTTTGCTCAGGTTGGGGCTGACCTCATCTTAGTGAGCAGAAATCTGTCGGCGCTCGAAGGAGTTGGAAAAGAAATAGAAGGCCTTGGGAGAAAGGTCCTCCCCATTTCGGCTGACATCGGAAACCCTGAAGATATTAATAAAGTCGTCGAAACTGCCCTAAAGATCTTTCCCAGAATCGACATTCTCCTCAATAATGCGGGGATTAGCCCAATTCTGAAAAAAGCAGAAGAAATAAACCTCCAGGATTGGGAAGAAATTGTGAGGGTCAATCTCACAGGAACCTTTCTTTTCTGCCAGGCTGTGGGGAAGACAATGATTCAACAGGGAGGAGGGAAGATCATCAATATGGTTTCTGTGGGGGCAGTGGTTGGATTTCCAAGACAGGCTGCCTATTGTGCCACAAAGGGGGGAATTCTTCAATTGACAAAGGTTCTTGCCATCGAATGGACTCGATATAACATTCAGGTCAATGCGATTGGTCCAGCCTACTTCGAAACGGAATTAACCAAAGGAATGAGAGATTCGAAGATCATCGCGGAGGATCTCCTTCAAAAGACTCCAATGAAAAGATTTGGCAAACCTGAAGAGGTCGTAGGCGCAGCGATCTATCTTGCCTCGAATGCATCAAGCTATGTTACCGGCCAAACCATTTTCGTAGACGGGGGATGGCTTGCCTTATGAAATTTGGACAGCGAATCCATTCGGAGTGAAAACGCGGCTTCTCGAGGAGAAATCGGAAATAAGATGTGTCATGAATTAAAGCGGAAGAATTGCTCTGGTTCCTGCACGGCCGAAAATTGGATGCGTCAACAATAAATTCTAATAGAAAGGGGAATCATTGGTGACCTTACTGAGCCATCAGGTCAAACGATTTAAGAGGGAAAAATATGAAAAACATTGTGACAAGAGAAGATTACATCAAGAGCTTGAAGGACCTCCATCACGTTGTTTATTACAATGGCAAACGTGTGGACGATGTCACAGAGCATCCCGCCCTTCGGCCCCATATCAATTCCGCAGCCCTCACCTACGAGCTCGCTCTCCGTCCTGAGCATGAGGAGTTGATGACAGCCACGTCTCACCTGACCGGCAAGAAGATCAATCGATTCACCCATATTCACCAGAGTGTAGATGACCTGATCAAAAAGGTGCAGATGCTCCGTCTCATAGCTCAAGAAACAGGCACCTGCTTTCAACGGTGCGTAGGATTTGACGCTCTGAATGCTGTTTATATGACCGCTTATGATATCGACCAGAAATATAATACAAACTATTTTGGAAGGTTTAAACAATATCTTCTTAACATCCAAGAGAGCAATGTGATGGTGGTGGGGGGAATGACTGATCCCAAGGGGGATCGTTCGCTTCCTCCTGAAAAACAATCAGACCCCGATCTCTTCACCCATGTTGTGGAACGAAAATCCGATGGTATCATCATTCGGGGGGCCAAAGCCCATATGACAGGGGGCATCAATTCGCATGAGATACTGATCATGCCCACTCAGGCGATGGGCAAAGGGGACCGGGACTATGCCTTGGCATGTGCCTTTCCTCTGAATGCCCAAGGGGTGATTCTCATTTTCGG
>JBEKDJ010000187.1:0-8763 GCA_050014415.1 Thermodesulfobacteriota bacterium | reverse complement strand
ACACCTTTCACAGTGCCTTTTCCTTAACGCTCACCACCCTGGCATTTGACCAGAGCAGCTTAAGGTGGTTTGGAGCCTGTCCCTGTAAACCGACTCCGAGGGACCTACCCTCATCTCTTGTGTAACTTCGTGGCGCACTTACGAGTTGAAATATTGCATTGTAAAACGAAATTTAAGGATGACGCTTTTAGGAAGAAAGTGAGTAGAACTATTTCGCAAGGGGCTAGGAAGTCTTTTCTCTTTTCCCTTTTCTCTTTTCCCTTTTCTCATTCTCCCAAGTTTGGGTGGTTTGAAAGCAGGGAAAGTGGTGACCCAAAAGACCGTAACTTTGCCATAACCCAGATAATTAGACTCGTCCTCGCAAGGAGGGCAAGGAACGGGCATCCGATTGTATCGCAATATTTTGGTTTCCAAGGGCAGGAGCGCGGGCAAAGACCTTCGCAGAGCATTGACGAATTGATATTGGTGAAGCACAGCCAAAGGGAATTAGAGCCCTGACGAGTCGTCCTGAAACGCTGAATTGAATTACATTTCGTGGGGCGGACCACTTTGACACGGCCTGTCCGCCTGCGAGTCCTTTGTCCCGGAAGGGGGCCGTTCAAGCAAGAAGTGCCTTTTTTCGGATGGATAAACGCCTATAGCCAACGCACCTCTCTTTGTCTACGCGGAACCGTCTTTCGATATTCATGTTTGGGATAGCCGAGCATAAGAGCGCTATAGATATTACGATCGTCCGATATCCCGAGGCGGCGCGCTATTTTCTTGCTGAAACCAGCTGCAACCAAAAGGAATCCTGCCCAACACATCCCCAAGCCCAGGCTTTGGGCCAGCATTTCCATGTTCCTCGCGGCAATTGCGCAGTTTTCGTGTGCACTGAGGTTGGTTCTTTGGCCATGAATGGCGATGACCGCTGGAGCATTGCGGAAAATAATGCCCTTGAGCTCACCACTGTCTCGCCCCGTCTTGAACCTGTCGTAATGCAGCATGGACTGCTTCGCCGCTTCCTCTCCCAACCTGATTCTTGCCAGTTTGCGTCCTATACGCGTACCCAACGGCTTCAGCTTGTTCCATAGAACCTCGATCACCATGCCTTCAAGTTCCGATAACAGTTTTTGGTCCTGGATGACAATAAAGTTTTCTGTCTGAGCATTTGTTGCCGTTCCCGCGTGGGTACCGACCTCGATCATTTGCTCTATGAGCTCTCTGGGAACAGGCTTTTCTCTGAATGCCCTGATGGACCGCCTTGACAAAAGAAAGGTTCTCATGGCATCGGGGGCGATGAAGGCACCTAGCCGATCCTCAAACTTGTCCGCTGGCAGTTCTCTGTGGATAACAGCGCCTTCGGGACATATAGCGACACAATGGCCGCATCTGATGCAGTGGTCGACATATCTCACCTGCACCGTACGGCCGCCGTCAGGATCTAAATTCAGTACAAAGATACCTGCCGGGCACTCGTCAGAACAGAGCCCGCATCTCGTACATTTCGTAACGTCTATTTCTACCATCTCGTCCCCCCCCTTTTCTAGTTTTTGATCGATGAGCTGCCCTGTCTCAGTATGACACTGAGTTACGGTATGAACAAAGTGAGTGGCTGACCAGCACCGGAACGACCCTGGCAATAGCCAGCATTCTTTCCATACTGACGTATGATAAGAACTCGCTTTGGGATGAGATGAATATACGAAAAAGGGAGTAGTATGTCAAGAAAAGAAGACCATCGATGATTACCGATTCAGCTCTCTTATAGCGTAAATAGATCGCCTCTATGTATTCTCTTCTTGATCGCGGACTCATAATCTGCCCTCCTTTTAGGGCTTGTTATCCGGTAACAGCCATTATGAGTCAACGATCCCTTTTTAATCAGTCTCTCGGTAACATTTTTTATGAGGCAATTCGCCTTTTTTGATTTGTTTGCTCTTTCCACACAAAAACTTTAAAATGTTTTTTCCCCATCTATCATCCTCCTTTTGTATTGATTGAAATGAATGACAGACTGATTCCTTTCGGTATTTACAGATTAGGATTAAATCCTTTGACAAAATCCTCTACCATTTCTTTTAATCCATAATGGATCGACCAACCCCATTCGTTGCGAGCATTCTTATCATCGAGCGTTTGTGGAATAGTTTGGATGATATCCATAACCTTGGGATCTGGTTTGAAAGTTATCAGAACATTCTTTATATGTTTCTTGATTTCCTTCAAAAGTGCTCCAGCTGTGGGAGAAGGAGTAATCTGACCCACACAATAAAGTCTTGTTTTGATCTTACTTCTTTCGGCCTCAAAGAGTTCTAATAAACACCGGATTGCATCCTTAATGTACATGATGGGAATGGCCGTCTCCTCTGTAACCCATGCCTCAAAGGGGATTCCCCGCAAGGCGGACTCTATCATGCTGGGGTTGTACTGGCCATATCCTTCTGATTTGATCCCAGGCCCGACCAATTGTGGAAAGCGAACCCCCCGAAAGTCGATTCCAAATCTTTGGTGATAGTAAAGCCCCAGGAGCTCACCAAAAACTTTTGTAACTCCATACATGATCGGGGGTCTTTGAATTGTTTCATCATTCACAATGCCACCGGGAGTATACCCATAGGCTCCCATAGAGCTCGTAAAAATGACCTTCTTTACTCCTAAGAGTCTTGAGGCCTCAAGGGCGTGATAGGTCCCTAATCCATTTACCTGCATAGCAGCCCATGGATTAGCTTCACATTGGGCTGAAAGCATCGCTGCCAAGTGAAAGATGTGATCTACTTTCCAATCTTTTATGACATTACAAACTTCAGCCCAATCAGAAATATTTCCTCGAATAAAAGGTACTCCTTTACCTCTTTTCTCATCTTCATCAGGAGGGACCATATCAAAAAGGACCACTCGATACCCCTTTTCTAAGAGGAGCCTTGAAAGCCCCAGACCTATAAAACCACTTCCTCCAGTAATTAGAATTGTCATGGGGTTCTTCCTATTGTGATAGCGTTTTAAGAAGAGAAAGGAGTTTCTTATCCCTATCCTTAATATCTCTGGATTGGGCCAAACCATCTTCCTGCTCGTATTGAAAAAACCCCTTGCCTGTTTTTAACCCCAATTCTCCTCGATCGATTTTTTCCTTTAGAACCTTCGGGACTTCTGTTGAGTAATAAAAATAAGGAGAAAGAGTCTCCACCCCTTTGCACCAGAGGTCAAGTCCTGTCATGTCACTCGTCTTCAATGGGCCTAACACTGCCAATCGGAGACCGAAACTCCCTGTGACCCCGGCGTCAATATCTTCAGGTCCTGCCACGCCTTGTTCCAGAAGGGAAAGGATTTCACGAAACATAGCTGTTTGAATCCGATTAATTAAAAAACCGGGGACCTCCATCAAAACTCTAATGGGTCTCTTTCCAATCTTTTTCATCAGCTCATAGGAAACCTGAAAAACTTCTTCTGAGGTTGTCTGACCTCGAACCACTTCCACCACCGGGATAATGTGAGGAGGGTTAAACCAATGGGTAATGACTAATCTCTCTTTTTCTTTCGTCTTTCTTCCGATTTCCGAAATGGGGAGGGTGGATGTGTTGCTGGCTAAAATGATCTCCTTAGAACAATACTGATCCAGTTCTTCGAAGAGGTTCTGCTTCAATAACAAATTCTCTGGAGAAGCCTCAATGACAAAGTGGGCTCCTTCCACTGCATCCTTAAGATCGATAGATATTCGAATGTTTGAAAGAATCTTATCAATTCTTTCCTCCGTCTCGAGTCCCGCTTCCACGAATGTTTCAAGGTTACTTCGAATCTGGGAAAAAGCCTTTTCAAGGATTGCATGATTGAGATCGTACAAAGTGACGAGATAATCCTTCTGGGCAAAGGCTTGAGCAATCCCGTGCCCCATAAGCCCAGCGCCAACAACAGCGATCTCACGAATTTCTTCTAATCTATTTTTCACGAATAATTCTTGCAAAAAGTTTTCAACTACCGGATTTTAGAGGAAGATGTAAAATTCTTCTGGCCTCCTCAGGGGTTGCGATCTCGCGGTCCAATTCTCTGGCTAACCGGACGATCTTCTCTACCAATTCGGCATTACTTTTAGCTTTTACTCCTTTTGAAATATAGATATTGTCTTCAAATCCTACTCGGACATGGCCTCCCATCAGGATGGCCATTGTCGCCATTCGAAATTCATCTAATCCAACAGCACAAACTGACCAAGGACTTCCCTGGGGAATGCTCCGAACCATTTGGATGAGATTATCGATTGTCGCAGGAATTTGGCCTAACACTCCCATCACACACTGAAAGTAAAGCGGGTCTTCGAGGGTGCCTGTATCTCGGAGAAAGATGCAATTATTGATCATCCCGATGTCGTAACACTCCAGTTCCGGCTTAACTGCATGTTCTTTCATGATGTTGGCCGCGTACACCATATCCGGGAAACTGTGAACCATGACGAACTTGAGTAGGAACTCATCCTTGCTTTGGCTGTAGATGTCGATCACGGGAGACCCTGCATTAAAAGAGGCCAGATCGGGTTTGGTGCGGGGGTCCTTCCAGAGGGTCGAAATTATTGAGAGACGGCCCTTCACACTCTCTTTTGGAATCTCCCGATATAACCAATCACCATCAACTCTATGGGCCGTCCCTCCTGTCGTACAATTGACGATGATGTCGCATCTCTCCTTGATCCCGGCGATGGCTTCCCCAAGGAACTCTGCCACATGGTCTGACTCACCAGTCTCAGGATTTCGTCCGTGGATATGGACAACGGAAGCCCCGGTATTCCATGCGTCAACAGTTGCCTGGATCTGTTCCTTTGGTGATTTAGGCAGATAAGGATTGCCCTGGGGCGATGAGCCCCCTGTAATGGCTGCCGTAATGATCAGTTTTTCCACTCGAACCCCCCAAAAGTTTATTACTACTAAACAGTGGTCCCCAAAAATTTATTCCCTACGATAGTTATATATGACGCAAAGCATTTTCACCTGACCATGACCCAAGACCCTTGACGTGGAATGTTCTACCCCTGAATCAAAATAGATACTGTCTCCTTCTTTCAGAATGTACTTTTTCCCCCCGTAGTTATATTCCATAGCCCCCTTAAGAATAAATAGAAATTCCTCCCCATCGTGTTTAAAAGTACCACTATTTTGAGAATCTACGGTGATAAGATAAGGCTCCAAATTTTTGCCCTTTTTCTTGAATGCCAAAGATTCATATCCATAACCACGCCGGAAGCCACCTGGGTCAACTTTCTTTCTCTCTTCTGGCCTGACGATAGTGATTTTAGCGTCCACCTGCTCACTCTCGCTATTGACAAAGAAGTGGGTAATATCAACACCCAGGGCGTAGGCAATCTTATCGAGAGTAGAAAACGGTGGTGTTTTGAAGGAGTTTTCAATTTGAGAAAGATAACCCTTGGTAAGACCAGTCCTCTTTGCAAGCTCTCCTAAGGTCACCCTCTGGCTCTTCCTCAGATTTCTAATCTTTGAAATGATTTCTTTTTCATCCAATCGTGCCATAATCCAAAGTCACTTGTATACCATTACTAAACTTTTGTCAAGAAAGAAATCTGCAGTTTCCTCAGTTGCAACCAAAGAGTTATTTCCCCAGGCTGCTATCCATGACCAATGGCCACAGGATTCTTATCCGATTATGTCAGCGGATCACGGCATCCCGCGAAACGTAACAATCCTTGCTACTAGGTGAAAGTTAGCATTCAATGGTCCCGATCAGCTCGGTCCACGATTATAAGAAAGGCGTGTAGGGTTTTTAATGGGGCCAGAGTATCCTTCGGGGGATGAATCAACTTAATAAACAGGCCCGTTCGATTACAGCCTCTCGATCCCACCCCGCGATCGAGCCGGTAGGGCGAGGAATGGCGAGTTACCTTAGGCATTCCCTTGGCTGCATCTACGTTTCCAGTTTTGTGCCCGTTTAGGTTCGCCATAGCACTTTTCCATCCCCTGCAACATCAGCAGGGTCGAACATGGCCCTGATTTTTATCTTAAGAAATTGTTGATTATTAGTTGATCTTCATACTGGCATCGAAATCTACTCTTGAGGAAGAAGTCAATGAGGCAACCGTCCAATATGTTGGAGTGGTTTTGGGCCCCCTAAAACCGAGGATATCTTGCCAAAGGTAAATCCTTGAATAGAATAATGAAATGTTTCTATCTGATCTTCATACCGTAGGTTTTTGGGTTTACAAAAACGCAATGAAGATAGCAGAAACCATAATCATCGGAGTCATCCCTCCGTTTTTGCCCAACGGGATGCGTGTGATTTCAGCTTATAATAGGAAGCTTCCGCAACATTTGGACAACTTCCAGGCCAGCATTTCTGGCTTCCTCTAAAGCCGAAAGGTCCAGGCCGCCGCCTACCCCCTGCCTGACATCTCCCTTTTCCCTACCGTAGCCTATGGCCGCTTGAACCGGTATCATTCCTTGACTGACAAAGAAACCGTAGAGCAAGTTCCGGGTCTGTGCGGCACCTATCCTTCTTAATGCTATAATTGGGGCAGCTACTTTTCCTTTCAACCTCCTGTCCGGAAGGAACAGAAAAGTCCTATCCATTATAGCTTTTGCCTGCGCGGTGACGTTATGGAAGTAGACCGGAGTACCAAATATAACCGCATCCGCTGTTTCTAGTTGCTTATATATGGGCTGCATGTCATCCTTAATATGGCAAACGCCGGTCTGCCGACAACTTGAGCAACCGTCACAACCAGCAATATTCTTGTCGGCTGCCAGAACAATTTCGGTTTCCGCCCCTGCTTCTTTGGCTGCGTTAAGTGCTTCCTTGACCAGTATCTCGGTATTACCTTCTTTACGTGGACTGCCAACAATACCTAAAACTTTCATGATTGATACCTCCATAAATAAGAACTTTTTGGGATAGGTTAAATATATTCAACCTCTCTTGCCAAGGGAAAGGGGGAGAGGCACATCGGTAAGTATTACCTTGGGACTTGTGGATTCCTGATTCTGAAGATGAAGTCCTTTACTTGCACATCGTTCTTGAAGTCATCTAAACCACACGCGTCACGGTGAACCATCTCTTCCCTACTTCTCACCAGTCGGGGCGGCGGAGTCATCTTCGGATAACCCAGGGCCATCATATCATAGATCTGGAGTGGAGCGGGTATTCTCAGTAATTGTTTGATGAAACATTGCACAGCAGGTTGTGTTACCACAGATACCCATTGCGACCCAAGACCCAAGGACGTAGCCGCCAGATGCATGTAGATAAATGCGCTTGCCAAAGAGGAAGTGAAGGTTCTGTTCCAACTCTCTTCGCTGTATCGGTGGATCATGGGTAAGCCGTCCCTCGTTCTCACATCCCCAAAAGGAATGATGAAAACCGGGGCACCGGCAAATCCCATGGGCGGGGGAGCAACCGGTGGTTGTACCCCCTGCCAAGATTCCCTGGCAGCCTCCATGCGCCAAGTCACCGCAACAGCGTCACGGATGCACTGAACGATGCGGTTCTTCAGCTCCCCGTCCCTCACAATTACGAATTCCCAGGGCTGCAAGTTAAATCCTGAAGGGGCAAATCGTGCAGCTTCGATTATCTTGTCCACCTGCTCATCAGGTATCGGGTCCTCCTTAAAACTTCTTATGCTTCTCCTCTGTCTCACCAATTCAAGAAAGCCATCATAGTTCATTTCCCCACTCCTTTCTTTTTTACAGAACCAAAACACGATTGCAGACCGAACCTGGTGCGCCTATAACTGATGGGGGCTCCAATTGGTCATTTATATACTGTTTTGATTGTCCGTGATAAGTGATATGAACTGCCTTTGGGTGAGTTCAATGTAAGAAAACGGAAGCTGCATGTCAAGGATTAAATTTCTATTAATTACTCATTCAAATCAAGCATACATGGCTAAAATGGCTGTCTGACGATTACAGGAAGGAGTCCTCAAGAAAATGGGTTGAAGACTCCACCTACAGGCCCCGTGAACTGGGATGGAAGCCCCGTGCGAGTACCCGTTTGGATCCTATTGACAGGGAGGGGTTACGGTGCTAACTTTCTTTCAAATGGCATGAGCGTAAAGCCAGGATTGAAGATCAAGGTAATCCGTCATAAGAATCCAATGATCGTAAGATTTGAACTTTCAGATTCGACGAAGAAGAAATGAAGAAATCCAAAGATGGAATACCTGATGAAATTCTCAAAGAAATCTTTACTAGAAAACTGAACAGGTATTAAGCATCAGAAAAGGTGTAGGAGGTGGCGGATGGACATAAAGACACGGTGGAAAAGAACTAAAGGCACTCGTCTCTTATCTACTGAGGGAACTTTTCTATCGCTTCCCCCACCTCGTGAAGACCTCACATTAGAAATTTCTGCATCCCCTGACACTTGGCGTACACTCTACATAATGTCTTTTGCGAAGCCGAGGGATATTGTAAGCATGATCCGTAACCTTTCGAAGGCTACCTTTGATTATATTAGTGCTAAACCTGGAAGAGAAGATTTTGTAGATAAGATGAAGCGATATGCCGCTTACGTTTATTGCTGGACTGAATACTGGTTGAAGAAACCACAGGATGAATGGCCAGAACCTTTAAAAGAACTTGTTCGAAAATTGAATAAAGATGCATATCATGGAAGGAAAGAAAGGCCCAAACCACGAAGACTAACGGCCTATATTATGGAAAGGGATTTTGGAAAAGAAAGAGAAAAATATCTCCTAAGAAAATGGACAAAAGATCCTGAAGCTTTCGGGAGAACATTCATTTCAAACAATAAGTATGCGAAATTTGTCAAAACGATTTGCAGGAG
>JBEKDJ010000186.1:0-8765 GCA_050014415.1 Thermodesulfobacteriota bacterium | reverse complement strand
TATAGTGTGCCGGTGATTAATGCGAAGGGCGAGGCAGAGATTGATTTATCGAAGTGCAAGGGGTGCGGCAGTTGTGCGGCCGAGTGTCCAGCAAAGGCAATTGAGTTGATGCATTTCCAGAGTCATCAATTAGAAGAAAAGTGTCAGGCTTTGATCATGGATGTTGCAGCTTAGTTCAAAGTTCAGAGTTCGGAGTTTTGAGTTCGGAGCAAAAATTTGAAAGATCTAATACTCCGAACTAATGACTCCGAACTGATAGGAGAGAGAATGGAGGCGGTTCAGGAGAAGGTTGAGGCGGGACAAGTGGCCCCAGTAAAGTTTCCGGGTTTTGAGCCTGAGATCCTTGCCTTCTGTTGTGAGCATTGAGCTTACAGTGCAGCGGACCTGGCAGGTTCGATGAGGCTCAACTACCCTGCGAATGTGAAGATTGTGAAGGTGCCCTGTACAGGGAGGGTGGATATACTATTGATCCTTCATGCCTTTGAATCGGGAGTTGACGGAGTCTATCTGGCAGGCTGCCTGGAGGGAGAGTGTCACTTCTTAAGAGGAAACTTGCGGGCAAAGAAACGCGTTCAATATGCGAAAGGGTTGCTGGATGAGGTGGGATTAGGCAGTGGTCGCTTGGAGATGTACAACATGAGCTCGGCACAGGGGCAGCGTTTTGCAGAGATAGCCCGTGAGATGACAGAGAAGATCAGATCTCTTGGACCCAGTCCAGTAAATAAAAAGCTGAAGGCTGGAGGATAAAGGAGCAGTGGAAGCAATGCGGTTATCAGGGCATTAGGAGACAAGGAGGAAGGGTATCAGGAAATCAGGATACCAGGGGAAAAGGATTCTTGATCTGATAGCCTGGTGTCCTGATATCCACAACCTGATGACCTGATCGCCTGATAGCCGCATTGAAAGACGCCACAATGACCGGAGGAAACGATGATAGTTGCCAACAGGAAGTCGTTGGAAGAGATACTTAATATGCTCAAGTCTTACAAAAAGGTATTGCTTTTGGGTTGTAATGAATGCGTGACAGTCTGTGCGGCAGGAGGGGAGCGAGAGGTTGGGGTCTTGGCCTCGGAGTTGAGACTTGCTCGTGCCAAGGATGGGAATGAGATAGAGATCAAAGAGCAGACCTTAGAGCGCCAGTGTGATCATGAATACATTGATCAGATTCGGCCTTTTGTGGGGGACTATGAAGCAATCCTCTCGATGGCTTGTGGGGCAGGGATACAGTATGTGGCAGAGAAATATCGGACGAAGCCAGTATTGCCAATGGTGAATACAACCTTTTTAGGGGTAACCTTGGAGCAAGGGGTATGGAGTGAGCGGTGTCAGGGGTGTGGGACATGTATCCTGGATCAAACAGGAGGAATCTGTCCGATTGCCCGGTGTGCGAAGAGTCTGCTGAATGGTCCCTGTGGGGGATCATCGAATGGGAAGTGTGAGGTGGACAAGGAGCTGGACTGTGGTTGGCAGCTCATCATCGATCGGTTAAAGGAGCTTGGGCAGATGGATCGGTATGAGGAGATCATCCCGGTGAAGGATTGGACGACTTCTCGGGATGGAGGACCGAGGAAGAGAATAAGAGAAGATTTAAAACTATAAGTGATGAGTTCGGAGTTTCAAAACCAAACACTCCGAACTCCGAACTAATAACTCCGAACTAAAGGGTTAACGGCGATGAAGACTAAGTCAAACATCGAAAGGATACTCGAAAGTGGTGGATTTGTGGTGACTTCGGAGTGTGGGCCGCCGAGGGGGGCAGATGCGGAGGTGATACGGAAGAAGGGGGGATTGCTCAAGGGTATAGTTGATGCGGTCAACGTCACTGATAATCAGACTTCGGTGGTGAGGATGTCGTCCTTTTCTTCGTGTTTGATCCTCAAGGAGATGGGATTTGATCCGATCTTGCAGATGGTCTGTCGGGATCGGAATCGGATAGCGATACAGAGTGACATCTTGGGGGCGGCGGCATTGGGGATAAACAACATCCTTTGTCTTTCTGGGGATCATCAGAAATTTGGGGATCATCCGAAGGCGAAAAATGTCTTTGATATAGATTCGATACAATTGATCAATACGGTAAAGACCATGAGAGATGATGGTAAATTCCTTGGGGGAGAGGAGCTCAAGGGGAAGCCGGTGCTTTTTATCGGGGCGGCGGAGAATCCCTTTGCAGATCCCTTTGAGATAAGGGCGGCAAGATTAGGAAAGAAGGTCAAGGCTGGAGTAGAGTTTATCCAGACGCAGTGCATTTACAATTTGGAGCGGTTTGAAAAGTGGATGGAGATGGTGAGGGACAGGGGACTTCATGAGAGATGTGCGATCTTGGCAGGGGTGACGCCGTTTAAGTCGGTGGGCATGGCGAGGTATATGAAGAATTCGGTGCCTGGGATGGATGTGCCGGATGGGATGATCGAGAGGCTCAAGGGGGTGCCAAAGGAGAAGCAGTCGGAGGAAGGGATCAAGATCTGTGTGGAAACGATCCAGAGGTTGAGGGAGATACCCGGGGTGCGGGGGATTCATATCATGGCGATAGAGTGGGAGGAGAAGGTAGCGGAGATTGCCAAGGCCGCAGGCCTTCTGCCAAGACCACAGGTCACGTGAACAAAGAAAATATAGTTATGAGTTCGGAGTTCAGAGTTCGGAGTAAAAAACAAAATATAAGGCTCCGAACTCCGAACTAATTACTGCGAACTAAAAGGAGGGGGAGGAAGATGCCAAAGAAGATCTTAATCGTAGATGACGACCCGGATTTGGTGGAGGCGGTGACGATGATTTTGGAATCAAAGAATTATGACGTGGCCGCAGCATACGGTGGGATTGAGGGACTTCAAAAGGCAAAGACCGAAAATCCGGACCTCATTGTCCTCGATGTGATGATGCCGGACAAGGATGGGTATGCGGTGTGCAAGGAGATGAAGGCCGATCCCCAGCTAAGTAAGATCCCCATCCTTTTGTTGACTGCGGTTGTCTCCAAGATCGCTACGACCCGCTACACACAGCAGATGGGGCTCGAGACTGAAGCAGACGACTACATTGATAAGCCTGTCGAACCTGAAGTTCTGGTCAAACGGATCGAGACACTATTGACCAAATGAAAATGTCAAATGTAAAAGCTCAAAGTTCAAATGAAGTTCAAATCCTAAATGACCAAATGACTACATAAAGATTTTGAGATTTGGGCATTTGTCATTGATTTGACATTTGGATTTTGTCATTTGACATTTTCTGTTGAGGATTAGATGCTGGATCAGGCAAACATTGTTGTAATCGACGATGAACTGATCATGCGGGATGGTTGCTCACGGATCCTTTCCAAAGACGGTTGGGCTGTGATTGCCGTGGAGAATGGAAAACAGGGGTTGGAGGAGATCGAAGCCCATGTGGAGAAGATCGATGTGATTCTACTCGACCTGATGATGCCGGGTGTAAGCGGGATGGAGGTCTTGGATCGGATCCGAACGATTGACCCGAATTTGCTGGTCATCGTGATCACCGGTTATGCGACGGTGGAGTCGGCCGTGGAGGCGATGAAGAAGGGTGCCTATGACTTCATCCCCAAACCCTTTACCCCGGACCAACTTCGCATTGTGGTGAGAAGGGCCCTGGAGCGAAGGGCTCTTCAAAAAGAGGCAGAGTTCTTGCGAAGGGAACGTGAGAGGTCCCTTCGGGACATTGCCACAGAGAAGTCTAAGATCAAAACCATTATCAATTGTATGGGCGACGGCGTTTTGGTATGCGATCGGGATAGCTGTGTTGTCCTCACCAATCCCGCTGCGAGCCGGATGCTTAAGATCCCGGAGAATAACCTTCTGGGGAACTTCCTCCCCCAGTGTAACCTTCCTGCAGAATTGTCAAGGATTATGGAGGAGAGTCTGCAGTCGACGGACATGGGATATACCTCTGTCTCTCAAGAGTTGAGCATCGGAGAATCTGGAGAAATCTTTCTCCGGACCCATACGGCTCCTGTGCGAAGCGATGCTGGCGAGATCATGGGTGCGGTCACCGTCCTCGAGGATATCAGTTATCTGAAAGAACTCGACAAGATGAAATCAGAGTTCATCGCGATGGTTACCCATGAACTTCGGGCTCCCATTGCCGCTGTGGAACAACAACTGACTGTTATCCTAAACGGGATGGCAGGTGAGGTCACAGAAAAACAAAAGAAGCTTCTTTCCCGAGCCAAAGAAAGAACCAAAGGGCTTCTTACTTTGATCAAAGACCTCCTTGATCTTTCCAAGATTGAAGCGGGAAAGATGGTCCAATACAAAGAGCCTCTTGCACTCCAAGAGGTCATCCAAAGAGTGGTGGACCTCATGAGGGCGGAGGCAGAAGAAAAGAAGATCGGCCTTCAATTCTCTGCTCCTGCCGAAACTCCATTGATCCACGCAGATCGGAATAGTATGGAGGGAATCTTCACCAATCTTCTCTCCAATGCGATTAAATATACACCTGAGCAAGGAAGGGTACAGGTCACCCTGAGTGAAGAGGGGGCATTCGTCAAGACCACCGTTTCTGACACAGGCATCGGCATTAAAAAGGAGGACCTTTCACGGATCTTCGATAAATTCTATCGGGTGAAAACAGCAGAGACCCGCCAGATCGTCGGGACGGGCCTCGGACTTTCTATTGTTAAGAGTATTGTGGATGCCCATTTGGGCTCGATCTCCGTCGAAAGCGAAGCGGGAGGCGGGACCACTTTCACCGTCCTCTTCCCGAAAGAGTCGATTCCAACCACGTGTAAACCCCATCGTGATGAGAAACTCGATGAATGAAAAGATGGGTACGAAAGCCACTATGGGATAGAGAGGAGATTCCATGAGTGTTGTTTTATCAAGGGGAAACTTGGAATTTGCCCAAGAACTTCAAGCCTTGACGGCTGAAAACGCCATGCTTTGCTACCAATGCAAGAAATGTACGTTGGGCTGCCCTTCTGCGTATACCATGACGATGAGGCCTCACGAATTGATGAGGGCGATCCAACTCGGTCTGGTCGAGGAGATTTACTGGTCTGGAATGATCTGGATCTGCCTCTCCTGTGAAACCTGTAATACCCGATGTCCTCAGGATATCAACATCCTTCGAGTGATCGATGGGTTGAGGGAATTAGCCATGTCGAAGAAGGTCGACTATTACAACCCCCATCCTGCGATTCCTGCGTCGCACCGCATTTTTATGGCCTTTGTAGAGCGCTTTGGAAGGATGTATGAACTGGGCCTCGCCCTCCTCCTCAACCTTCGGATGCTGACTCCCTTCAAAGATATCGATATGGCCTCTCCTATGTTGATGAAGGGGAAGCTTAAACCGCTTCCCCATTTCAGCCGAGGGGCAAGAGAATTTCGCCAGGTAATGACTAGAATTAGGGGACTCGAGAAGGGTCGGAAATCCGCGATATCATCAGCCAGTCACGGGGGACACTGAAATAACCCAATCATTATCGAAATTTCAATGACTGAAATTCAAGTAGAAATCTTGAATAGGGTTTGGGTTATTTGCGCATTTTGCAACTGCAATCTATTTGGGATTTGGCTATTGGAATTCAATATATTTCCCATCATTCATTTTCTTAAGTGAGGAGCCTGATCATGAGATATGCCTATTTCCCCGGGTGCTCTCTCAGTGCCACTGGTTATGACTACAATCTCTCTTTCAAATTCGTAGCCAAAGCATTGGGAATCGATCTCGTAGAAGTGAGGGATTGGATCTGCTGCGGTGCCTCATCAGCCCATGCAACCTCTCATCTTGTCTCTGTAGGGCTTCCGGTCCTGAACCTTTCTCATGCGGAACAGGACGGCTTCGACAAATTAATCGCCCCCTGTATGGCTTGTTTGTCCCGATTCAAAGCCGCCAATGTGGAGTTGGAGCACGATGCCGATCTGAAAAAAGAAATCCATCAGGTCTTCGATTACAAATATCAGGGGAAGGTGAAGGTCTACCATCCCTTAGAAGTCTTCCTCGAAATCGGTTTGGACAAGATCCGCGAGAGGATTCGGAAGAGACTTTCCGGTTTGAAGATTGCCTGTTACTACGGGTGCGTCCTCACCCGCCCCCCCAAGATCGCTGAGTTTGATAACGTGGAAGACCCTCAAAGCATGGACTCGATCGTCAGAGTATTGGGTGCAACTCCAATGGAATGGTCCTTTAAGACAGAGTGCTGCGGTGTTTCGATGACCCTCACCCGGTCCGACATCGTTCTCAAACTAACAAACGATGTCCTTCGTGAAGCCAAAGAGGCGGGTGCCGACGCCATTGCTGTGGCCTGTCCTCTCTGTCAGGCCAATCTCGATGGGCGTCAAAGGCAGATTGAGGAAACCTATCGAGTCCGGTATGGGATTCCCATTCTATATATCACTCAATTATTAGGCCTCGCCTTCGGTGCGATTCCCAAAGAGGTGGGCATCCAGAAGCTGATGACCAGCCCCCAGGAAGTCCTCGGTTCTGTTGGGTTGATGTGACACCCCATTGAGCAGGAAACACTTCTCCATGGAAATGCTTCCCTCATGGTAAAGCGATTAAAGAGTCTATTAAGCCCCTTGTTAGAATTCCTCTCAATGCCCCTTTACGAAAGGGGGATGATCAAGAGTTCTCCCCTTTAGCCAAGGGGAGTCAGAGGGGATTTTCTGGAAATCCTGCCTCCATTGGGGTAATACAAAGGACGACACTGGGCTGTATTGGCTTGATTCGATATCTAATTTTGTCATGATAAATCGTTACCCTGGGGCAAGGAATCACGCAATCTATGAGCCTAAACAAAAAGATCCATGAATTATCAAGAAAACTTGGTGTTAACTATTTTGGAGTGAGCGATCTCTCATCAGCAAAGGATTTTATCATTGAGCAAGGTGGAAACATCTTATCAGATTTCAAATATTGCATATCCATTGGTCTCATACTCCCCAACACCCTTATTGACCAGTTGCCCTTTCGATCCAATAGGGCTGTTGCAGTTAACTATCGATTCCATGCATATGAGATAATTAATCATAGATTAGATCATGATACCTCCATTCTGAGTAATTTCGTTCAAGAACTTGGTTATCATGTCATGCCCATTCCCGCAGCTGAAAGATACGATGATGAACGCATTTGTGCCGTTTTTTCTCATAAGCTCGGTGCACACCTCGCAGGTCTTGGGTGGATTGGCAAAAGCTGTCTATTAATTACACCGAATCATGGTCCCCGGGTCCGATGGTCATCCATTCTGGCTGATGCTCCCCTCAAACCAACTGGAAAACCGATGGGTGAAAAATGCGGTGCTTGTCTTGATTGTGTCAAGATATGTCCGATGAATGCATTTTCTGGAAGAAGTTTCGATCCGAAAGAACCTCGAGAAATGAGATATGATGCCCTAAAATGTCAGGATTATTTTATATCTATGACGGATAAAGGGGAAATTCCTGTCTGCGGAATGTGTCTCTATGCGTGTCCTTATGGGAGAAAGAATTCTTAGGTAAACGCACCCGTTGCCGAAATGGTGGCAAGCAGGCCGCCCCGGAGTCGACAGATATGAAGGTTGAGGATCTTCTCTTGTGGGATAAATCGTTCGAGATGGTCTCAAAGCGCCTGAAAGAGGGCTTCGTCAAAGTGAGGAAGATAAAATACCGCGTTTCCGCTGCCTACCTCCGAGATCTGACTTCTTGAAGGGTCCTTGATCCGACGTTGCAATGTCACATAACTGCGTGTTTAACGAGTACACCTCCTACTCTGGGACAATTCTTCGGGTCAACGATTTCGGATAGAAATACGCCGATTCTCCCGTGTCAACCGCGGGAGATTACGGGCTCTCGTTCCTGAACCTTTTAATGATTTTGGGGATAAAGAGAGAAAAGGCAAAGAGACCCACTGAGAAAAAGACCCTGAAAGAAACCAACTCCTCCCACCTGCCGGTGGCCCAGATTTTTTTGAGGGTTCCGACAAGAAAAGTAAGAATGAAGGTACCTACCAGGATCCCCAGTCCAGTTCCCCAAAGATAATCCCAAAACCGAACCTTGGTCAGCCCCATAGCAAAGTTCATTGGCGTAAAGGGGAAATAGACCAGGCGTAAGTAGAGCACGGTAGCAAACCCATTCCTTTCAATGGCATCGTCATATTTCTTAAGTCGATCACCAATCAAAGAAGCAGCAAACTCCCTGCCCAGGGTTCGTCCGATCCAGAACGCGGCAGTAGCCCCGGTCATCGCCCCTATCCAGACGTATAGGAATCCCCAATAGGCACCAAAAAGGGCAGCACCCAGAGCAGTAAGGAGCGTACCGGGAATGAAGAGGCATATTCCTGCGGTGTAAACCGCCACAAAGACCAGAGGCGCCCAAAGTCCGGCAGCTTCCAGGAAATGGCCCAATGCCTCCCGTGTTAGAAGCTCTTTGACCGGGGTGAATCGTATCACACAGATTGCCACGATGATAAAAGCCACAAGGATAGAGGCTTTTGTCATTGCCCTGTTGAGACTCCTCATTCGTTCTCCAATGGCCTTCTTCATAACGGAGAAGCACCATCAATTAGCTCTTGGACCGCTATCACTGGAATTACACCTCTTCTAACGATTCTTTTTGAAATGGGGGAGAAAGTAAATACAGTAAATCACGCATTTTCCCGGGAAAGAGGCCGTATTTTTCGATAGATCCTGCACAATGATAATATCATAGTTTTCATGAGTTCGTAAGAAATGGGATGGGAATTTTGACCTGTCGGATTACTGCTTCTTGAATTAAGACTCTGAAGGGAAGTCAGGAGTAGGTTGTTAGAATCTCATGAGAAGACATTAATGGAAA
>JBEKDJ010000185.1:0-10029 GCA_050014415.1 Thermodesulfobacteriota bacterium | reverse complement strand
GTTATCTGGAAATTCCTTTTGGAACTCTATCAAACTACGCTCTTTGTATTTCTTGGGCATTTATCCACCCGCCCAAGAATATATCGCAGATCTTATTAGGAGTCAAATGCATAGGCATTTCTATTATTCGGGCAGAATGATATCGGACGTGATCTTGCCCCTCGTTTGGCTTTCAGGCTGAGAACAGGGTTATCCACAGATTGTATCGACCTGAAGATTGATCCCGAGAGCAAATTACTGCAGCAAACCCGTCCCGTTTATGGTGGTAATGCCTTAGCCACTATGATGTGTAAAACGTTACCCCAGATGGCAACGGTGAGACGAAAGGTAATGTCATCGCTTGTACGTGACGATACAAGAAAGGGGGAGATCATAACGTTCACCGTTACCATAAACCCCAGCATGGTAAGAACCAAGATCATAAACAGAGTCAAACAAGAAACGCCTGGAATCAAACTTGAGGATGCTCACATAATCGTGAGCGGAGGCAGAGGCATAGGTGGCCCTGACGGGTTCAAACAGCTCGAAGAGCTCGCCGAGCTCTTGAGAGGTGCTGTCGGAGCCACACGACCACCATGCGATAGTGGTTGGGTACCAGCCACGATACAAATCGGGCTCACGAGAAAAGTTGTCACTCCTGAGCTCTATTTTGCTATTGCCATCTCTGGCGCGAATCAGCATTTAGCTGGCTGCTCAAGTGCTAAAACCATAGTTGCGATTAATCGTGACCCTGAAGCCAATATATTCAACGTAGCCCATTTTGGGGCCGTGGGGGACTGGAATCAGATTCTGCCGTCATTTATTGAGAAGGTTAAGGAGTTTAGGGCCAAATGATTAGAAAACAGCTCTCTACCTATCCTGAATTATGACACAGGCTGTTTATAGGGGGGCAGGGGAGTGATATCTGAAGAGAACCTACTCAATTGATAGTTTTGTGATGGTATTGTAACAAAGTACTAATGAATTGAAGAAACCACGAACTACCGCATCAGAGATCTTGAGCGAGAAGAAGGAGTTAAGACCAATCGTCGCATTAAGAAAGGAGGTGCAGCAAATTAAAAAAAAAAGAATGTAAAGATATTGTTTTCTTAGGCAGGTGAGAACCAATGTGAGAATTCATTATAACAGGACCTAATAGAGCTTGAAGATGTTTCAGAAAGGGGGAAAAACAAATGAAAAAAAGGGTATTCTTTGGTTTGATACTTTTAACACTAATCACATTGTCTTTTTTCGTTCGTTATGCTGAGTCAGCTGCACCGGCTGAAATTCTTGTCGGTAACCCTGCCTCGTTAACCGGCATGTTTGCCGGTTTTGGCCAGGGTCAAGTATTTGGGATGAAGGCAGCCGTTGATGATATTAACAAACAAGGTGGGGTATATGTCAAGGAGTACGGGAAGAAATTACCTATTAAGCTTATAGTCGTTAACAGCGAGAGCGATCCACTCAAGGCTGGGACCCTTGCTGAAAGCCTGATTGTTAGCGATAAGGTACACTTCCTTTGCCAAGGTGGTGAAACACCGATCATGCCCCCTCAAATATCTACTGCAGCCGACCGTTATAAGGTCCCATACGTTACTGCGGCCGGCCCAATGGAACCCTGGATGGCAATGCGGCAGACAGTTGAAGGGCACTGGAAATACACCTGGGCTTTTGGATTTCCCATAGCCACACCTGCTCCAGCGGGCTCCATTTTTGCTAAGCCTGGATATACGGTAATGGATAATTGGAGGGGTTCACTGGATCTGTTCGGAGGTAAGACTAACAAGAAAGTCGCCATCTTCGCATCCGATGATCCTGATGGCATTGGCTGGTATGGGTTGTTCTCCAGAGCACTAAAAGACTGGGGTTATGATGTGATCGGGGTAGACAAAAAGTTGGGCCTCGTGCCTATGGAAACGACGGACTTTACGTCTATCATAAAACAATGGAAGGACAATAAGTGTGAAATACTTTGGGGGAATGCTCCTGGCCCCTTTGTCGGAACACTGCTGAAACAATGTTCGGCACTGGGTTTTAAGACTAAGATGGCTTCCATTGGTAGAGGAGCAATGTTCACTGAAGATGTAGCATCCTGGGGTGGTGACCTACCACTTGGTATCGGTTGCGAGATATGGGGTGACCCATCAATGCAAGGTTCCAAGGGAATTGGTGGCGCAACTCTACAATCACTCACCCAAAAATGGACTAAAGAGTCCGGCAAACCATTAAACCGCTGTATCGGATCAGGCTATCGCTCAATTCAAGTCTTGATTGACGCCATTGAAAGGGCCGGCTCACTGGACAGTGAGAAAGTTAATGCTGCCCTGGCTCAAACCGATTTAATAACAATTATGCATCGTGTCAAATTTGATGAGAACCACTTTACTTATGAGCCGCTCGCCTTTGGCCAGTGGCAGAAGACCAACAAGCCGTGGGTATGGGAAAGCCCTGTCGTCTTCTCCCACCTTGACTTCATAAAGGTGACCAGTAAACCAATATTCCCCATCCCTTACAAGTAATGAAGTGAGCTTGGAACCAGCAGAGGAGGGGACTGGAGATGATGACTAATAATCATCTTCAGTCCCTCCCAAGTGTTAGAAGCAGAAAATTTTTATCCGATCCCGATTCCCAAATGCAGTGAGCAAAGAATTGACCAACCAGGTGAAGCAGGATAGTTGGAGCCAGGGAAAGGGGGGAATGTTTATGTATGGATGGATGGGCAAGATATTACACGTAAACTTGACTAACTCGGAAATTGTCCATTTATCAACACAGCCCTATACCGATCAATACCTCGGTGGACGAGGTATCGCCTCAAGAATCTACTGGGAGACAGTCGTACCAGAATTTAAGGCGTTTGACCCGGAGAACCGGCTGATTTTCATGACCGGCCCGCTGGTGGCTACCGGGGCTCAAGCAGCCAACCGGATGTCAGTAGTAGGCAAATCCCCAATGGCTTTGCCCGAAGGCTACTGCTACGCCAATATTGGTGGGTTCATCGGAGCCGAGCTGAAAAAGGCAGGGTTTGACGGTGTTGTGATTGAAGGACGGGCACCAAAACCAGTGTACTTGTGGATTCACGATAATGAAGCCGAACTTCGGGATGCATCGTCGCTTTGGGGGCAGGGTGCTTACCGGACTGGTGAGATGCTCCAGCAAGTCCACGGGGAAGGGGCGCATTTTCTGACCACCGGTGTAGCCGGTGAAAAATTAGTAAGAACTGCGGTCATTATCGGCTCTCACCATTCCGTTGCCTCCGCGGGCTTCGGAGCAGTCATGGGTGCCAAGAACCTCAAGGCACTAATCGTAAGGGGTACTGGAAAGCCCTCCGTGGCCGACCCAAAGAGGCTCAAGGAGCTTAACCGTTACACCACTAAAATCAGCAAGCGTTTGAGGCTATCCATGCCACCGGCTTTCGTATCCAGCAATCACGGCCATTTGTTAGAAGTGATTGGTAAGGGCGGCTGCTATCAATGCGGACTGGAATGTATCAGGGGGTTGTATCGGTATGGCCAGCGGCTGGAGGGATACCGCAAGTGCCAAGCCATGCAGTATTACCTTCCATGGAAATACTCCCGGGAAGATGAACCGGTAGACACACTCTTCGATGCGCCGACATTAGCCAATGACTACTCCATAGAAACCTGGGAACTCGAAAGTATAACGGACTGGCTCTATGCCTGCTATCAATCAGGAAGCCTTACTGAGCAGGAAACCGGCCTGCCGCTGTCCAAGATAGGCACCAGGGAATTTCTTGAAAAACTGCTCCAATTAATAACCTACCGGGAGGGCTTTGGTAATATCCTTGCAGAGGGACTGGTGAGGGCCGGTGAGAAGGTATCAGATAAGGCTCGTGCTATGTTCACTCAAACCATTACGCCTATTGGTATAAGTGACTTGTTCCCGTCTCGGGCATTTGTCTCCACCGCTTTACTCTACCCTATGGAACCCAGGGTACATCATGCCTTTTTGCACGAGATTTCCTTCGTTAATGCTGCCTGGTTCTTTAATCAACTCCAGCCAGGTGCCTCTCCGGTCACAACCAAGGTATTTCATGATATAGCCAGGGTCTTCTGGGGCAGTGAGGAAGCCGGTGATTTATCCAGCTACGAGGGGAAAGCACTGGCGGCTAAAAAAATGTTGGATAGAAGCTATATCAAAGATAGTCTCGGTCTGTGCGACTTCGCCTGGCCAATCCTCTATTCCTTCAATACCCCGGACCATGTGGGAGACCCTGACCTTGAAGCCAAGATCTTTTCTGCGGTTACAGGCATCGCCGGTGAAAAACTTGACCATCATGCCGAGCGTATTTGTAACCTGCAAAGAGCCATCCTGGTGCGAGAGGGACGAAGAGTACCTAAAGATGACTTTCCTGCCGAGTTCAACTTCAACGAACCTTTGCAGAATATCCCACATTTTGGGACGATGATTCCCGGTCCTGACGAGGAGACAGTTGATGTAAAAGGGAAAATTCTTGATAGGGATAGATTCACAAATATGTTGAAGGAATACTACCGTCTCCGGGGATGGGACGAAGAGACAGGGCTACCCAAGACCGAGACTTTAGCTGCCCTTGGAATGGATGATTTAGTGGCCACATTCCGCAGAGAAAGTCAATCAAGCACTTGCCGAGACTGAACTAATGACAATCATCCATAAGGTGAAGTTTGATGGAAACCACTTCAACCGCGGACCTGTCGTGTTCAGCCAATGGTTTAAGAGGGACAAGCCACACCCTCTTTTTACCGAGGCTGCGTTGTAATGAAGTAAACAGGAGAAGGCTTGAGTGAGCGCATTGAGAAGATGATCAGTCCGATTCTTTCAGTAAAAGAGATAACTAAGCGCTTTGGGGGATTAGTTGCGCTTAAGAACGTAAGTTTCGATGTCTATCCTGGTGAAGTGATAGGGTTGATGGGTCCCAACGGCGCTGGTAAGACCACTTTATTAAATATTATAGGCGGTGAATATACTCCTAATGGAGGTACTATTCAGTACAGGGGACTGGATATCACGAACAGTCCACCCCATAAAATCTCTCATCTCGGCATTGCTAGGACTTACCAAATCCCCCAACCCTTTGTAACCTTATCCATACGAGAAAACCTACTGGTTTCCGCTGTGTTTGGAAGACAGCTCAAGAGAAAAACTGCCGAACTCGAAGACGACAGAATATTTGGCCTCGTCCATCTTTCAGTAAACAAGGATACCCTTGCCGGAGATCTACCCATCATATCCCTAAAGAAACTTGAGCTAGCCAGGGCATTAGCACGAAAGCCCGAGGTGCTCTTGCTCGACGAAGTGGCTGCAGGTTCTACTGAAACGGAAATCCCGAAGATTTTAGCCACATTGAAAGAAATACGGAAAATGGGCATAACCGTTATCCTCGTTGAACACGTGATGAAAGTTATGGTAAATGCGGTGGATCGGATCGTTGTCATCGATAAAGGAATGAAAATTGCCGAAGGCGAACCCATGGCGGTCATGAACGACAGTAAAGTCATTGAAGCTTATTTCGGCGCTTAACGTGGAGTCATTGTCAAAGACAGGAGAGAAGAGGCGAGCCTATTGTGTCTCAGAATACACTGCTCCAGATTAGCAAGATAGACGTTTTCCACGGCACTTTTCAGGCTCTCTGGGAGGTGTCCTTGGAAGTCAGACAGGGTGAAGTGCTGGCACTCATTGGCGCGAACACTTCAGGCAAGAGCACCCTGCTGGACACGATATCAGGCTTCCAACACCCTTCGAAAGGGATGATCGAATTTGAGGAAAAGGATATTACCCAGTTAGATCCCTACCTGATCGTCGAGCTTGGCATCACACAGATCCCGGAAGGGAGGCGCATCTTCCCTGATGTGACCGTGTTAGACAACCTGATCATCGGTTCTTACAGCCGCAAGGCAAGATCCAAAAGAGAACAAAATCTGAAGAAAGTCTATGAGCACTTCCCCATATTGGAAGAAAGAAGAAAGCAAACGGCCAAAACGCTTAGCGGTGGAGAGCAGCAAATGCTCGTCATAGGCCGGGGTTTAATGGCTGACCCGAAGCTGATGCTTATCGATGAGATGTCACTGGGTCTCGCACCCAAGGTGATTGATGGAATATTTAAAGCTTTGAAGGAAATAAGAGAAAGAGGCATCACGATTCTCTTTGTAGAACAGAATGTGAGAAGAACGCTTCAGGAAGCGGATAGGGCATATATTCTTGAAACTGGAAGGGTCGTCTTGACCGGCTCTGCGGCAGAACTCCAGGAGGAGGATCAGGTCAAGAAAGCGTATTTTGGTCTATAGACGGGATTGAAATGATAGGTTCAGGTGATATCCTTACTCCTCTTGTGATGGGATTTCTTTTGGGCGGATTGTACGCGCTCATTGCCTTTGGCCTTTCCATGGTCTTCGGAGTTATGAAGCTGATCAACCTGGCCCACGGAGACCTTGTTGTTCTCGTGAGCTATTTTGCCTATGCCGCAATGACCCTTCTGGGGATGGATCCTATTGTAAGCTTGGTCATTTGCATACCCGTCATGTTTGCCTTGGGTTTTGTCATCCA
The DNA here is from genome assembly GCA_050014415.1 of Thermodesulfobacteriota bacterium. Lineage (GTDB taxonomy): Bacteria > Desulfobacterota > BSN033 > BSN033 > UBA1163 > JBEKDJ01. Next base: position 3,504 of record JBEKDJ010000185.1, on the reverse strand, counting down.
AAAGTATCTCATGGGCCGTGCTTTTGGCATATCTGTGGAGGCTCCTTTGATCATTGCCTTTGGGATTTCTCTGATCATTCAAAACGCCACCCAGATCATGTGGACACCGCTGTCAAGAGGGTTAAACACATCTTATTCTCTCATGAGTTTTAATATTGGTCAGCTACAATTTCCATTGTCCTATTTGCTCGATTTCATTGCAGGCATCATTGTGATGGTCGCTCTCCGCGAATTCCTAACCAGGACTTACTTGGGAAAAGCGATCACGGTCGCCTCCCAAGACAGAAAGGCAGCCCAGTTGATGGGGATCAATACCAACCGCATTTATGGATATACTTTTGCCATTGCCATGGTATCCGCTGCCATAGCTGGTATTTTTCTGGGGATGACATTTCCCTTTACTCCAACTTCAGGAGTGTCTTTGTTAACCATTGCGTTTGGTACGGTCATCATTGGTGGTTTAGGCAGCATGCTGGGGACATTTCTGGGAGGCATGATTCTGGGGATGGTTCAAACGATGGGTGCATATTTCTTAGGCTCGGCCGCACAGATGCTCATTGTTTATATTATTGTCCTCGTCATATTAGCGATAAGGCCCCAGGGCCTCTTTGGCCGTTAGGATAAAAATGGCATTCAATATCTCCCGTTTGAGAATAAGATCCATTCCGATGATCGTGGCCATCGTCGTTCTTGCCCTGTTTCCTTTCATCGGAGTGCCTCGGGGTTGGTTGCTTTATGGTTTTCTCTTCTTTGTTTACCTGGCGATGGCGAACATGTGGAACTTGCTCGCGGGTTACTCCGGTCTGATATCGCTCTGCCAGCCTGCATTCCTGGGGCTCGCAGGATATACCATGACCATCGGCACATGGGTGGGACTCCCGTGGTGGGTTGGGTTAATCGGCGGAGCCGGCATCGCTGCACTATTTGCATTGCTACTATCTATCCCCGTTTTTAGGCTAAGCGGCATATACTTCGCCATTGGCACGCTCGTTGTACCTGAAGCACTGAGGATTATCTTTTATCTATGGAAACCCGTGGGAGGGGAAATGCATGGTGCCGGTGCAGGCTATATGATCAAAGGAATTGGAAACGTCTCGATGGCTGAGATATACTGGTGTGCCCTTATCATTGGGATTGGATCAATCTTCCTAATGAGACTGATTTTGAGATCAACACTCGGATTGGGTCTTGCAGCAGTCCGTGATAATGAGAGAGCTGCTGCCAGTTCCGGAGTAGAGGTTTTCAGACTGAAATTGTACACCTTCGTCATCTCTGCTGCCGTCACCGGGTTAGCCGGGGGTGTCTTCTATCTCAAACAGGGGTACATCGAGCCTTCTGCTACCTTTAATGTAAGGTGGACTATGACATTGTTGTTGGCTACCGTCATCGGTGGCATACGGACGGAAGAAGGCCCTTTCCTTGGCACCATTGTCGTCGTCGTCTTGTATTTCCTACTGGCTAAGTACGCTGGCTACAGCTTTTTAATTCAGGGTGCGATACTGGTGGCTATCATGTTGCTCTCTCCGCAAGGCATTGTCGGCGTATTACGCCATAGCCGATTTTACCGTTCTTTGACTCAATGGATCAGTAGCCGGTGACCCTCTGTAATCATCAAATTCCCCTCGGATAGGTAATTCTTTACATCGAAATGGCTGCGATTTTCTCATTTTTGTCAAGTTTTCTTTTGAGTTTTTTTGAATTCCATTTTTCTAGTCTTTCCTTGCTTTACAATAGCAGGTGTGTGTGCTAATTTAGCTGATGTTTGAAGAATCGCTCCTCGACTGATCGAAATCTTCTTAAGCGGGAAGAAAGGGCACCAGGAGAGGAGCCACCGATGAATGGGTAGGGTTTTGAAAAACGGAAGAACTTTCAGAGTGAGAAACAGTGGTTCATGATGCGTCCCACCTTGGGCTTTGCAATGATCGGTAACACGTTAGATCCTTGAAATGAAACGGGATGGGACCCCAGGTCAGTGATGTTTCCAAAGTTTTAGAACCCGGAGCAAAAGCGATATGGGAAAAAAGGATAATAAAATGAAGGCGGATATCGTCATTATCGGAGGTGGAGGTGCGGGTCTGCCGGCCGCACTGACTGCCTATGAAAAGGGCAGCCATGCGTTGGTTCTCGAAAAACGTGGGATCGTGGGGGGTAATGCGTTAATGGCAGAAGGTTTTTTTGCTGCGGAAAGCCCGGCTCAGAAGAGGCTTTTGATCGATAGAAGAAAAGGGCATAAGGTTCGACCATATTGCTCCTTTTTATCCCAATCAAGTTCCCTTGGTTTGGCACATTGTTGAAGGGCATGGTGCAACACTTATGAAGACATTTGAAGAAGAGTGCAGGGAGAAAGCGATCCCAATACTCCGCAAGACAAGGGCTAGAAAGATATTGGTTGACGATAAAGGTAGAGTCATGGAAGTGAAGGCAGAAGGAGAAGAGGGTGAGGTCGATATCGAAACAAAGAGTGTAATTATCGCAACGGGAGGCTATGCCAGCAATAGGGATTTATTGGAGAAATATTGCCCGGAGCACTCGAAGATGTTGAAAGATGAAGGTCTTCCCGGCATGGACGGGGATGGATTGATGATGGCGATGGAGCTTGGAGCTGATACAGCTGGCCTCGGTAATCTTCAGATGGTTGGCCCAGCACCCTTTCCCAAGAATTGGACAATTGAGGGAGTAGCGGGAGAGCCCTATTGTATATGGGTCAATAAGAAAGGAGAACGATTCATTGATGAAACCATCACGTTTAATGTCTTCGAAGCGATCAATGCCATCCTAAGGCAGAAGGGTTGGATATGCTTTGCCATCTTGGATAATAAAATCAAGGACGATATCGTTGAGCATGGTTTAGTAAGGGGGTGTGGTGAGATATTTGTCCCCAGGGGTAAGAAAATGGATGGGCTTGATAAAGAATTCAGTAAGCAAATTGATAAAGGAAGTGCCTTTAGGTCTGAATCCCTGGAGGAAATCTCTGAATGGATGGGGGCACCCAAAGATGCTCTAAGAAAAACAGTGGATGAGTATAATGAATTCTGTGATCGGCACTACGATGAGATATTCGTAAAGGATCCACAATACCTTCAACCGCTTCGCACTCCTCCATTCTATGCGATAAAATTCAGCGGTGCTATTCTTGGGACCATGGGCGGGATAAAAATAGACTATAAGATGGAGGTTTTGGATCAGGGAGGTGATCCGATTCCCGGATTATATGCAGTGGGTGCGGATACTGGAGGTTGGGAGTCTGACACCTATTGTGCGTTGTTGGCAGGGAGCGCTTTCGGTTTTGCCATGAATTCAGGTCGCATTGCGGCAGAGAATGCATCAGATTATGTTCAAGGGAAAGATAAGTGATGAAGGCGTTTGATGCTGAAAATCCCTACTTGAGCTTTTTGCGATGTTCGGAAGATGAGTACAGATGCGGATTTGCGGGAGGGCAGAAAAATCTTTACCCCAGGTTATGCCTGTGTTTAAGGCCTGTTTGGATTGAGGGTCTTGTGGAAA
>JBEKDJ010000184.1:0-8835 GCA_050014415.1 Thermodesulfobacteriota bacterium | reverse complement strand
TCCTAGGTGTCGACGGTGGTTGGTACATGCCCCACTGAGGTCATGACCCGACAGATAACTTACATTGTAAATTACTTTTGGACTCATCTTCTGTTTGTAGTCTGCTCTCCTGAGACTCCATACAAGAAACGGTCCCTCTGGTGAATTCCATTCAACGAAGTCGCGCGGCTTTTCAAAACCTCATTCTTGATTCCAATCTAGCTTTCACTTTTTCGAACCTGGACCTGTCGCGCGTTCCTTCCTTTCTTTTCGTTTAAAGGCCCCTTAGACCAAATGATGCTGCTCTATTTGTACCGCAGTCAAGCCTAGACAGCCGTAAAATAAATAGGGTTGCCATCGTTCCTCTCGGCGAGGCCTTCGTCTTGGAGGATTTCCAAGTGGGCCATTACATCGGAGACCCCGCGAAAGAGCCCCTCCCGGGAAAGTTTTGGAAAAAGCTCGCAAGTGATCCGGAAGGGGGTTAGTCTGCCTTTTTGAAGGATACGGCAGATGGCCTTCTTTCTATCTTCAATGATGGTGAGAAGATCGTCTATTGTCTCCGATGGGTTTTGGATTACATTCCCATGGCCAGGAAAGGCAGTCCTGAAGCGCATCGCCCTGACTTTCTTAAGAGATGCGATATACGATGTAAGGGTCTTATAGCCTTTCGACCGGATGTCAGTCCACTGCCCAAGTGGATTAGAGGTGATGTCCCGCTGGAGAAAGTCACCGGTAAACCCAATAGTGTTCTTCGTGTCGTGGATGATGATGCACCATGGCGTGTGGCCCGGGACCTCGGTAACGATGAATGAAAACAAGGAAAGCTCGAACATATCGCCATCCGAGAGGTATCTCGTTGATTTCGCACGGTGCGCGAAGCGATTTGCATTCCTGTAAAATTCATTCACATATTCTATCTCGGATGCGGGTGCCCCAGCGTCCTTGAGGAGCCGTTTTCGATGTCTCTCCTCCCTACGGAGTTCGGATGCATAGTCCTCGATCCACCGAGCACCACCTTGCGAGACCCAGATATCCGCACCGTATTTTTTGTTGATGGTCCTGGCAGAACCACAATGGTCGAAGTGTGGATGTGTCACAATAATTCTTCGTATATCATTAATAGAATGACCGATGGAACGAAGGCCTGCTTCGAGCTCATCAAGGAAAACCTTCCCTTCTGGCGGGGCATCGATCAGGGTGGGGGTCGGCTGTTCTACGAAATAGATATTTACTTTCGTTCCGGGTATGGGCAGGTTGACGCGGATCTGGTAGACACCAGACACTTCCTGAACCTGCTTAACTGTGCCCGACCCTTGGGTGGCCTTATCTCGCATCGCTACTTCAAAATCCGGCAATAGGATTTTGTTTAACCCTCATCATCCTTCTTCTTCCGATTTTTCACTGCTTTGATATACCATTTCTTTTCGCCATTATCCATTCCTTTAAGGTGAGTGCCGAGGTGTTCTTCTACTGATATTTTAGGTTTTTTTCCGAAATCTATTGTTGGATCCTTTCATTTTCCCAATCATGGCAGATCTGGCTTCGCCCCTTTCTGACTATTCGCCCGAGCAAAGCAGCTTGACCTTCGACGGTGTGACTTTTACCAAAGACGATGCTTCGCGTTACCTTGACCACCCGTCCTCTCTGACAATCCTTGTGGACCAGGGCATAGCGCAGACCAGAAGAGGGAACACGGCACGGCGTGACTTGCAAGGTTGCCCTATTGATCCTGTAGGTTTGGGCCTCTGCCATTGGCCAAAGAGCTTCAAGAGGACATCCGCATGATGCGGGAGAGAATGGAGGTAAACAACGGGAGTGATGCGTCCGGACGTCTTTGAATCTTTTGACCATGTTTCTGCTTTGCCTTCTTCGCCATCCTTCCCTCCTTTCCGAAGAGGAAATAGCATCAATGGAAGTAATGAGCAATGAATTATAAGGTCACTACCCAATTTTGAGATATATCATTTTTTTAAAAATATTATCAAATTTGATAAAAACCTCTTGACAACAAATAAAAGGTATGGTACTAAACGCAAAATGAAAACGCGAGAAATTGGAACAAGAATTAGAATGGAGCGGAAAAAGAGTGGGTTGACTTTACACCAGTTGGCGAAAAAGGTGGGAATAAGTCCCATTACCCTTCAGAGGATTGAGACCGGGAAGAGCAGTCCTTCAGTCGTCCTGCTTTCTGAAATAGCTCAACATCTCAAAAAATCGATCTATTCTTTTTTTGGGGAGAAGGAAAGACCTTTTGTTTTCATAAAACGAAAAAACCAAAGGTCTATATCGAGTCCGATGTTAAGGATCAAAATAGTTGGTCCCCGCAATATGATAAAAAACAATATTGTGGTGACGTATGGAGAACTGAAGAAAGGCAAAAGAATAGATCCTCATACCAACCAGGGCATTGAATACAATTATAATATCGAAGGAAAGGCCGAGTTGAAACTGAATGGTCAATCCTATTTTATGGAAGCTGGGGATAGCAGTGCTTTTAATGCTCGATTGGAACATTCAGTAACGGCACTTGAAAAATTGAAGTTTTTCGGCATTTATGTGGAAGATGAAGTCTAAGTATTTGAATTCGATGAGAATCTGTTAGGAATTCTTTAATTAGGTTGAGTTTTTCCCTGTATTTTTGAACTCAATTTTCAGGAATACTCTTTGAGAGTAAGGATAAGAAATGCTAAGCGAAATCAGGATACCCAGGAAGTTGTTTAGCCCGACCAATATCGGGAGTGTAAGGGTCAAGAACAGAATCGTCCTACCGCCACTGGTTTTGGGCCAAGCAGAACCAAACGGCAGGGTCACAGAAGGCCATATCAGATTTTATGAGACAAGGGCTAAAGGAGGGGCTGGCCTTATCATCGTTGAGTCAACTGCCATTGTTCAACGTGGTCAGTCTGGGCCCAATTTACTCGCCATCTGGGACAATAGCTTCATCCCGGGCTTTAAACAACTTACCAAAACGGTTCATGCTTATGGGACGAAGATTTTCTTACAATTATGCCATGCTGGGCGGCAGACATGTAAAGCATTTACCGGAGGCCAGCTACCGGTAGCCCCCTCTGCTATCCCTTGTCCTGTCTACGAACCGAAAACTCACGAAGTGCCGGAGGAGCTCTCCGTTGAAGACATTGAACAAATCATAGAGGATTTTGGCAAAGCAGCTATACGAACAAAGGAAGCCGGTTTTGATGGACTGGAGATCCATGGGGCACATGGCTATCTAGTCTCTGGATTTATGTCGCCATATACTAATAAGCGACACGATGCCTATGGTGGTGATTTGATATACAGAATGAAATTTCCTTTGGAGGTCATTGAAACCATCAGGCGTGAAGTGGGCGGAGACTTCCCAATAGGCTTTCGATATAGCGGTAATGAGTTCGTACCCGATGGACGTACCATAGAGGAGAGTAAGAAAATTGCTCGTATTCTCGAGGCAGCAGGGGTAGATTACCTCCATGTATCGGGCGGGGTTTATGAGAGCTTTTGGGCACTCATCCAGCCCTATGGGATTCGTGAAGGTTTTCTTGCTGATGATGCTGCCGCCATTAAGCAGGTTGTAAACATACCAGTCATCGCTGTGGGTAAGATTAAAAGTCCCGAAGTAGCTGAAGAGATTCTGGAACAAGGAAAGGCTGATCTAGTGGCTATAGGGCGACAGCTTATTTGTGACCCTGATTGGCCGACAAAGGTTCGTGAGGGAGATTGGGAAGACATCAGGCCCTGTATTTATTGCACCCAGGGTTGCATCAACAGGGGGATAGTTGAGGGAGCGCCCGCCTGTTGTATATACAATACGGCTGCGGGAATGGAAAAGGAGGCAGAGATGGAGACTAGATTGGCCGAAGCTCCCAAAAGGGTTCTGGTCGTTGGTGGGGGGCCAGGGGGGCTTGAAGCTGCCAGGATCGCTGCTTTAAGGGGCCATCGGGTTACGCTCTTCGAAAAAGAAGAAAAGTTAGGTGGTCGGTTTAATTTGGCGAGCATCGCACCCTTCAAACAGGAATTCACGTTGGCTATTAAATGGCTTGTAAGTCAGGTTCGCAAGCTGGGTGTCCAGGTGGAGGCCGGCAAGGAGGTTACCCCTGAATTGGTTGAGGAAATGAGTCCGGATGCGGTGATCATAGCCACCGGGGCAGTTCCTCAAATCCCAAATCTTCCAGGTGCAGATAAAGGAGAAGTGGTTGCTGCGGAGGATATTCTGGCTGGGAAGGTCAGTATGGGTAATAGGGTGGTCATACTCGGTGGTGGCGGAGTTGGCACTGAAGTAGCTGATTTTATGGCTCAACGAGGCAAACAAGTGACAATAGTGGAAATGATGCCAGAGATCGGGATACTCACAGGTATACCACTGCTGGTGGCACAACTTCTGATACCTAGATTACTTCGTTATGGAGTGAAGATATTGACTCGTGCCGAGGTTAAAGAGATCATCGATGGTGGGGTAGTAGTTACTATTGATGGCAAAGAGGGAACAATCAATGGGATAGACCAGATTATTGCAGCGATGGGACCGAAGTCGGTTGATGAATTAGCCAAGAAACTCGAAGGTAAGGTAACTGAAGTCTATGTTATTGGAGATGCGAAAGAGCCACGCACAGCCTATGAAGCTACTCATGAAGGAGCTGAAGCAGCTCGAGTGATATGAAAAGAAAAGGCGTAAGACAGGCCACTATTTGAGCGGTAAAACTAGATGGAAGATCAGTGATTAGGGAACATAAATCATGGCAAGTTCTAATATAAGAAATGGAGCTACCCCGCAGGTTGGTTTAAAGTCTCTGGTCCAGTTTTTCCTGTGCTTCAACATGTGAATGCTTCTATATCGGATCACTCGAAACCAAAACAACGAGAGAGAAGGTAATGAAAGCAGCTGTTTGGTATGGCAGAAACGATGTGAGAATAAAAGATGTTCCGGAGCCGAAACCCGGTGAAGGAGAGGTAAAGATCAAGATCCATTGGTGCGGGATTTGCGGCACGGATCTGCATGAATATAATGCGGGTCCTATTTTTCTTCCTGTCGAGCCCCACCCTTTGACAGGTAAAAAAGTTCCGCTCATAATGGGCCATGAATTCAGCGGAGAGGTTGCAGAAGTCGGCAAAAGCGTGGAGGGGATCGAGGTGGGAGAAATTGTGGTGCCTTGGCCTGGATTAACCTGCGGTAAATGCTACTGGTGCAAAAGAGGGCAACCTGGATTGTGTCATATGCTCGCCGCAAGGGGGTTGATGGTCGATGGTGCCTTTGCAGAATACATCATTGTACCCTCCCTAACGATTAACAAAGTGCCCGTTGGTGTTCCTTCCGATGAAGCAGCCCTGACAGAACCGCTGGCTGTCGGACTGCACGGCTTAAGGAAAAGTGGAATCAAACCTGGTGATAATGTTGTGGTAGTCGGGGCAGGTACCATTGGGTTGTCAACGATACAAGCTGCAAGAATATCAGGGGCGAGAAAGGTTTTCGTAGTTGAAGTTTTGAAGGCCAGGAAAGAGCTTGCCATGCGACTAGGCGCTGATATAGTCATAGATCCCACAGAAGCGAATGTCCTTGAAGAGGTACAAAAGGAAACGGATGGCGTTGGCGCAGATATTGCGTTTGAATGTGTTGGAATCCAAGAGACATTGAATACGACAGTAGATGCCATCCGCCGGGGGGGAAAGGCAGTTATTCTCGGAGTATTCGAAAAACCTGTTGAAATCGGTATGACCTTAGCTGTGGCTTTTGAGAAGCAGATGATTGGTTCTTTTGGCCATGACTTTGAATTCCCTTCTGTTCTCTCATATTTGAAAGATGGAAGAATGCAGGCCAAACCTTTGATTACGGATAAGATAAGGCTGGACGACATCGTCGAACAGGGCTTCAAGGAGCTCATTAATAGCAAAGAAAGACATATCAAAATTCTGGTATCACCTCGATAGAAAAGATCAGAAAGGGTTTAGAAAGTGGATTTGAAAGGTAAAGTTGCGATTGTGACGGGCGCAGCCCGGGGGATTGGCCGTGGTGTGGCTTTGGAATTAGCCAAAGAAGGAATGAAGATTGGTCTGGTCGACTTGAAGGAAAGTCAAATAAGACCGGTATTAGATGAGGTCAAGAAGTTTAGAATCGAAGCAATAGCTATTGAAGCTAATGTGACTTCTGCAGAAACAACCAAACGCATGGCTAAAGAAACGATTGATGCCTTTGGTCAAATTGACGTATTAGTGAATAATGCAGGTATCATTATCATGGCCTCATTTACTGATGAACTCACTCCTGAGAATTGGGATAAGATTTTTAACGTTAATCTCAAAGGACAATTACTCTGCGCCCAGGCGGTGATGCCGTGTATGATCGAAAGAAAGAGCGGGAGAATTGTCAATATGTCTTCCATTGGGAGCATCAGACCACAAACCGGATTTTTGAGTTATTGTCTTTCCAAAATGGCGGTTACTGGATTGACCCAGATTCTGGCCAAGGGCCTGGGAGAACACAATATCACAGTCAATGCCGTGTGTCCCGGCTTTGTTGAAACCAATATGTGGAAAGATCACCTAAACCCGGTTTTCGCCCCCCTGATGGGCGTATCCCCTGATCAGGTTGTTGAGACTTACTCTTTAGAAAATACACTTCTGAAAAGGCCACAGACTACTGAGGATATTGCTCAAGCCGTTGCCTTCTTGTGCAAGGCGGACAATATTACAGGTGTCGCATTGAATGTGTCCGGGGGGTATGAACTTAAGGATCCCAGTTAAATCTAATAAGGAATTTAGAGTATAAAACCCGGTCGAATGATCGAACTTGTTTTCCGTTTGAGTGAAATAGAAGGGAGATAAGGTAATGCAGAAGGTGCATGGGTCTGTGGCTTTCCTAAGGATTGGGTGCGAAAGAGCGGAGGGAAAATCCTTTTTGGGCGGATACGCCAATCAAGGCTGTCTACTTGGCGTTTGTCGAATGTAGTCTATAAAAGAGGGAGGTGATGATGGTCTAGGAAGTAAGCAATTGGACAGCGGACTTTAGATTCAAGAGTCAACTAAGAACAGAAAAGGAGGCTAAGATGGAAACCGGGAGATTGAAGCTATTTATAAGTGTCTTGTTAATGATGTTGGTTGTCATACTACCCGCTGCGGCTTTTGGCCAAAAGACTATAGATATTGGCGTCAACGCTTCTCTGACTGGCTTCGCCGCTGCATCTGAAGTTCATTTCCGAGATGGGGTGGTCATGGGAGTGGAGTGGATGAATGAGAAGGGTGGCATCACGATTAAGGGAGAGAAATATTTGCTCAGGGCTGTCGTTGAGGACAACAAAACAACTGCTGAAGGTGCGAAAGCTGCTGCTGAGAAGCTGGTTTATGACCATAAGGTGAAGTTCATCCTTGGGGCGGCCATCCCGTACATCAATATTGCAGCTGGGGCGGTAACTGAACCAGCAAAGGTCATCCGTGGTGTAAACTACTCTTGTGAGACACCAGCTGAAATAAATGTCAATACCCCGTATACATTCAAGGTGAATCCGGGTTCTATCGACGGAATTACGCCATCTCTGGATTATCTGCTTGAGAAATACCCACAAATCAAAACTTTTTCCATTACTACTCCAGCTGATGGTGCCGAAAAATATCTTATTCCACTGACAGAGAAGGAAGGTCTGTCGCGGGGGCTTAAACTGACAGGATCTGTACCTTGGCCGCACGACACCGTAGACTTTTATCCGGTGATAACAAAAGCCCTAGCTTCTCATCCGGATGCCCTATGTATGGTAAATGGTTACGAACAGGCTACCGGACCGATGGTAAAGGCAGCACGGGAAAAGGGCTTCAAGGGTCCGGTGTTAATGACTTGTTATGATTGTCCGTATGATATTGCCGAGATAGCAGGTAAAAATCTAGTGGCTCCCTTCTGGACCCATGGCTGGAGTCAGGACTCAGATGATCCCAAACTCACAGAAGAGATGAGATTGATCATCAAAACAGCCAAAGCTAAATTAGGGAAATTTCACCAGTGGAATCTTTGGGGTTGGAATGGGGTGTGGGTGGTATCACAAGCCATTGAGAAAGCTCAAAGCCTTGATACAACCGAGGTGGCTAATTCATGGAGGAAAATGGAAACCCTCAAAACTGTTTACGGGCCTGGAAAGATGGGTGGACTGAAAACATACGGAATTAAGAACTCGGTATGCGCTCCGGTGGCAATTACGGAGGTTCTTCCCGATGGAACAGTCAAGCACATCAAATGGATCAATGTGTACATCCCATAATGTGTACATCCCATAATGAAAAGGGATGGCTGTCTTAGGAGCCTATCGAAAAGCATAGATGGGGATAGGTCGATAGGCTCCTAACCAGACAGGAGCTATTCATCATTTCTTGAGAGGGATAGGGTCAGCGTGGAGACGATTGTTCAGACAGTCATCGATGGTTTGGTGCTAGCGTCGGTTTATATCTTAGTAGCGGGTGGTTTTGCCCTGATCTTTAGCTTGATGCAAATCCTCAATTTTGCGCATGGCGTGATCTATATGGTCGGGGGTTATGTTTGTTATTATTGGGGAGCAGCGTTTGGATTATCCCCGTGGGCCGCTGTCCTGATGTCTGCTTTAGTGGTAGGTTTATTTGGTTTATTCCTCGAAAGGCTTCTTTTTCGCCCTCTTCATGGAGACTTCAACCGTACCTTAATGGTTTCCTTAGCCCTTATTATCATTTTACAGGCTATCGCCGATGTGACCGTGGGGGCTTATGTAAAAAGCGTTCCATCGATACTCCCAGGTATCATCAGCATTGCAGGTGTCAGTCTATCCAGAGAGAGAGTGATCACTTTCGTCATTGCCCTTTGTCTACTATCAGTGCTCACCCTTCTGATTCGAAAAACTAGGGTAGGCAAAC
>JBEKDJ010000183.1:0-12264 GCA_050014415.1 Thermodesulfobacteriota bacterium | reverse complement strand
CGACTCCAGATTCGGCAAAGAGCTTTTCCAGATCTTCTTTCTTTTTCCAAGTCCTGATCTCCTCCCCTTCCACAGTCGTTTCCCACCATATGTCCCTGGCGCCGGGGATATGACCTCTTCGAGTTTCTTCGCCCTCTTCACCGCTATACTGCTTTGCCGGCCGTGCGTCCACAATCACGGCATCTTTTGCAAAAAGCCGATCCCGAACCCATCTCTTGTCAGCTGAGCTCTCGAGTATGACCTTCCCAAAAAATTTCTTGGGCGAGAGGTGGGGATAATCCTGAGTGATCGGGAGCTTATCGAAGGCCCATTTCTCCCAACCACCATTCACGATCCCTACTTTCTTATGACCTAAGAAGTCAAGGGTCCACGCAAGGTACGTCGCATTGGGGTTTGATTTTTCCGAATAGAGGATCACCCACATATCATTGGAGATACTCAGGTATTCGCCTAATATCCTTTCCAAGCAGATCCGATCGAGGCCTTGAACCGGAATGCCATTTCTTGGAGCTTGGAGGGTTCCAAAATGAAGATAGACCGCATTGGGCAGGTGAGCCTTGAGATAGTCAGAGAGTGATGTCCGCATGTCCACAATGCGAACAGAAGGATGGCTGGTAAGGGGCGCCAACTCCGCGGTCTCGATGAGCCGCGGGTGGCTAAGATCTTTCAAAAGAGGTGTTTTGGAGTGGAGAAGGGTTGGATGAGTGAGAAGGAATGAGATTAGGAGCCCTCCCATCAAGACACACCATTGCCGTTTTCCCATTCTGACCTCCTTGATAGAAATCATTCATCTCTTCTTTCCCTCATTTCAGGGGGAGATTGGGGGAACACGATGCCCTTCTTCTCCAAGGCTTTTCGATAGAGTCGAAGGTAGGTCTCTGCCGACCTTTGCCAGGAGAAGTCCTCAGACATCGCATTGTGGAGGAGTTGGTTCCAATGTTCCGGCTTAGAATAAAAACCGATGGCAACCTCGATCTGATTCAAGAATTCTTTCGCGTCATAGTGGATGAATTTAAACCCGTTTCCCCTTCGCGTCGCCGCGGAGTAGTTCACGATGGTGTCATCGAGTCCTCCGGTGGCGCGCACCACAGGGATCGTCCCATATTTCAGGCTGTAGATTTGATTCAGACCACAAGGCTCATATTTTGAAGGCATGAGGAAGATGTCCGATCCGGCTTCGATCTTATGAGCCAATCGATCGTCATAGGTGATCCGGATTCCAGCTTTTTGAGGATATTTGCGAGCAACCTCGGTGAAGAGGTCGTGGTATTTCTGTTCCCCCGTTCCTAAGAGGACAAAGCCGATATCGAGGGAGAAGAGTCTCTCTAAGATTTCGGCCAAAAGGTCAAATCCCTTTTGATCGGCCAGTCGAGAGATCATCCCCAAGACAGGAGAGTTCAAAAGAGAAGAAGGGAGCTGGAATTCGTTCAAGAGATCCCTTTTGCATTCTCTCTTCCCGGACGTATTTTCCAGGTCATAGGGAGCAACCAAGTGCGGGTCATGAGAGGGGTTCCACTCCTGGTAGTCCACCCCATTGAGGATTCCATAAAGGTCCTCTTTCCTCTTTTTCAGGATTCCTTCCAATCCATAGCCATATTCAGGGGTCTGGATCTCTTCGCTATATTTCCGACTTACTGTATTGAGCACGTCGGCATAGACGATCCCCGCCTTCATGAAGTTGATCCTTTCCCAGAATTCGATTCCCTCGGGATTGTACATCTCCATCGGAAGACCGGTCAACGAGAACTTTGCTTTCTTAAACAATCCTTGGTAGGCAATGTTGTGAATGGTGAACACAACTGCAGTACGAGAGAAGAGGGGATCGTTCCGGTAGATCGAGTTGAGATAGGCAGGGATCAAACCGGTTTGCCATTCGTGATGGTGGATAATCTGAGGAGCGTATTCCATGCGCCGACAGAGGCGGAGCGCTGCCTGCGAGAAGAAGATGAAACGTTCTGCATTATCGAAGTAATCGCCCTTCGGTGTGCCGTAAAGGTACTTCCTGTCGAAGAACTCATCCCGGCCGATGAAATAGAAGGGAATCTCCTGGTTCAGTTGATCTTGATAGATGTCGGCCTTAAGAACCTCATCGCCCATGGGGACCTCGATCTCCTCACCCAGGCCTTGAATGGGATATCCGGATTCCTTGACCATCCGGTAATAGGGCATGATCACCTTGAGCTCACATCCCAGCGCTTGGAGGAACTTGGGGAGCGCGCCTGCCACATCTGCCAGTCCGCCTGTCTTAGCAAAAGGGACAGCCTCTGAAGTTACAAAAAGAACACGTAAGGGGTGATCCATTTATGCCTCAATTCCGATTCAAGAAATTAAATTTAATGACAAATGTCAAAGATCAAATCAATATTAAATGTCAAAATCCTAATTTCAAAAATTCATTTACCATTTGTCCGTCTCCATTAGGCAGGAATTTAGATTTTGTGCTCTTCATCTGACATTTGGGTTTTGGTATTTGGAATTTGATTCCCCTTGATTTGTGTCTCCCCAAAGTAAGACTCGGTGGGGGAACGGAATTTGAATCCCTTTTTCATCAAATCTTTTTTTGATTCTTTTCCGCAACTCCCTTCCCACCTCCCACTGTCTTAGAGGTACGGTTTTCACCATCATTCGAATGACCAATTGGGATTCTCCAAATTGTTCTAAACCCAAAATCTGCAGGGGCTCGAGGATGGCACTCTTGTAAGGTTCTTCTGTCTCCAATTCCCTTCCAATCTGGGAAAGGAGGTCGATCACCTCGTCGATGTTCTCACGGTATGAAATGCCGACGTCCAAGACCGAGCGGGACCATTCCTTGGAGAGGTTGCTCACGACCTTGATCTCGCCATTGGGGATAGTGTGGACTCTTCCCTCTAAGTCCCTCAGAACCGTTTTTCTCAAACTCAACGATTCAACCAGACCGGATACCCCGGCCGTCTCGATTGCGTCGCCAATCCGATACTGGTTCTCCAAGATGATGAAGAAACCATTGATCACGTCTTTGACCAAACTCTGAGCTCCAAACCCAATTGCAACAGCTCCGATGCCAGCGGTAGCCAATAAGGGTGCGAGCTGGATTCCCAGCTCACCTAGGATCATTAAGATGGCAATGAAAGAGATGACGATGAGAAAGGCATGTCGGAGAATGTTGCCTAAGGTGTATGCCCTTTTCTTTGCTTCTGCTGCTAAGAGGGGATCCTTCTCCAGGACAAATTTCTCCAGCCATCCTCTGATCCACCGGGACATCTGGGAGAGGATGATGAGGGCAACCAGAATCCCAACGATCTTGATTCCAGAGGTGGTGAGCCAGGCGGCGATGGGTTTAAACTTTTCGGGCACCGGAGTCTTTCCAATTCAATTGCTGAATGCCATTATTCGACAAGCTCAGGAAGAGGTGTCTGATCATAGTGAGTCCATCGACGTATCGAATCCAGACTTCAACCTGGAGTTTATTCACCTTCGTCTGTTTTTCGGATGGCCTTCTCCAGTCGATCCAGGGCATCGGCGGTTTTATCCCGCAAGGAGTCAGTCACGGCGATTAACGCCTCCACCTGTTTCTTTAAATCAACGGAAGAGGTGGCGGACTCCAATTGGCGCTTCAGATCTGCGGTTCCCCCCGTGCGCTGATAGGCGAGGATGGAAATGATGAGAGCGACCACTGCAATGAGAAGGGTGATTGCCGGCATGATCAAGGACCTCCTTCAATTTCTGGATTAAGATAATCCACCCCTTTGGGATTTTCAATTTTTTCTTTCTCAGCTTTCGCCCCTGAAAATGCAACGGAGAGAGCATGGGGGGTGACGATCCCGACCGACATAATGGCCTTGATCGCTTCTTCGATGGTCAAACGAGAAGGGAAGGTCTTTTCCTTTGGAAGAAAGAGAAGAAAACCCTGGGGTGGAACGAAGGCTGTGGGGACAAAAACGGTCACCATCATTTGGTGGTCGAGATCGATCAACTCATTCGTCACAAACCCGAGAACGAAGTTTCTCTCCTGTGGAAACTCTACAAAAACAGCTTGGCGGAAGGAGCCTTTTCGTGTGGACGAAAAGGCATCGGTTAGCTGTTTTGAGGAGAGGTAGATATTCTTCACAACCGGAATATTCTTGACGAGGCTGTCTGTCCAACTCACCAGCTTGCGACCCATGACATTGGCGGCAATCAGACCCACCAGATAGAGCATGAGGAAAAAGCTGATGATCCCCAATCCAGGAAGGGAGAAGAGTCGATGGAAAAGATAGATGGGTACCTCTGGTATGAGAGGACCCAGGATCTTATCGAGTGTGTTGAAGACAAACTTCAAGATCAGGAAAGTGATCCCAAGGGGCAGGGTTACCAGGATCCCTGCAAAGATCTTCGTTCGAAGATGTCTGAGGATTTTCTTTATCATGCCGTTGTTTCTGACGATTGGAGAATCTTCTTCAGATCCGTCTCCTCAACCACCTCTTTTTCCAACAAGAGACGGGCGAGATTTCCCAATTCATTCTTCTTCGCTGTCAGGATCTCTTTTGCCTTGCTATGACTCCCATCCACAATTTTCTTTACCTCTTCGTCGATCTGTCTGGCCGTGTCCTCACTATATTCCCTCGAAGAGAGGAGAGAGGAGGGAAGAAAGAGGGGTTTCTTCTCCTTTTCAAACGTCACGTAACCCATCTTCTCACTCATCCCGTATTCCTTTACCATGCTAGTAGCGATGTCCGTGGCCCGTTGCAGATCGTTATGAGCGCCGGTCGAGATCTCTCCAAAAGTGATCTCCTCAGCCACCCTCCCTCCCAACAGCACGGTCAGGCGATCCAAGAGCTCTGTTTTGGTCATCAGATATCGATCCTCTGTGGGCAATTGAAGCGTGTAGCCTAATGCTGAGATCCCTCTCGGGATAATGGAGATTCGCCGCACAGGGTCAGCATTTGGCAGAAGGGAGGCTACAATCGCATGACCGGATTCATGAAAGGCCACGATCTCCTTCTCCTTTTTCGACATCAACCTGCTCTTCTTCTCCAGTCCTGCCACCACGCGGTCAATGGCCTCTTCGATGTCGGCCATTTCCACCGATTCCTTATTCTTACGAGCCGCAAGAAGGGCGGCTTCGTTGACGATATTAGCGAGGTCTGCACCCACAAACCCAGGAGTTCTTGAAGCAATGACCTTCAAATCGGCCTCAGGAGAAAGTTTGATGCTTCGGGTGTGGATCTTCAGAATTTCCTCCCGACCGCTGATGTCAGGCCGGTCAACCAAGACATGTCGGTCGAACCTTCCGGGTCTGAGAAGGGCAGGATCAAGGATCTCAGGCCGGTTGGTGGCTGCCATGATGATGACCCCGGTGTTAGGATCGAAACCGTCCATCTCCGCCAGGAGTTGATTTAAGGTCTGCTCCTGTTCGTCGTGTCTGCCCATGGGATTGATTCCCCGGGCCTTACCGAGGGCATCCAATTCGTCAATGAAGATGATGCAGGGAGCCTGATTTTGCGCCTGCGCAAAGAGATCCCGAACCCTTGCTGCCCCCACCCCGACAAACATCTCCACGAAATCGGAACCGCTGATGGAGAAAAAGGGGACATTGGCCTCTCCAGCCACCGCTCGAGCCAGCAGGGTCTTGCCTGTCCCCGGCATCCCTACGAGGAGGACTCCCTTGGGGATCTTTCCACCGAGGCGTTGAAACTTCCCAGGATTTCTGAGGTATTCTACAACCTCTTTCAACTCATCTTTGGCCTCATCGATCCCTGCGACATCGGCGAAGGTCACCTTCTTTTCCTTCTCCGCATAAATTTTCGCCCGGCTCTTTCCAAATGACATCACGCCGGTCTCCGGTCCCATTCGAGAGAGGAAGATCCTCCAGAACAAAATGATCAAGATGACCGGAAAAACCCATGCGATGATATTGGTCAGCCATTTACTCTCCACTTTACCAGTATATTTGATATGCTGGGCATCTAATTCTTTCACCAGATCCGGATCCTCAACACGAACGGTCTGGAATTTCTGGAGACCTTTTGAGGTTTCTATCTCTCCGGTGATCGATTCTGTCGTAACCGTCATGTCTTTGATCTTTCCTGCCTTCACAGAGTCTTTAAACTCACTATAAGGAATGACAACTTCAGACTTTCTTGTCACGATGTAATTCTGGACAAGGAAGATGATGAGAATGGCGACGACAAAGTACCAGATTGTAAAGTGGGTTTTCTTCAAAATAGGCTTCTTCCCTCCACGATCTGAGGGCTCTTTGATCCCGAGGAGTTCTCTCAGGTTAGGAGGTGATTTTTGATCCTTCTTCATCTTACGATTCTCCAAATACCCTTTGAAAAATATCATCGATATGTCTGAGATGGGCCCGGATGTCGAAGGCCGCCTCCAAGTCCTCCTGGGTGAGGAGGTTTTTAATTACCTCATCCTGGGAAAGAAGGGTCTTAAAATCGTCCCCTTTCTCCCAGACCCTCATCGCATTCCTCTGGACCACACTATAGGCCTCTTCCCTCGAAAAGCCCTTTTTTGTCAGCAGAAGAAGGACCGCCTCCGAATAGATGAGCCCTCCCATCTTTTCCAAATTGGTTTTCATATTTTCCGGGTAGACGATGAGGTTCTCGATGAGGGAGGTGAATCGATTGAGCATGTAATCGATCAGAATCGTGGCATCAGGTGCAATCACCCTTTCGACCGAGGAATGGCTAATGTCCCGTTCGTGCCAAAGGGGAATGTTTTCCAGAGCAGCCATGCTATAGGATCGCATCAGGCGTGCCAGACCGGAGAGGTTCTCCGAGGAGACCGGGTTCCGCTTATGAGGCATGGCAGAGGAGCCTTTCTGGCCTTTGGAGAAGTATTCCTCCGCTTCCAGAACTTCGGTTCGCTGGAGGTGCCTTATTTCCACGGAGAATTTCTCGATCGAAGAGGCGATAATGGCCAATGTGGTAAAGAATTCGGCATGGTGATCCCGCTGGACAATCTGCGTTGAGATGGAAGCTGGCTTGAGTCCCAATCGTGAACAGACGAACTCTTCGACGGAGGGAGGGATGTGGGCGAAGGTTCCCACCGCACCTGAGATCTTGCCAACGCTTACAGCTTCTTTGGCTCTCTCCATTCGGATGAAGTTACGCTTCATCTCATCATGCCAGAGGGCCATTTTGAGGCCAAAAGTAATGGGCTCGGCATGGACACCATGAGATCGTCCAATCATCAAGGTTTCCTTATGTTGGAAAGCCTTCTGCTTCAACGCCTCCAAGAGGAGATGGAGGTCTCGGACGATCAGTTCCGAGGCCTCCTTTAAAAGAAGCGCGAGGGAGGTATCGAGGATGTCAGAGGACGTGAGACCATAGTGGAGATATTTTGAAAGGGGGCCGATGGATTCTCCCACATTTGTCAGGAAGGCGATGACATCATGTTTCGTCACCTTCTCTATCTCGTTCACACGATTAGCGTCGAAGCAGGCTTTTTCTCTGATCGCTCTGACTGCTTCTGTAGGGATCTCTCCCAGTTTAGACAAGGCCTCGCAGACTAAGAGTTCAATCTCGAGCCAGGTCTCGAACTTCCGCTGTTCCGTCCAAATCTTTGCCATCTCAGAACGTGTATACCTTGGGATCATCTTCGCCACCCTATTGGTACTATAATCATTTTACTGGATAGTGCTGAAAAGTCAATGAGAAACAGGATGTTGAATATGGAACAATCTGAAGGTTTCAAAAAAGAGGCGATGTTTCCTTAAGCAAGTTCGGGACACTGGGTCGATCGAAGTGCAGGGCCAAACCTGAGAGCCCTGAACTTCAGCCCTGAGCTCAAGCCCAAGGGCTCGGGCATGAGGGAAGCGTCTGCTGTTCGGCCGGGACGGAGCAGATCCCCCCTCATTATTATCATTATCCCTTTGGCAGAGGAGTTATTTAGGTGTCCAGTTTTGAAACCTGAAGTATGCGCTCTTGAATCTTGGATAACAGGCAAGGCATTTGGCCCGATAGAGGACAATCGCTCTTTGTAACGGTTTTGAAAGGATTAAGGAACAGATAAGATCTCCCAAGACAGTTTCTAGAGGGAGAGCAATGGCACCATGATGAGAACGAAAGGATTTCAAATAACCGAGGGAGAAGGGTCGCCGGTCTGACGAACCTCTCCTCCCCGAATTGCCCTTACCTCGATAAAAGAATTACCCAACCAAAGTCTAATGTACCCAAGTGTTGCTTGGAACCGGCACTTTCGACTCAGGGATCAGGTTCCCGGCAATCGTAATGCCTGCAACGAAGTTTCCTGATGAACCAGACTCATTACTCATTTCAATATAGTAACCTCCCATTGTCTTGAATGTGGCTCCAACAAGGTCTTGCTGTTGTTGTTCCGTAGATTGCCCTGTTTTGCTGGTCACTTTTTTCACATTCCCCTTAATTCGAGCTGTGAAACCAATCGTGATATCACCGGTAACCTGAGACCAACAGATAAAGTCTTGATTACTTCCGCCAAGGTAATTGAGGTTGAAAGGTTCTGAAAACCACTGGCCGCTCATATCCTGTTCATACCCATCAGCCTGGAGAAACTTATTTGCCGGATCCCAATTCCAGATTTTCAAGTACCCGGTAATGGTCCCACCTCCGTTACTCATTCCGGAATCCCCTACATTAAAGCCGCATCCTTGGCCCAGCCATAGAGGGTCTTTGCCCCTGCGGTAGCAAAAGCATAACTTGTCGGAGGGGTTACACTCCAGCCTGTCCCCGAAGCACTGGGAGGTGTGGACGATTCGGTGACCATATAACCGGTCAATGGCACATTGTCGGTAGCTGTAAAGGTGGTGATGGAAACTGTAAGACTCGTTGAGGTTGCAGGGATGTTGAAAGCTGTAACTGCCGGGGCAGGTGCTATTGAGGCATAGTTGAAGCCACTATCCTTAAGTTTTTTGCCCGTGGCATTAAGAGCAGGGGCGGAGGTGTGGCAGAATGTGCAACTCACATTTGTCCCATACGTTACGTAGTGTTGTAGGTGTCCTGATCAGTCGAGTTCGCATTGGCGCTGTGTCCCCCAACCATGGTAAAGATACTCAATGCTAAAACCATTGACAAAGTGAAACGAACTTTTTTCCTCATTTTTCTCCTCCTATTCGGTTTGATTTTTCCCAATACAATATTGGGGCATTGCTAACTCACTCCTCGATTTCGACAGCATCTCAAAGAGATCTGCCACCCGTTTTTGAAGAGCTCCCCGATGAAGGTACGGTCTCTTCAAACTTGCTTCTCAATTCATTTCCGACAGAATCCTTGGTGATGAGCTCATCCGTGTCCAGGTCATATTCAACCATCGTGGGGTTGTTCCACCGCGTCAAGAAATACTGGTAGAAAGGGATGTAGAGGCTTCCGGTGTTTTGGTCGTGTTTGAAGACATATTCAGGCATACTCCGGACATTCAAACCGACATGGTAATGCTGCATCCAGGTGTAGTCGCCAAGGATAGCCAACTTTAGCAGGGGTGTGTCGTGATAGAGTTTGAGTTTCACATTCTTTTGGATTGCCTTGAGCCTTTTAAGAAAACCGATGCTCCTTTCTACCTGTTCGACATAGGTTTCTGATGTAACATCTGGATCAAGGATACTTTTGGCCCGTGCGGATGCTCCATCGCTATATGGATGCAGGAGCATGATTTTCGCCTCACGGCAATTCTGGATGACTTGATGCAGGTCCCCCTGGGGATCTACAAAGGTTCGAAAACCGGTCGAACCAATGAACATTACATCCCTGGCAAAGCCCTGCCTCTCCTTCAATTTCTTGATCCTCTTTCGGAGGAAGAATCCTTTTGTTGGGCTCACAAAGATCAAGCCAGCTGTTTTGGCCATCCTGGACACCTTCCTGTCCTTCAAGTTCCAACTGATGAAGTTAAACAGGAGAATCAGCAATATGCCAAACACCATTTCAACAGATATGACAAAAGTCTTTTCATTTGATACAATCGCCCAGTAAACCAAGATGTTCTTGGCGACAAAGGCCACGATCGCAGGAAGAGACAAAGCGATAACGGCACTCAAGGCAGCTATCACCACGTGATAGAAAATACGGCCAGAGTTGTTCAAGATGTCTTCAAGAAGTCTCTTGTTAAACAAGGTTATCCTCAAGATGCTCATCTGACGTTCTCTAAGAACCGAAGATCGGTTATTCTGCATAAACTCACGAAAAAACGATCAAGGCTGTGATCAGAAGAAAGGCAATCTCCGCCCCTGTCGTGCGATTTTCACTTGCGATCCGTTCGGACAGCGAGGCGATCAGTAAGACTCGTTTGGGCTCCAAAGTAGATAGCTTATCCTTTATTTTTTCTTCCAATTCCGAACTCACCATCTTATCTCCCAATACCGATAGGATTGTGGAGATTTCTGCTGACTTGAGTTCTGTCGTCTTGCTTGAAGCGAACGATCGATTCCAGCCGGATGCGATGATCAGGGAGAACAAAAAGCAGATCAAGGATCTCTGAAAGATACTCTTCCGTCTCATTTCCATGTTGATTCCCTCTGCTATCTCTTGTCAGGCGACCTCTGAAAGCAACTTCATCAGTTCAACTCTGGAGAAAGGCTTCTCTAATAGACCAACGGGGTATCTTTTCTTCTCTTCTTCAAGGGATAGCGAATACTCGGCTAGGTTCCCGCTCATATAGATTGCCCTGATCATTGGCTCATGCATTCTTATGTGTTGAATCAATTCGAGGCCATTCCTTTCTGGCATTTGAATGTCGGTGATGACCAGATCGGGTCTGAAACATAGGTAGGACGTGTACCCATCACTTCCGCCCGTAACAGATTTAACTTCATGGCCTTCTTCCTCCAGTATCAATTGGAGTGTAAAAGCCAGGCCCTGGTCGTCGTCCACAACCAATAT
The DNA here is from genome assembly GCA_050014415.1 of Thermodesulfobacteriota bacterium. Classification (GTDB taxonomy): domain Bacteria; phylum Desulfobacterota; class BSN033; order BSN033; family UBA1163; genus JBEKDJ01. Next base: position 1,444 of record JBEKDJ010000183.1, on the reverse strand, counting down.
CTTCATGTTTCCTTCCTAGGGCTGAATAGCAATAGGTGTGCCAAGAGTTAATTATAATGTATATAATTAATTTTAAAGGAGATTTTCTGTGAGTATTTTTCTTAGGAACCGATACTGTGAAGGAATTTTCATACACAGAAAGTGGGTGAAAAAAGCAACGAAAGTGGGAATTTCATATAAATTCTATAGGTTTTATATGCGAAGTGAATTTCGGACAGATTCGTCTGTCATGCCAGCAGACAGGTGCTAAGGAATGAATGAGGGGGGGTTATGGCTTCTTGAAATCTTCGGTGGTTAGGTTGTGTTTTTTCAAGAGATCATAGAAATCGGAGCGGTACTTTCCGGCAAGCTTTGCGGCTTGGGTCACGTTTCCTTTGCAAATTTCAAGGAGGTGGATGAGATAGCCCTTCTCATAAGCGTCTCTGGCTTCCTTGAGAGGTCTTAACTGCTCTGGAGATGGGGTCACTCCTTTAGTCTGGAGAACAAGATCTTCGGTTATGACATCCTGGTGCGTCATGGCCATTGAATATTCAATAGTATTTTCTAGCTCCCGCACATTGCCTGGCCAATCGTGAAGCATGAGTCTTTGCATCGCCACGGGAGTCAGACCTTTCACCTCCTTTTTCATCTGCTGACCATATTTCTTCAGAAAATGTTCTACTAACAGAGGGATATCTTCCTTCCTCTCTCTCAAAGGAGGCAGATAAACCGGAATGACATGAATCCTGTAAAAGAGGTCTTCACGGAAAAGACCCTGCTTTGTATGATCTTCCAGGTCTTTATTCGTGGCCACAATCACTCGGACGTCAACCTCAGACGGGCTTTCACCGCCCACAGGGTAGAATTTTCGCTCCTGAAGGACTCGAAGAAGTTTAGCCTGTGTCGAGAGAGGCATGTCGCCAATCTCATCCAAGAAAAAAGTGCCCTCGTGAGCTTGGACAAAGAGTCCTTTTTTATTTCGGAGTGCCCCGGTAAAAGCCCCCTTCTCATGGCCAAAAAGCTCGCTTTCCAATAACGTTTCAGGGAGGGCAGCACAGTTGATGGCTACGAAGGATTTGTCTTTCCGATCGCTCGCAAGATGAATGGCTTTCGCGATCAACTCCTTGCCGGTGCCACTTTCTCCATAAATGTAGACCGTGGATTCCGTTCTGGCAATGTCAGATACCACCCCCAGTACCTTCTGCATCTTTTCGCTCTTAGCCACTATGTTTAGAAAATCGTATTTCTCTTCCAAGAGGCCTTTGAGTCTTTTGATTTCAGAGATCAGCCTGCGATTCTCCAGAGCCCTTTCGATTTGGAGAAGCAGATCCGGGGGGACAAATGGCTTGGTGAGGTAACTATACGCTCCTTTTTTCATGGCCTCTACCGCACTTTCAATACTCCCATAAGCGGTGAGGATGATGACCGGCATCTCGGGGAGGATAAGATGAAGTTCCTCCATCAG